>JBGSVY010000080.1:0-4650 GCA_041752715.1 Hyphomonas sp.
GCCCGCCGCAACGCGCGCCTGGCGGGTGGTCGTTATGGCGCCGCGCCCGCCCTTGGGCGTGGGCAAGGACGCGGTCGGCAGCGCATCATACCCGATCAGCCTCGCAATCTCTTCCACGAGATCTGCCGACTGTTCGATGTCAAACCGGTGAGAGGGCGGCAGCAGGTACCAGGCATCGCCCGCATCTTCGATGTCGATGTCGAGATCCTTCAGGATACGGCGCATTTCCGCAGGCTTGACGATCAGGCCCGTGATCCGCTCAACATCCGCCGGATAGAAGGTCACCTTGTCGATGCGTGCCGGTACCGATCCGGCAACCCGCGCCTTCGAAGCCGTGCCGCCGCCGTATTCGATGATCAACGCGATCGCCAGGTTCAGTCCGTCAAGGCAGCTTTGCGGATCAACGCCACGTTCAAAGCGATACCGGGCATCGGAATGGATGCCGGTCGCCCGGCCCGTCCGCGCGGTGCGCAAGGGATCAAACCAGGCCGACTCGATGAAAACCTCAGTCGTCTCCACCGAGACAGCTGTCGACTGGCCACCCATCACGCCCGCAAGGCCGATGACGCCCGAATCGTCGGCGATCACGCACATGTCCGGCGACACCGGATAAGTGCGCCCGTCAAGCGCTTCGAGCGTTTCGTTGGCCCGGCCAAGCCGGGCGCTGACGGCGCCAGTGAGCTTGGCCGCATCATAGGCATGAAGCGGGCGGGCCCGATCCAGCGAGATATAGTTCGTGACATCTACAAGCAGCGAGCGCGGCGTGATGCCGACCGCCTTGAGGCGTGCCTGCATCCAGTCCGGAGACGGACCATTTGTCACGCCGCGCACCAACGCGCCAGCAAACATCGGGCAGGCCTCGGGGGCCTCCAGCCTGATCTCGACCGGGCAGTCGAAGCTGCCGCTGACTTTCTTCACGTCGCTGCGCAGGAAGCGTCCGGCGCCTGCGGCGGCCAGATCGCGCGCGATGCCCTGTACGCCAAGCCAGTCCGGCCGGTTCGGTGTAACTTCAAAGTCGATGACGGGATCATTCGCGCCAAGCACGTCAGCGACGGGCGTACCGACGGCAAAATCGCCTTCGAGATCGATGATACCGTCATGGTCGTCGCCGATCTCCAGTTCGCGCGAGGAGCACATCATGCCATGGCTCTCGACACCGCGAATCGCGCGCGGCTTCTTGTCGAGCGCCATGTTGAGGCCCGGAATCCACGTGCCGAGCGGGGCAAAGATCGCCGTCATGCCGGCCCGCGCATTTGGCGCCCCGCAGACGATCTGTTTCACGCCATCAATCGTCTCGACTGTACACACACGCAACTTGTCCGCGTCCGGATGAGGCTGGGCATCGATAACCTTGCATACGGTGAAGGGGGCGAGCGCCTTGCGCGGATCGTGCACCGACTCAACTTCCAGCCCGGCCTTGCCCATGAGGGAGAGGATATCCTCAAGGCTCGCGCGGGTCGCAAGATGATCGTTCAGCCAGGAGAGGGTGAATTTCATCAGCTGAGCCCTCCGCTCACGGACGGCGTCGTCCAGGGCGAGAAACCGTAGTGGCGGGTCCATTGCGGGTCGGCTTCGAAATACGGGCGCAGGTCCGGCATGCCGTATTTCAGCATCGCGAGCCGATCGACGCCCATGCCGAATGCAAAGCCCTGATGGGTCGCTGGATCGATACCGCAATTGCGCAGCACGTTCGGATGTACCATCCCGCAGCCGAGCACTTCCAGCCAGTCGGTGCCCTTGCCGACTTCGACCACGCCGCCCGAGCGCTGGCATTGCACGTCCATCTCGGCCGAAGGCTCCGTGAACGGAAAGAAGTGCGGCCGGAAGCGCGCCACCACATTGTCGACCTCGAAAAAGGCTTTGACGAAATCAATGAGGCAGCCCTTCAGATGGCCCATATGAACGCCCTCCTCGATAACGAGGCCCTCCACCTGATGGAACATCGGCGTGTGCGTTGCGTCCCAGTCATTCCGGTACACCCGGCCCGGCACGAGGATGCGGATCGGCGGCTTCTCGCTCATCATCGTGCGCACCTGCACGGGGCTTGTGTGCGTGCGGAGCACTTTCGGCGTGTCGCCCGGCAGGGCCTTCAGGAAGAAGGTATCGTGCATCTCGCGGGCCGGGTGGCCCTCGGGGAAATTCAGCGCGGTGAAATTGTGCCAGTCATCCTCGATGTCCGGGCCCTCCGCGACCGTGAATCCCATGTCGCCGAAGATTGCCGCAATTTCCTCGAACACCTGCATGACGGGATGCAGCGCGCCTTCCTTCGGGCTTGGGGCAGCCGGCAGGGTCAGGTCGATCTTCTCGCTCGCAAGGCGCGCGTCCAGTGCAGCTGTCTCCAGCACGTCCTTGCGGGCCCGGATGGCCGTATCGACCTTTTCTTTCAGCGCGTTGAGCCGCGGTCCTTTGTCCTTGCGCTCATCGGGCGCCATCGCGCCAAGCGTTCCCATCAGGCCGGACACGCGCCCTTTCTTGCCAAGCTCGGCAAGGCGCACCGCTTCGAGCGCGTCAAGACTTGCCGCACTCGCAATGGCGGCGAGCGCTTCCTGTTCGATGGAGTTTATGTCGGACACGCGCGGGACCCTTCCGGAAAGCGAGCGCGCTGTTTAGCGGCGTCTTGTGCCCGCGCCAACCCGCCACGATCGACCTCAGTCAGGCGCGTAGTGGCGTAGGGACGCAAAGAAGGTCTCAAAATCCTTCCACCACGTGATGGCCTCCCGCTTCCCATCGAGGTCGAACCGGTCGAAATCGACAAAACCGACACGCGGCGCGCCGGGTAGATTATAGTCGAGGAACAGGGTTTCCCGGTACCATTGCGCGAGAACGATCATCGCCTTGGACCCCGCCGGAAACTGGTCGGCATCGTCAGGATGGTCGGGATCGGCATAGTCAGTGACGGTGTCCCAGACCGTTCGCAGACTGTCGGCGGGAACAAGGTCGTTATATCCGCTGAATGGCATTATCACCTGATCATAGCGTGTCGGATCCGGATGTCCGTCCCGCGGCACGCAGAGCGACGCGACCGAGCCTCCATTCTGCTGGCGATAGAGCGCGATCAGCAGGTCAGGAAGGGCCCGGCCAAGACGCGCCTCGGCGCGGGTGATGTCGTCATCGTCGAGGCCTTCGGTCAGTGCTGAGTAGGCGTCCGCCCAGGCCGCCGCCTCTGGCGCGGTCGTCGACACCGTATCGGCCGGAGGGGCGAAGAACGACTGGACCGTCACAGGGTCCGGCAGAACGCGCAGTCCAGGCTCAGCAGGGGCGCCCTGCGCGGGCTCGCCCGCAATCCATGCAGGCAGATAGGTCGACGGCTTGCCTTCGATCCGGTCAATATAAAGACCGAGGCCCGATGCGACCGCACCGATGCCGAGTGGCCAGAGCGCATCACCAATCGCGAAGCCGGCAACCGTGACCCGGCCGCCGACCAGCGCCGTGAGCCCGAAGCCGACCAGGTAGAGCACGGTCACGAGGAACAGTTGGACGGCGAAATCGGCCGGGAGCTGCTGCCAATACTGTTTCAGCTGTCCGGTCTTTCGCGCCTGCCGCCAGGTGCGCAGCTTGCCGCAGAGGTAGGCGGCGGTGAACCCGGCGCCCATGAAGGGCAGGATCCAGGGCGAGCGTTGGACGAGACCAGCCCCCAGCGCAATCAGCACGAGGCCAAGGCCCAGCCCGATGCGCAGTGCAACGCTCAGCTTCGACATGCCCATGAAAAAGCCTCCCGTGACACAAGGGTCGACGGGAGGCTTAATTCAGGCGCCGGCAATGTGCCAGCGGGCGGTTCCAGATCAGGCCCGCGCGGCTTTCTTGCGCGCGAGGCGGGCCTTCTTGGTGTTGCCGAAGATGCGGATCTTGGCACGCTTGGCGAGGTTGGCGGTCCATTTGGCGTTGCGGCGCTTGACGCGCGGCTTCTTGGACGGGCTGAGAACGGCGGAGGGTGACTTCGACATGGGATGTTTCCTTAAGCGAGCGCGGCTTTGGACTGCGCGACGAGCGCCCCGAAGGCCTCCGGTTCGCGCACGGCAAGATCGGCCATGACCTTGCGGTCAACTTCAATGCCGGCCTTGGTCAGACCATTGATGAAGCTGGAATATGTCAGCTCTTCGTCGTGGATCCGGACGGCGGCGTTGATGCGTTGGATCCAGAGGGAGCGGAACTGGCGCTTTTTGACCTTGCGGCCAACGTAGGCGTATTCGCCGGCTTTCCAGACGGCGGCGACGGCGTTGGAGAAGGTATTCTTGCGGCGGTTGCGGAAGCCCTTGGCCTGCTTCAGGATCTTCTTGTGGCGGGCGTGGGCGGGTACTTTGGCGCGGGAACGGGGCATGGTTGCCTCCTGTCAATTCGTGTTCAAGATCAATGGGTTAGAAGTTACAGGCCGTACGGCAGGTACTTCTTGACGCGCGCTTCGTCCGCCTTCGCGCCGACGGACGTGCCGCGGTTCTGGCGGATATATTTCGCGTTATGGCTCATCAGGCGGTGGCGTTTACCGGCCACACCATGCTTCAGCTTTCCTGACGCGGTGATCTTGAACCGCTTGGCAGCGGCCTTCTTGGTCTTCATCTTCGGCATGTTTTTCTCCTCAAACTGTAGAGCTCACACCAATTCTGGCGGCCCGATATACACGGACTGGGGGCAATGCCGTCGCCCCAGAGTCCG
>JBGSVY010000081.1:0-2107 GCA_041752715.1 Hyphomonas sp.
ACAGCCCATGCGCTTTGAAGGCACGAGCAATTATGTGGCAACCGATGACCTGCGGGTGGCGGTGAATGCGGCCATCGCGCTGGAGCGGCCGCTGCTGATCAAGGGCGAGCCGGGCACCGGCAAGACCGTGCTGGCGATGGAGGTTGCCAAGTCGCTCGGGCTCGACCTCATCGAATGGCACATCAAATCCACCACCAAGGCGGCCCAGGGCCTTTATGAATATGACGCCGTTTCGCGCCTGCGCGATGGCCAGATGGGCGAGGAGCGCGCCAAGGACGTCAAGAACTACATCAAGAAAGGCAAGCTCTGGGAGGCGTTCACCGCCAAGAAGCGCCCCGTGCTTCTCATCGACGAGATCGACAAGGCCGACATCGAATTCCCGAACGACTTGTTGCAGGAACTCGACCGGATGGAGTTCTTTGTCTACGAGACCAACGAAACGGTGAAGGCGAAAGTCCGCCCGATCGTGATCATCACCTCGAACAACGAGAAGGAATTGCCGGACGCGTTCCTGCGCCGCTGTTTCTTCCACTTCATCAAGTTCCCGGACGAGCCGACGATGCGCGCGATCATCGACGTGCACTTCCCCGGCATCAAGAAGAAGCTGGTCGGCGACGCGCTCGCCACGTTCTATTCGATGCGCGAATTGCCGGGCGTGAAGAAGAAGCCATCCACCAGCGAACTGCTCGACTGGCTGAAATTGCTGATGAACGAGGACATCGACCTCGAGACCCTGCGCGAGAAAGACCCCGACCGGCTGACACCGCCGCTGCACGGCGCCCTCCTCAAGAACGAGCAGGACGTGGCGCTGTTCGAGCGGCTGGCGTTCCTGTCGCGGCGGACGGATGGATCGGGAAGCGGCAGCGGTGGACGGCGGGGGCCTGCGGGCTGATCCCTACCCCAACGCGCTCTCATGCGCGTTGGCCGCGCCGGTGTAGTTCACATCGTCGCGGCTTTTGAGGAAGTCGGCCATCTTGGACTTGTCGGTGCGTTCGTCCCACCAGGTCTTGAAGGCGAGGCCGATCCAGCCGAGGTGGAAGGCGAGCCCGGCGCTGATGGCAAGCCAGCCGGGGATCGGGCCGATATGGGCGCGGCGCAGGTAGACGTCCCAGCTGTCGACATCGACCGGGTGGATCGCGATCTTGGCGAAGTAGGCCGCGCCGAGGATGGCAAACAGCCAGCCATAATTGCGCCGGAGCCTGCGCCCGACGCAGCGGATCATCGAGATGCGGTATTGCGGCTTTTCGTAATCGTCCGAGAGGGCTGTGCCACGGTCGAGCCGGATCTTGGCGCCTTCTCCGCGCAGGATCGGCACATAGAAGGCAATCTCCAGCACCCGCGCGCGGAAGCGCCAGACATAGAAGAAGCGATAACGCCGCGCCTCGAGCATCAGGAAGACGATGCAGAGCAGGCCGACCAGCACGATGGGAAAGGGCGAGGCGCGCTCGTTGGCGAAGGCGACCGAGAGACCGATGCCGGTGGAGATCACGGCCCAGTTGGTCGTCTGGTCGAGGCGCTGGCGCCAGACAGTCGAGCGGTAGACTTCGGCGCGGTAGAGATGCGAGAGCGCGGTGACTTCCGAGCTGCCGCAGATGCCGAAGGCGGGATCGCCGTCAGGGTCGTCCGCCAGCAGCGGGTCCGGGCTTTCATCAGCGCTGTCCATGCCCATCTATGACGCAAGTTCCGGGCCACGAAAAGGCGCAATGCCCCCTGCCGGTCTGCCTATTTCGGGCAATAGCCCTGCGCGAGGACGGGCGCGTAGCCGTCGATCGCCTGACGGACATGGCGCGTATCGCCCGATCCGTCGCCCTCTGCGACGCGCGCGACAAGGCGCCCGGCGCCGCCGGTGATTCGGGCGCGCCAGAGCGCATAGCGCAGTGCCTCCGGCTCCGGCGTGAGGGCGAGCCCGCGATCGAACAGGGCGAGATCACAGCGTTGCATGCCGAGCTCGGCGAGCGCGTGGCCGAAATCGCCCTTCTCGAAATCATCACCCATGCCGCCGCGCGTGGATTTCGTCCGCGCAAGGTCGACCATCGCATCGATCACGCGGGCGGCGGTCGCCGTGTCGGGCGCGAGGCGTACACCGGCGGCCATGATCTCCGGCCGG
>JBGSVY010000082.1:0-2415 GCA_041752715.1 Hyphomonas sp.
CCGGCGCGCGCGGCGGCGCAGGTCGCCGTGCCGCTCCTTGGGTGCGAGAACCACACGTCGGCATTGACCGCGCGCACGTGCTCGTGCGCCGTTTCACGGCCACGCTCAGTCATCGCGGAAGCGGTGATGTCTTTTCCGAAGCGGGGCGCAACCAACAGATGACGGTATCGCGGTCAGGGTGCGGCGGATGATGCGAGACAATCTCAGAAACCTCTCGCGGATTGGCGAGAAACTGCGCGGCGGTTTCTGGTTTCTGCCCTCGGTCATGTCGCTGTGCGCCATCGCAACCGCCATCCTGCTCATCCTGCTGGATTCCGTCGAGGCGTCGCACCTCGGATGGATCGCCCGCTGGACCTACGCCTTCAGTCCGGAGAGCGCGCGCGCCATCCTGTCGGCCATCGCGGGGTCGATGATCACGGTCGCGGGGCTCACGTTTTCGATGACGATGCTGACCCTCCAACTGGCCTCGTCCCAGTTCGGCCCACGAATGCTGCGCGACTTCATGCGCGACCGCGGCAACCAGATCGTGCTCGGCACGTTCCTGTCCACCTTTGTCTACTGCCTGCTCGTTCTGGCCTCGGTTCGCGGGACCGCAGGCTCTTCCTTCGTGCCGCTGATCGCCGTGAGCGTTGGCATGATCCTGGCGGTGGGAAGCCTCGCAACGCTGATCTATTTCATCCATCACATCGCCGCGTCGATCCGGATCGAAACGATCCTCGCCAATCTTTCCGTTGAGGCCTGCAAGACGGTCGACCGCAACTTTCCCGAGCGAAGACGCGGCTCCGCGCCGTCTCCGGAAGGACCGGCGGCAGCCGTCCTGCCGCCCGGCTTCGACGATGACAGCCGGTCCGTGGTTGCGCCGGTCAGCGGCTACATACAGTTCATCGACCTCAACGGGCTTCTCTCGATAGCCTGCGACCACGATCTTGTTTTGCGGGTAGAGGGCCGGACTGGAGATTTCGTTCCCATGGCGGGCCCTGTGGTCGCGGCGTTTCCCTATGGCCGGGTCTCGGACTCCATCGCCGACAGGCTCGCGGGCACGGTCTCTTTGGGTCGGGAGCGCATCCCGGACCACGACGTCGAATTCTCGATAAGGCGTATCGTCGAGATTGCGCAACGCGCCCTGTCGCCGGGGATCAACGACCCGACCACTGCGCTTTATTGCGTGGACCGGCTGGGGGAGGTGTTGGGGCTGCTGGTCGACCGACATCTCCCGTCCGGCCGGATGCACGACCAGGACATGAAGCCGAGAGTCGTCTTCGATCCGGTGAACTTCGCGGATTTGGCTTGCTCGGCGTTCGCCGCCATAGGCCGCTACGGGATCAGGGACGGCGATCTGGTCGCGCGACTGCTGAATGTCATGGAGCGTAGCAGCCGCGGCGCCCTTGACACGGACCGCGAAGCCATCATGCAACTGCGTGATGCGATCGAGGCTGGAGCGCTCGGCTCACCCGATTTCAAGCTGCGCGATCGGCTCTGACCGCTCCGAGTGATGGGGCGACCGCCGACCACGACGTAGCGCGCGGTGGGCTGTTGGATAGACCGTGATAGGATGAGTCCTATTGGCCCGCCGCGCGCCGCAGATCTGGCCCATCGCAACGTTGTGGCTCAGCGCCCGCGACGAGTTCCACCTCGCTGCCGCCGCTCAGAACCTCAGGAAGCTCGCCAGGCTGACTGTCCAATCGATGACCCCAAGCCCGGCATGAGGCCGGGAGACATCTCCACCTCGTCCACGCTCCGCCTCAGCTCGACTTGAACACAGTGTTTTTCAACATGGGGTAATGCGCTGTCTGCTCTTCGCGGAAGACCGATACACTGGCTTCAGGCTGAGAGAGGAGAGGACCATGGAGTACTTTGCCGGATTGGAAGTGTCGCTGGAGACGACGCATATCTGTGTCCTTGATCGGGACGGAAAGGTGGTGCTGGAGGCTGCGGCGCCGTCGTCCCCTGAGGCCATCGCGACGGCGCTAGCGGCCGCGCCGAGCTGCACGCGGGTAGTGTTCGAGACTGGCCGGATGGCGCCGATGCTGCACCACGGCCTGGCGGAACTGGGTGTGCCAGTGGTCTGCATCGAGAGCCGTCAGGCCTATCAGGCGCTGAAGACGCTCGCGACGCACAAGACCGACCGCAACGATGCGCGCGGGCTGGCGCACCTGGCTCGGACAGGCTTCTTCAAGGCTGTCCATGTCAAATCGCTTCCAGCCCACGCGGTGCGCGCGCTGATCATGGCGCGCAAGAAGCTCGTCGGACAGCCCAGACGCTTCTCTCACAAATCTCCCGGTTCCGGCCGGTCGAGGGGCGCTTGGCCTACTGCGGCAGACGGACGCTCGTCCGAGCGGCAGGTATATACTCAGAAGTAGCAACCGGCGCCGGCGACCAACCGCCTCCACGCTGATCGAGCGCAGATGGCGGTCG
>JBGSVY010000083.1:0-2057 GCA_041752715.1 Hyphomonas sp.
GGGTCCGCCCGCGCTGCGGCGCGCGTGCGCGCTGAAGACCAGTGGCTGAACGCAAGCACTGGACAAGCCCGCATTGTCCGCCTGCCAGGCATCTACGGTCCCGGCCGTTCGCCGTTCGACAGGCTTCGCGATGGCACCGCCCAGCGCGTCATCAAGCCGGGCCAGGTTTTTTCCCGCGTGCATGTCGATGATATTGCGGGCGGCCTTTCTGCGCTGCTGGCCAAGCCCGGCGCACGCGGTGTCTTCCACCTGTGCGACGACCTTCCGGCGCCGCCGCAGGATGTCACCGCCTTTGCCGCAGGCCTGATCGGCGTTCCGGTGCCCGCAGCGGTCGATTTTGAGTCGGCTGGTCTCAGCGAGATGGCGGCCAGTTTCTATGCCGAGTGCAAGCGCGTCTCCAACGGGCGCACCAAATCTGCGCTGGGGTGGCAGCCGCGTTACCCGACCTATCGCGAAGGTCTCGCCGCGACGCTTTTCGCCGAGAGCGGGGCCCGCGCTGCGCCGCCCGGTTGACCCTTCGGCACATCGCCAAAATACCTTCATTCTCCGTGGTTTTGACCCATTCGCGCCCTGTTGGCGTCGCCCGGTTCGGGTGTATGGAGAACTGGTAAGGCATGAGGAGCACGCGATGTCGGGTCAACGGGTCGGACGCTGGATGAATATGCGCGTGGTCGCACTGGCGGTCCTGATCGGCGCGCTCGCCGCCTGCAACCCCTCTCAATCGGCCAAGCCTGCGACTGAAGGCGAGGAGAATGCCCTGATCGCCCGCTCACCGGCAGACCAGGTCGCCGCCCGCAAGCGCGAGGAAGCCCGCCAGAAGGCCCGTGACGCCGAAGCAAAGGATTTCTCCTATTTCCGCTACCGTATTGACACCGCTTCCGAACAGCCGCTCGCCTGCTTTGTCTTTTCTGCGCCACTTGATCCGAAGGCGGATTATTCGCCCTTCGTCGATTTCCGGCCCGCCTTCCGTCCCGCGCTCTCGGTTGAAGGCCGGGAGCTTTGCGTCGGTGGACTGTCCTTCGGCACCCAGCGCACCGCCACCCTCCTCGCTGGGCTTCCCGCCGCCGACGGCCGCACCCTGAAGGCCTCCGAAACCGTTCCGATCGACTTTGCTGACCGGCCGCCCTTTGTCGGCTTCAAGGGCACGGGAATCATTCTTCCGCGCGAGAATGCCGATGGCCTGCCGATCGAGACGGTGAATGTCGATGAGGTGCTGGTCACGGTCGCCCGAATCAACGATCGCGCACTCGCTTTCAAGTCGATCACCCAGGGCGAAGAAACAGCGCAAGGCCAGTATTCCTATTCCTGGGGCGAGGAAAGCCCCAGTGACGTTCAGGAAATCCTGTTCACCGGCACGATGCAGGTCGCGAATGCCCAGAATGCGCCCGTCGTCACCGTCTTCCCGCTTCAGGATGTGATCGATGAGATGCAGCCGGGCGCCTATCACGTCACGGTCACAGACGCGGCCAAGCTCACCGACATGGAGGGCCCGCCCGCCTCGGCCAGCCGCTGGATCATGCTGACCGACCTCGCGCTGACCGCCTATCGCGGCGAGCATGGCCTCGAACTGACCGTCCGTTCCCTGAAGGATGGCCGCATCGTTTCCGATGCCACCGTCCAGCTGATCGCGGCGAACAACAAGATCCTCGCCGAGGCACGTCCCAACGACAAGGGGCTCGTGACGTTTGCAAAGCCCCTGATGAGCGGCGAGGGCACGCTCGCCCCGCGCCTCGTGCTTGCCACCAACGCGAAGGGCGAACTTGCGGCGCTCGATCTTTACCGGGCTCCGGTAGATCTTTCAGCCTACGAAGTCGGCGGGCGGCGCACGCCCGGCCCGGTCGATGCCTATATCTACACTGACCGCGGCATCTACCGGCCCGGCGAGTCGGTCCAGCTGACGGCGATGCTCCGCGACAGCGCCGGACGGCAGGTGACGGGCCGCAACGGCCACCTCTCGATCTATCGCCCGAACGGCCTGCTCGCCGCCAAGATCCGCATCTCTGATCCGAAGTCCGGCGCCATGCTGCACACCCACGCGCTGCCGCGCGGCGCCTCGC
>JBGSVY010000084.1:0-5074 GCA_041752715.1 Hyphomonas sp.
CGCGGCGCAGGCATCGGGTTGCTGTCCCAGACGGTGCTCCTGCGCGGCGTGAATGACAGCGTGGCAGCGCTTGCCGCGCTGATGCGCGCGCTGATCGCGGCGGGCGTCAAGCCCTACTACCTGCACCATCTCGATCCAGCGCCCGGAACCTCGCATTTCCATGTGCCCGTCGCAGAGGGGCAGGCGCTGGTGCGTGCCCTGCGCGATGAGGTGTCCGGGATTGCTGTCCCTCACTATGTTGTCGATATCCCTGGGGGTGTCTCGAAGGCCAGTCTTGCCCTGGCCGACGTTGAGGCCCGCGAAGATGGCCTCTTCGTCCGCGGGCGGGATGGAACCCATCAAAGGCTCGATACGGACTAAACCTGCTCGCTGGCAATTTCTGCCCCGGCGGCGCGGTTAGCTCGCGGCATAGTCCCGCCGGGCCAGCATCAATTCGGTGATCAGGGCCCGCTCACTTTCGCTGAGGAAGGGGTTCCAGACGTCAAAGATGAGAATGACACGCGCAAAATCGGCGTCATTCCAGGCCTCATGTTCGATCGTGTCATCAAACACCCAGGCTTCGCCGCGCACCCAGGCGCGGGTTTCATTGCCAACCCTGAAGCGCGCCGGACCCGGCAGGATCAGCGGCAAATGGACGATAAGACGCACGTTCGACGAGCCAGTATGGGGCGGAATCGTCGTGTGCGGTTCAAGCCGCGAGAACATCGCCGTTGGTGCATAGCCAGGCTGGCGCGCAATTGGCAGGCTGGCGAGCAGGGCTGTGGTCTGCGCGCACTGGGCCTGAGCATCGCTGATCGCCCGGCCATCCCGCCAGAGGTGCAATGTGTTCCATCTGTCTGAGTTGTTGAGCTCGGCCCATTGATTGACCGGGGCGCCCTCCGGGTACTGAATGTATGGCTCGAAGGCATCGGCGAGTGCACGCAGCGCGCCTTCCAGCTCGCCGGTCACCCGATCGGTGGCCGCTTCGAGATCGCCAAGCCACGGAAACATCTCGCGCGGATAGAAAGGGATCGCCGGCAGCTGCGGATAGTGGAAATAGAGCGGTTGCTGAACGAAGGGCCGGCTCCGCCCGAGCATGATGTCCAGGCTTTCGCGAAAGCGTTCGGGCGCGCCGCGCAGGCCGTCAGCACCAAGACGATCAGCGATAAACGCGGCGAGGCGTTCGGAATCCTCCGCAACGATCCGGCGCGCACGATCCAGCTGCGTCCGCAAGGCAGGTGGCAAGCGCTCATCCGGGGGAGCAATCTTGAGGGCATCGCGGTAGATGCGTGCTGCAGGTTTGACGCCGGACAACTGTTCTGCGAGGGCGCCTTTTGAGATCAGCGCAAAGAAATGGACCGGGTCGAGATTCAGGACGCGCTCAACGGCTTCGAGCGCGGCCAGCGGATCGCCAGCTGCACGAAGGCAGACGGCGCGGGCCATCCAGATTTCCGGATTTGCCGGATCCTTGGCGCCCGCCTCTGCGATCAGGTCAAGCGCCGTCTGCGGATTGCCTTTCTGAAGCGCCTCACGCGCCTGTTGAAGAAGCGTCGGTACCGCGATCATGCTGATGCACCTCGCTGCCCGCGCGTATAGAGAACCAGCAGCGCCACGAGGCCGATCGATGTCCCCTGGCTCGAGAAAAGCTCGAGCATCGCTGCAAAAAGCCAGCTTGGCAGGGCGGTGCGGGCTTCGGCCTGCAGCAGGATATCGCCGGACCCCCGCCCGAGCAGGTCGGCGGTTGCAGCATCGATCTTGGCCTGCAGATCATCGCGCCGCCGCGCGAGGCCGAGTTCGTTCTGCGCGTCGCGGTAGGGTTTCTGCTCGGTGCGGCCGACCCGCTCGACCTCGGCAATATAGATTTCAAGCCCTTCCACCGACCGCGTCTCGGGCGGAATGCCGGCGAGCTGTCGCCGCCAGTCGGCCAGTTGGGTCTCCAGCACGGCGCGGTTGGCACCCGCCATCGTGACCTCGGTGTCGGCCGCCCGGTTGTTGGCGGCGATATACATCTCGGTGCCGAGGATCGAGGCCCCCATGCCGATCAGGGCAAAGACCAGCGAGCGGGCCGCCTCCCACAGGCGGCGGTTCGCGCCGTGCCAGTAAAAGAAGGTGAACCCCGCGAACGACACGATCGCCGCGATGACCCCGGCAAATCCCCAGATGCGGCCCTGCAGCGGATCGGCAACCGAGCTCGAAAAGGCCTGGTAATTGGCAAAGCCCGAGAGGCCTGCGGCGGCGAGCCCGGCGCAGAGGAAAATAACTGCGATGAAACTGATGATGATGCGTTCGCTGCGATGGCGAAGACGCTCGTCGCGGGCTGCGCTTTCCTGCGCTTCGATTTCCGCACGGGAGGGCAGGGGATTGCGAAGGGTCATCACTTTGGGCTCGGTCAACAAGACAGGACGGGTCGCAACGACGGGCGCAACGGAAAACTCAGCGTCGATGACACGCTCGTTATCGTCGACCGTTGCGTGTGCGTCCGGGATCGCCAGCTGCTCGGCATCTGCAGCATGCGGACCGCGCGCCCCGGTTGCCCGTTTTTGCAGTTTTCGCAGCAGTTCGTCCAAGTCTCCGGACTGGCCAGTCTCCGCGCATTGGTAGCTGAACCGCAATTGGTTCAAGGTGATCTGATGGTCGGCATCTTCACCATGCGCCGCGTGCAGCGGGCAAGGAACCTTGATGTCCTCGGCCTGGGTGATGTCATCATTCAACCGCAGCAGATCGCGCAGGTCGACGAACACCTTCATCCGGAAATCATCGGTCATCCGCGCATAGCCTCAGCGCCCTCTAGGTGCCGTCAATGACTAGCTCAACACCGGCCTGCCCGTCACCCCCGCCCATCACACACGCGTCACTTGTGCCCAGGGCCAGTGTTTTTCATCTTTTCAAACGTCAGCGCGGCATTAAACAGGTCTTAACGCGACCTGCCGGACACTTGTCTCCGGTAGGACGCTTCGCTGGCCGAATGCCGGCAACAGAGGAATGACTGCATGACACCGCGCTCGCTCGCGATCCCGAAAACCTGGAAAACCTTCGACATTCCAAGTTTCTTCTCCGCTTTTGGCTATCCTGTCCTCGGTGTCGCGCTGTTCGTGACCATGATCCTTCTGGGCGTCTTCGTCAGCGCGCTCACCTTCCACTGGTGGTATGTGCCGCTGGCCATCGGTGTCATCGCGTTTTCGGTCTTCTGGTGCAACATGGGCATCGGGCCCCTGCACCGTATCCTGCAGCACCGCGCGGGCGAGCTTGCCCCGCCGGCGCAGGTGCTCGCCATGATCAACCTGATGATCGCGATGCAGGGCCGCGTGCGCGACTGGGTGAACTACCACTCGCAGCATCACCGCTTCGCTGACCAGCCGGGTGACCCGCACAACCCATTCGAGTCCAAGCGCTGGGCCTGGGTCGGCTGGATCCTGTTCCGCGACAAGAAGGATACCGAACGCGACTGGCCGCTCTGGCTGAAGAAGCATCCGATCATCATCTGGATGGATCGCTATTACAGCGAGCTGAGCCTGGTGATCCATTTCGTGGTGCCGGCGATCATCTACCTGATCGTCTGGGCGGCCGGCGGCTCGCTCGTGCTCACCGCCCTTCTGCATGCCAGCGTCATCATCGGCCGCGCCATTCAGTTCCATGCCACGGTCTACGGCATCAACGTCCTCGGCCACCTGAAGACGCCGGTCTGGGCCGACCACTTGATGGCGCTGCTGACGGGCGGCGAAGCGTTCCACGATCATCATCATGACGAGCCGCAAAGTGCGCTTCACCGCCCACGCAAGGGCGTCTGGAACCGGATCGTCGACTATAACGGCACGGTCCTCTTGTTCCTCGAGAAGATCGGTTGGGTGAAGAACCTGAAAATCGCGCCGCAATTCATCTAAGGCGCGCGGACTGGGCCTGGCAATGAAGACCACTCGCCTATCCCTGATGATCGTCTGCGGACTGGTTGTCCTGGCCGGGGCGGGTCTCGTCCTGCTGGCTTCTGTGGGCGATGGCTCGGTGACAGCCTCGACGGGGGGCATTTATGGTGCGCTCGAACGGGCGGGCCTCGAGAATGAGGTCGCCTTGCGTGACGATCTCTATGCGGCGGTTTTGCAGCTGAAAACGCCATGGACCTTCGTCGAGTGGCTCGGGCTCGGTGTGATTGCCCTCGGTGTTGCTGCATTTCTCCTCGCGCTTCGCCGGGCGCCCGGCGACTAGTTCACCGGATCTGGCGAAAGGTCTGGCGTTGCGAGGCTGGCCACTTGCTCACGCAAAGTTGATCCCCATGTCTCCCGTCTGGGCCGGGGGGCCATCTTGAGGAGACTTCCACATGGCCGCCCCCAATGTTCATTCCTACATCCTGCTCGATCGCACCGGATCGATGGGGCCGATCTGGGACGAGGCGCTCGGCTCGGTGAACGCCTATGTCGAGGCCCTGTCGAAACCGGAAACGGGCGCTGAGCCCGACCCCGGCGAAAAAGTGACCCTGGCCGTGTTCGACCATCACCGCGGCCTGCAGTTCGATGTTATCCGCAAGGGCGTCCTGCTGACGGAGTGGACGCAGGTGACGAACGCCGATGCCACCCCGCGCGGCATGACTCCGCTGTTCGATGCGCTCGCCCGCACGGTTGCGCTCGCCGAAGCTGACAATCCGGGCCGGGCCGTCATCGTCGTGATGACCGACGGTGAGGAGAATGCTTCCAGGGAAGTGACCAAGGACGGCGCCAAGGCGGCGCTTGACCGGGCCCGGGCACGCGGCTGGGAGATCGTGTTCCTCGGCGCAGACTTCGCCACGTTCAGCGATGCAGACGCGGTCGGCGTCGCCGCGTCTAAGTCGATGGCGATGGCCCCCGGCATGTTCGAAGGCTCGATGCGCAAGCTCGCCGCCAAGAACCGGGCTTATTTTGCTGCGCAAGCGGCCTCGGTGGACTTCGACGCGGAAGACCGCGCCGAATCTGGCGAATCAGACGTGAAGAAGCGCAAGGGCAACTGATCCGTCCCCTGACGGGCGAAACCTGAACACCTGTTCAGCCAATCGGAGGGCCGTCTTTGAAAAGGCGGCCCTTTTCCTTTGCATCGGCTGAATCACGACACAGACGCGCCGCAATCGGGG
>JBGSVY010000085.1:0-3640 GCA_041752715.1 Hyphomonas sp.
GGACCGCGGCGTCGCCAACCCGATGGGCCGCGTCGGCGAGATGCACGAGCTCGTCAATCTCGCCGTCCTGCTGATGGCGCCCGGCTGCGAATATCTTAACGGCCAGACCATCGCCATCGACGGCGCCATGTACAACGCCTCTGGCGGTAATTTCAGCATGCTGACCATGTGGGGCGACGACCAGTGGGCCGCCGCCAAGGCCGCCATCGCCGCCACCAACAACGCCGACAAGGCAAAGCGGACGGTATAAGTTCACTGTCTTGCAACTCTAAGGTTTCTCACTAAACTTTAATGAACGTCACTACACCAGTCGCGGAACAGAAAATGTCGGACAACGCTCACTGGCTATACACGGCTTTCACACAGGACCCGGTCGAACTCTTCAGCGTCGCTGCTGGGGTTCTTTCAAGTGGGGCCGCAGGCGGTGCGTGGCTTTGGTCACGTCGACGCCTTAAGTCCCCGCCTATCAATGTTCCTCAACCGGATACCGGCATCGACGAATTGATTCGTAAGCTTGAGAGCGACCAATCCGTGTGGATGCAGCCGGTGCGAAACATCATTGAGCCAGTTCAGTTAAATCGTGGCGGGAAGCCGATAATCACGATCGCCAATCTGAAGGGAGGCGTTGGGAAGACAACGATCACCAGCAACATAGCGGCCTATTTGTCGAAACAAAACAAGCGAGTTCTGGTCATCGACTTCGACTATCAGGGATCACTATCCACCGCACTCACCGTGGCAGCTGATCAAACAGATCGCCGCAAGAGAGCGGGAACAGCGGAGGCGCTCATCCGTCCCGATGCGACGACCGATGATGTCGTGGCTGCATGCATTGATCTCAATCCGACTCTGAACGCTGCCCTGATCTCATCTTATTACGAATTTCAAAACTTCGAAGACAGGCTTCTGATGTCGTGGTTGGCAGGCATCGAACAGGCAGACATACGCTTTTCTCTCGCCAAGCACTTGCGCTCGCAGGCGTTCGCTAATTTCGACGTGGTCTTGATTGATGCGCCGCCCCGAATGACGACTGGCTTCATAAATGCGCTCTGCGCCAGCACTCACCTCTTTGTGCCGACGATCATGGACATGATGTCGGCTGAAGCAGTGACCTATTTCGCCAAACAGCTGCATGAGATGTCCGAAACAGTCTTTCCGAAACTTCAGATCGCAGGCGCGATACCTTCGAGAACCAAGGGGTTGGGAAACGACACGCTCGATGAAACTGAAAGCAGGGTGGCCGACTATATCGACCGTGAGATTGGGAAAACGCTGGGAACCAAAAACTTCGTATTGCGAGACGCAAAGATACCCAACGGAGATCCTTTCGGTTCGGTGGCTGGCGAGGGCATCGCTTATCTCGGCCGGCACACAGAAGCAAAACGCCGGATTGAAGCGATGGGACAACGCATACGAGATGTGGTAGGATTCTAGGATGTCGAATGTTCGTGACCTACGTTCCGCTCTGAGCGCCATGCTAACTGAACAACGGGGCCTGTCATCGTCGCAGGAAGCGGCCATTGAGGCCATGTTGTCTATCTCTAGTGATTTGAACGAAAACTTAACCGTTTCGTCGCTCAAATTGTCGGCATCCGGACGGAAGGCGCATCCGCCCAAGAACAGGTTGCCAGCGGTGAACGAACATCTTTCTGCACTGCGAGCGGCGGGCACGGACCGCAATGCCTTTGAACTTGCTGTCAGCGCACTTTTGTCTGACAAACTCATTCGCACATCCGAGTTGATAGACGTGGCGAACGCATACAGCGGTCGAAAGTTGAAATCGAAATCCAACAGGGCAGAAGCAGAAGCAGCTATCCGACAGACTTTTTCCCGCGAGAGCTGGCAGCAAGAAGCCTATCGCCGGATCGAAAAGCTCACCGCCGCCGAATAGCCCAGTTCCTCTACCGAATAGCCCAGTTCCTCTACAAACTCGGATCAATCAGGAACTTCTCGCCCGTCGCCTTTGCATTGTACGCCCGCAGCGTGTCGAGATGCAGCGCGTCTGCCAGCGAGATCGTGCGCGTATAATGGCTTGCGAACGTCGTCTTCAGCTCACTGAGCACCCGCGACCGCATCTTCGCGCGGGTCTCTGCGCCCGCCTTTTGCAGGAACGGTGTCAGCAGGAACCCGCCGACGCCCCAGGCCATGCCGACGCCCGGCGGCAGCACGGTCGGCGACAGGTCAAGCCGCCCATAGATATAGACCTGCTTGTGCTGGGCCGAGCCGTACCGGCTATATTCCTTGGCAGTGAGGTTCGCCGCCGCTTCCATCGCCACGAGGATCTGCCCCGCCAGCGTCCCGCCGCCGATCGCATCGAAGCCGAGCGTTGCGCCGGTCTCGGCCAGCGCCGCGATGAGGTCTTTCATGAATGTCCCGGACTCGGAACTGACGATATACTTGGCGCCGATATCGCGAAGGATCTTCTCTTGCTCCGGCTTGCGCACGATATTAACCAGCGCGATTCCGTCCGCGATGCAGATCTTGTTCAGCATCTGGCCGAGGTTCGACGCCGCAGCCGTATGCAGCAAAGCCTTGTGACCTTCGGCCTTCATCACTTCGGTCATTGCGAGGGAGGTCAGCGGATTGACATAGCAGGACGCGCCTTCCGCCGCCGTGATCCCGGCAGGAAGTTCCATCACCTGCGCGACGTTCAGCATACGAAATTGCGAATACATCTCGCCGCCAAGGCAAGTCACGCGCTTGCCCATCAGCGCCTGCGCGGCCGCGCCTGTGCCGGCCGCAACCACGGTGCCTGCGCCTTCATTGCCAACGGGAAGCGACTGGTCGAGCCGCGGAGCCATCGCGCGCAGGCCCGCTTCCGGTACGCTGGCCGTGACCGTCGGGCGGTCCTTCGTGCCGCCCTGGACAGCAGTCGACAGGTCTGCCGCACCGACCAGTAATCCGAGATCAGACGGATTGATCGGCGTGCCCTCGACGCGCACGACCACATCATCCGGCCCGGGCGTCGGCACCGGCACATCGACCAGCGACAGCTCGAGCTTGCCGGCTTTGGTAATCAGGCTCTGCAATTGCAGGCCGGTCTTTGGTAGATTTTTCATGGGCGAAATCCTCCTGATTTTCTTGATTCAAACGAATGTATCACGGGCAAAGCACAACCTTGCCGACAATCTCGCGGTCGCGCATCATCGCGAAGCCGCGCCGCCAGTCGGCGAGCGCCACCTCGGCATGGATGTGGGGCTTCAGCTTGCCCTCCGCCGCCCAGCCCCAGATGATCTCCTGGTTCTCGCGGCCCCGGTCCGGAAACTGGCGGCCATATTCGCCGGCACGCACGCCGACCACGGAGAAACCCTTGATCAGCGGCATGTTGACGTTCACGGACGGGATGCGGCCCGAAGTGAACCCGATCACGAGCAGCCGCCCGTCAAACGCGATGCACCGCACGCTTTCGTCGAAAACGTCCCCGCCGACCGGATCGAAGATCACGTCCGCGCCGCGTCCGCCCGTCAACGCCTTCACCCGTTCGCGAAAGCCCTGCGTGACATTCAGCGCATAGTCCGCGCCATGCGCGACAACCCGGTCGAGCTTCGCGTCCGACGCCGAGGTCGCAATCACCGTCGCGCCCAGCAGCTTGCCCATCTCCACCGCCGCCAGCCCCGTCCCGCCGCTCGCGCCATGCACC
>JBGSVY010000086.1:0-27611 GCA_041752715.1 Hyphomonas sp.
TCTTCCGTTTGGGAGAAGAGCGGCATTCGCGCCGCATCGCGCGCGCAATCCTCGCTGCTCGGCCGCTCCGCTCGACCACCGACCTCGTCGATGCCGTCCTGTCCGCGGTCAGCCGGGGGGATGGTCGGATCCATCCTGCAACGCGGACGTTCCAGGCCCTGCGGATGTACGTGAATGACGAGCTGGGAGAACTGGCGCGGGGCCTGCGCGCGGCCGAACGGCTGTTGAAGCCGGGCGGGCGGCTGATCGTGATCGCGTTCCATTCGCTTGAAGACCGGCTCGTCAAGCAATGGCTGCGCGATCGCTCCGGCGGCAACCTTTCCGGTTCGCGGCACCTGCCGCTAGCCGGAAAAGGCCCGCCTTCGCGCTTTGACCTTCCGGTTTCAAAGGCGATCCAGCCCTCTGAAAAGGAAGTGGAAAGCAATCCACGCGCACGTTCAGCCAAGCTGCGCGTCGCCATCCGGACCGGCGCCGGCGCGCTGGATGACCTTGCAGACGATGGCATGAACCTGCCGCCGCTTGCCGAGCTGGAGACGACTTCATGAGCCGACGGATGTTTTTCATAGGCCTCGCCATCGCGGGCCTGCTGATTGTCAGTCTCTATCACGCCAAATATGGCGCCAAGGACACAGCTGCCGAGCTGATGGCCGTGGAGGCGGAGATCGAGCGGGCAACGGACGAAAAGGAAATGCTCGAAACCGAGCTTGCGCACATGAGCCGGCGCGACTGGATCGAAGACTTTGCCCGGCGCGAGTTGGGCATGGCGCCGCCCAAACCCGAGCAGATGGCGTATGAGGCTGACCTCGATGCCCTCGTGGGACGCCCTGTCACTGACATGGTTGCGGCGCCCATCGAGGCAGATCCCGGTGCCGAACCGGGCGAGGCAACACCGTGAACCCTGCCGCCTCCCCGCATCGTGCCCGCCTTGCTGGCCTCGCCCTCTGCGCGCTGTTTGTCATCCTCGCGGGCAAAGGCGGCTTCCTGGCGTTGAGCGGGCAGGGGCAGGCGATTGCCGCGCCGCGTACACCGGTGATGGCCGAGCGGGCCAATATCGTCGATCGCAATGGCGAACTGCTCGCAACATCGGTGACGTCCTGGTCGCTTTGGGCCAATCCGCGCCTTGTCTGGGATCCGGCCAAGGTTGCTGACGGGATCGTCGCGTTGTTCCCGGAGCTTGACCGGGAGCTGCTGACGCGGCGGCTTGCCGATCGCAGCAAGGGGTTTGTCTGGATCAAGCGCCGCCTGACACCTGGCCAGCGTGAGGATGTCGCCGCCCTCGGTCTCGAGGGACTCGAGTTTCTTGAAGAGAGCCGCCGGGCCTATCCGCGCGGCGCGTTGGCCGGACATGTGCTCGGTTACACGAACACCGACGGCGAGGGCATCGCCGGCCTTGAGCTCGGGCTGAACTCGCGGCTGGATGCCGGGGGCGAGCCAGTTCGCCTGACACTCGATATTGGCGCGCAAACGGCGCTCGAGGCGGAATTGGCGACGGCAGCGATCGATTATGGAATCATCGGTGGCGCCGCGATTCTCATGGAGACACGCACCGGGGAGATCCGGGCGATCGCGAGCTGGCCGCCCTTCGATCCGAACCGTGCAGCCGAAACACCGACCCAGGACCCGTCGCGTATCAACCGCGCTCTCGGAGCCGTCTATGAGCTTGGCTCGGTGTTCAAGCCGATGACCATTGCTGCGGCGCTTGAAGCCGGCGCTGTCCAGCCGCGCGATGAGTTCGACGTGGCGTCACCGATCGAGATCGGATCGGCACGGATCACCGATACCCATTGGATCGGCGAACGCGCGAGCCTGTCTCGCATTCTTGCCGAAAGCTCGAATGTTGGAACCGTGCGGGTGAACATGGAGCTCGGCGCTCGCCGGCAGGCGGCGTTTCTTGAGACAGCTGGCCTCACACGCAAGGCCGTCATCGAACTCCCGGGCAGCGCCGCGCCGCTTATGCCACCGACGTTCGATCCCGTCACGGCGGCAACGGCCTCCTATGGACATGGCCTGTCAGTATCACCGCTCGCCTTCATCACGGCTTTCGCCGCCTTCGGTAATGGCGGTGAGATTGCCCAGCCGACACTTGTCGCCGACGCGAGCGACCGGCCTGCGCCGGTGCGCCTGATGTCGGCAGTAACAGCCGAGATCGTCACCGGCATGATGCGCGAGACTGTCGCAAACGGTACCGCGGCCCGCGCCGATGTGGCCGGCTACCGGCTGGCCGGGAAGACAGGGACCGCCGAAAAGCCCGTAGCGGGCGGCTATGACAAGACGCGAAATGTCGCGAGCCTTGCTGCCATATTTCCTGCAAGCCGCCCGGAATATGCCCTGATCGTGACGTTGGATGAACCCCGCGCCGTAGACGGCGGCGGCGCAACGGCCAGCTGGAACGCGGCGCCAGTTGCGGGGCGGATCATCGAACGTGTCGCCCCGTTGCTCGGGCTCGCGCCGCGCTTTGAAGACCTCCGTCCCGCGAGTGCCGCCCCTGACGGGCGCGCGGATGAGAGGAGCTCCCTGTGAAGCTGAAAGACCTGTTTCCCCTCGCTGATGCCGGCGACACGGACATTCTTGGCATGACGGCCGACAGCCGCAAGGTTCAGCCGGGTTGGCTGTTCGCCGCACTCGCAGGCTCGGCGCAGGATGGGCGCCAGTTCGTGCCACAGGCCATCGAACGCGGCGCCGCCGCGATCCTCTCGGATGGGGGCGTCGAGAAGATCCCGGTGCCGCATGTGATCGCTGATGAGCCCCGCAAGGCGCTCGCGCTCGCCGCCAAGACCTTCTACGCGCTCCAGCCGAGCCATGTGATTGCCGTGACAGGAACGAACGGCAAGTCATCAACGGTCGATTTCACACGCCAGATCTGGGCGCGCGCCGGACTGAAAGCAGCCTCGATGGGAACGCTCGGAGCCATTGGTCCTGCCGGCCGGGTCGATGTCGGCCATACGACGCCGGATCCGGTGACGATCCACGAGACGCTGCGCGAGCTGGCCTTGCAGGACGTGACGCATTGCGCGATGGAGGCCTCAAGCCACGGGCTGGAGCAGCATCGCCTCGACGGGGTGACTCTCTCCGCGGTCGGTTTCCTCAATTTCACGCAGGACCATCTCGATTATCACCAGACGATGGACGCCTATCTCGCGGCCAAGCTGCGCCTGTTCACGTCGCTGGCGCCGGCCGGCATCCCGGCCATCGTGAATGCCGATAGCAGCCATCGCGACACGTTCGAGGCCGCAGCGCTGGCGGCCGATCTGAAGGTGGTGTCCTTCGGCTGGCGGGGCGAGGATCTCTGGATCGACGAGCTGATGCCCAAGGCGACGGGCCAGACGCTGTTTCTGTATTGGCGCGATGTCGAACAGAAGCCCGTCGAACTGCCGCTGATCGGCGAGTTCCAGACGCTGAATGCGCTGGCCGCGGCGGCGTTCTGCCTCTCCCTCGGCATGGACTTTGCGGCGGTCGCCGATGGGCTCGCCAACCTGAAGCCGGTCAAGGGCCGCCTGGAACTTGTCGGCAAAACGCCCCTCGGGGCAGGGGTGTTTGTGGACTATGCCCACACGCCCGATGGGCTCGATGTCCTGTTGCGCGCGGTACGTCCGCACACGGCGGGGCGCCTGAAAGTGATCTTTGGCTGTGGCGGCGACCGCGACGCAACGAAACGCCCGCTGATGGGCGAGATCGCGATGCGCCAGGGCGACGACGTGATTGTGACCGATGACAATCCGCGCTCCGAAGACCCGGCCGCCATACGCGCTGCAATCCTTGCGGGCGCGCCCGGTGCCCGCGAGATCGGCGATCGCGCTGAGGCCATCCATACGGTCATCCGTGAGCTGAAGAAGGGCGATACGCTGGTGATTGCCGGCAAGGGGCATGAGACCGGGCAGATCGTCGGGTCGTCCGTGCTGCCATTCTCGGACCAGGAGACGGCCCTCGCCGCGCTCGCGGAGTCCGCTGCATGACCGGTGTCCTGTGGACCTCTGATGATATTGCGCTTGCGACGGGCGGCAAGGTGAACCGCGGGTTCACGGTGACCGGAACCATTTCGATCGATACGCGCAGCCTTAAACCGGGCGACCTGTTCGTTGCGCTCAAGGACCAGCGCGACGGGCATGACTTCGTCGCGGCCGCAAATGAGGCGGGCGCGGCGGCATCGCTCGTGTCGCGGGACGGCATGGCCGGGCCGGTTTGTCTCGTTGGCGATACGCTGGCAGCACTGACAGATCTCGGCATCGCGGCCCGGGCGCGCTCTGGCGCCCAGCGCACGGCGATCACCGGGTCGGCGGGCAAGACATCGGTCAAGGAAATGCTGGCGCGCATCTACCGGGCCTACGGCGCTGCGCACTGGAGCGACAAGAGTTTCAACAATCACTGGGGCGTACCGCTCACGCTGGCGCGCATGCCAGCGGCAACCGAGCGTGCGGTGTTCGAGATTGGCATGTCGACGCCGGGCGAGATCGCGCCGCGCAGCCAGTTGGTGCGCCCGCATGTCAGTATCGTAACCTGCATCGCACCTGCGCATCTTGAGGGCCTCGGCTCGCTCGCCGCCATCGCGCAGGAAAAGGCCGGCATCTTTGCCGGGCTCGAAGCGGGCGGCACGATGATCCTGCCGGGCGATGATGCCTTCTGCGAGGAGCTGGCCGCGATGGGGCGTGTGCATTGCCCGACCGGGAATGTCGAGACATTCGGGCGCGGCACGGATGCGACTGCGCGCATCACGGGCTATGCGACAGACGGCTGGGACAGCACGATCGAGGTGGACGTCATCGGGCAGAAGGTGCGGGTCAAGATCGAGGCGGTCGGTGAGCACTGGGCGGCGAACGTGGCGGCGGCCTTGCTCGCGGCCAGTCAGACGGGCCTGTCGGTCAGCGATTGCGCAGCCGCGTTGACGGGTTACGCCCCACCGGCCGGTCGCGGAACGGCAGAGACCCTCACCCTGCCAGGCGGCGGCAGCTTCACGTTGATCGATGATGCCTATAACGCCAATCCAGGCAGCATGCGCGCCGCCATCGGTGCGCTTGGCCAGCGGCCAGGACGCCGCCACCTCGCCGCGCTCGGTGTAATGCTCGAGATCGGTGAGACATCACCGGCCGAACATGCGGCGCTCGCACCGGTCCTGGTTGCTGCAGGCGTCGATGGCGTATTCCTGGCAGGCGACATGATGGGCCATCTCGCCGAGGCGCTGCCACCCTCTTTACAGCAGGTCTCTGCTCCGCGTGCGGATGACTTGTGGAATGCACTGACAAATGCCCTCCGCGACGGCGACGTGCTCTTGATAAAGGGATCGAATGCGTCCGGGATGGGGCGGCTGGCAGACCGTCTGCGCCATTGGAGCGCGGCGGCTGGACCCAGCGTGATGGATAGCGGTCCAGAAGGGACCGCGAAGGTGAACTGATGCTCTATGAATTCCTCGCCGCCGAATCCGGTGCGCTGAACCTCCTCAACTACATCACCTTCCGGACAGGTGCGGCGGTTGTCACCGCCTTCCTCGTCACGGTGATCATCGGTGACTGGCTGATCAACACGCTGCGGGCGCGGCAGGGCAAAGGCCAGCCGATCCGCGACTTGTCGCTCGAAGCGCAACTGTCAAAGCAGGGCACGCCGACCATGGGCGGCCTGCTGATCTGGATCGGCCTGCTGACCGGTGTGTTGCTCTGGGGCAACCTGAAGAACCCGTATGTCTGGGTGACGCTGTTTGTCACGCTCTCTTATGCCTTGCTCGGCTTCCTCGACGACTATGCCAAGGTGACCAAGCAATCGACCGATGGCGTGTCAGCCGGTGCGCGCCTGCTTGCAGGCTTCGGGATCGCGGCCCTTGCCTGCGCCGTCATCATGGGCCTGCACGGCGCTCACACACCTGCCGGCCATGCCGATTGGGGCCCGCTCGATCCGGTGGCGAAGTTGATCGCGGACTTTGCGCCGCAAACGTCGGTGAAGCCAGCGGACCCAGCCTTCTCCGGCGGCGTCGCTGTGCCATTCGTCAACAATTACTTCCTGCCGCTCGGCGGCTTCTTCATCCTGTTCGGGATGATCGTCATTGTCGGCGCCGCCAATGCGGTGAACTTCACAGATGGGCTCGACGGCCTTGCGATCGTGCCGATGACGTTTGCCGCTGCGGCCTATGCGATGATCGCCTACCTGACCGGTAACTTCGTGTTCGCGGACTATCTTGGCATCCAGTTTGCGCCGGGGGCAGGCGAGCTGTCGGTGCTGCTCGGTGCGATGATCGGCGCGGGCATGGGCTTTCTCTGGTACAATGCCTATCCCGCCAAAGTGTTCATGGGCGATACCGGTTCGCTCGGCCTCGGCGGGATGTTGGGCGTTGTCGCCGTGGCCACCAAGCACGAGTTCGCGCTCGTCGTGATTGGCGGCCTGTTCGTGATCGAGGCGGTTTCGGTGCTGACCCAGATCGGCTGGTTCAAGATCACGAAGCGGCTGACGGGCGAGGGCAAGCGTATCTTCCTCATGGCCCCGCTTCACCACCACTTCCAGAAGAAGAACTGGCCGGAGACGCGGGTGGTTGTTCGCTTCTGGATCCTGTCGGTCCTGTTTGCCCTCGCGGGCCTCGCAACGCTGAAGCTGAGGTGACCTGCAGGCCATGATCGTCATCACCGAATATGCAGGACGCGACGTCGCCGTTTACGGCCTCGGACGCACCGGGCTCAGCGTCGCCAAGGCGCTGAAGGCCGGCGGCGCGCGTGTGCATGCGTGGGATGACAACGAGGACACGCGCGTCAAGGCCGAAGCGGCCGGAGTTGCCCTGTCTGACATCAACAAGCGCGACTGGCAGACCTTCGCTGCGCTCGTGCTGTCACCGGGGATCCCCTACAAGTTCCCGCAGCCGCACCGGATCGTGCGGATGGCCGAGATGACCGGCGTACCGGTGATTGGAGACATGGAATTGTTCGCGCGCGCTGTGCAGGCGTTGCCCGAACGCGGCCGCCCGAAAGTCGTCGGCGTTACCGGCACCAATGGCAAGTCCACGGTGACGGCGCTGATCGGACATATCCTGAAGCAGGCCGGCCGGGACGCCCGCATCGGCGGCAATATCGGCACCGGCGTGCTCGACCTTGCGCCCTTGCATGCCAACGCGGTCTACGTGCTGGAGCTGTCATCCTACCAGCTCGACCTTGTAAAGAGCCTGCATTGCAATGTTGCGGTCTTCCTCAACATGTCGCCCGACCATATCGACCGGCATGGCAGCATGGAGGGCTACCAGGCCGCCAAAATGCGGCTCTTCCAGAACCAGACGCCGCAAGATACGGCGGTTGTCGGCTTCGATGACATGATCACGCAGTCGATCGCGATCGGCCTCTCGGCACGTGGTCCTGCATCCGTCATTCAGGTCTCGGCGACCTACACGCTGGGGCGCGGCGTCAGCGCGGTCGACGGACGGCTGTATGACAATCAGTCAGGTAAAGCGGTTTTCGCGGGCAAACTGGATGAATGCCCCGCCTTGCCTGGCCGTCACAATCACCAGAATGCAGCCGCTGCCTTTGCGGCCTGCCGCGCGCTCGGTCTTGATGCGCGGACAATCATGGCAGGGCTCAAAACCTTTCCCGGCCTGCCGCACCGGCTCGAGACAGTCGGTGAGATCGGCGGCGTGCGGTTCATCAATGATTCGAAGGCCACCAACGCCGACTCAACGGCGCAGGCGCTTCGCACCTACAAGTCGGTCTATTGGATTGCAGGCGGCGTTCCGAAAGCCGAGGGAATTGCCCCGCTCGCTCCGCTATTTTCGCGTATCAACAAGGCCTATCTATTTGGCGCGGCCGAAAACGCCTTTGCGGCGACACTGAAGGGCAAAGTGCCCGCAGAAACCTTCGGCACCCTCGACCGGGCGGTGAACGCTGCGTATCGCGACGCACTTGCTGCGGGCGAGCCAGGCGCAGTGGTTCTGCTGTCGCCAGCCTGCGCGAGCTTTGATCAGTACCGGGACTTCGAACACCGCGGCGATGTCTTTCGCAGTCTTGTCCAGACACTGATCCCCGCGCAGGTCAAGGTGAACGCCTGATGACGGCCTCGGCAGCGCCACTGCTCGCCCGGTCGGATGCCTCGTGGTTTACCGAGTGGCGCCGCACGCTTGACTGGGGGCTCGTCGCGGGCATCTTCATCCTGATCGGGGTTGGCCTGCTCATGTCCCTCGCCGCCGGCCCGGCAGCAGCCGCGAAGCTGAAATACGCTGATCCCTACTTTTTTGTCTATCGGCACGCGCTGTTCGCAAGCCTTGGGGCTGGTGTAATGATTGCCGTCAGCTTTCTGGATGCGCGATGGGCGCGGCGGTTCGCGGCGCTCGTATTCGTCGTCTGCATTGGCCTGCTCATCTACATCGCTGGTTTCGGCCACGAGGTGAAAGGCGCGCAGCGCTGGATCCGGTTTCCGGGCTTTTCGGTGCAACCGAGCGAGTTCATCAAGCCGGCAGTGATCCTTCTCAGCGGCTGGCTTCTGGCGCAGCGTGAGCTTTTCCCCAAAGGCCCCTGGGCCGTCATCGCGTTCGTCATCTATGCCGTCACGATGGGGTTGTTCCTCATACAGCCGGATGTCGGCCAGTCCGCCTTGCTGACGGCGGCGTTTATCGTCACGTTCTATATCAGCGGCCTGCCGGGGCGCTGGATCGCGATCTTTGCTTTCGGCGGCACCAGCCTCGCTTTCCTGATCTACCAGTTGCTGCCATATGTCCGTGTACGGGTGAACACCATCATCAATCCGGACTCGGTCGATACCTTCCAGATCGAACGCGCGCTGGAGGCAATCGGGCGGGGAGGCCTGTTCGGGACTGGTCCGGGCGAGGGGCTCGTCAAGGCACGCTTGCCAGATGCCCACAGCGATTTCATCTTTGCGGTGATGGCCGAGGAGTATGGCCTCGTGGCCGTGATCGCCCTGATTGCCGTCTATGCGCTGATCACCATCCGTGGGTTCCGCGCGGCCTCTCGCGTTCAGGATGGCTATGCCCGCGCCGCTGCCGGCGGCTTGTTTGGCCTGTTCGCATTCCAGGCTTTCGTGAATATCGGTGTCAATCTCGCCGTGCTGCCGCCAACCGGTATGACACTGCCCTTTGTATCGTATGGGGGCTCGTCGATGATCGGGATGGGATTGACGCTGGGGCTTGCCCTTGCTCTGGTCCGCGGCGAAGGCACGCGCACACGGGGCAAGTATGGGTGATCCGGCAAGCGGCAGGCTTGTTATCATCGCGGCGGGGGGCACGGGCGGACATATGTTCCCGGCCCGCGCCTTTGCCGATGAAATGCGGGCGCGCGGGTGGCGGGCGGGCCTGATCTCCGATTCGCGCGGGCTCGGGTATGCCGGGGACTTCCCGGCCGACTGGAAGGAAGAAGTGCGGGCGGCTTCGCCAAGCCTGCGTAAGCCCTTGACGTTGCCTGGTGCGGCGCTGCGCATCAATGCCGGCATCGGACGTGCGGGCGCTCTGATCCGCCAGCACACCCCCGCACTGGTTGTCGGCTTCGGTGGCTATCCCGCCTTTCCAGCGCTCGCCGCCGCTCGCCGGGCAGGCGTGCCGATCATCATCCACGAGCAAAACGCGGTGCTCGGCCGGGTCAACCGGCAATTTGCCCGATATGCGAAACTTGTCGCCAGCGGCTTTGAGCGCCTTGACCGTTTGCCACCAGGTGTTGCCCATCTTGGCGTCGGAAACCCGGTTCGCGCGCCCATTCTCGCCGTGCGCGATCGGCCTTACCCGGCAACGGACGACAAGCTGGTCATTCTCGTCACCGGCGGCAGCCAGGGCTCGCAGATCATCGGTGACATCGTGCCGGTTGCGATCGCTGATCACGTTCCACCGCCGCTGAGGGCGCGGTTGAAGATCGTTCAACAGGTCAGGCTTGAGCAGCATACGTTCGTCAGCAACATGTACCAGAAGTTTGGCGTCGATTGCGAACTTGCCGCGTTTTTCGCCGATATGCCCGAGCGGCTGGCGGCGGCACATCTGGTGATCGCGCGGTCAGGTGCGGGGACGGTGTCTGAAATCGCCGCCGTCGGGCGCCCGTCGATCCTCATCCCGCTCGCAATCGCGACCGACGACCATCAGGCCGCCAATGCTGAAGCCCTGACCGAAGTGGGGGCTGCAGATATGATTCTCGAATCGAACCTGTTACCGAACCTGCTGGGGGCGCTGATCGCCTCGCGGCTTGGTGATGCAGATGAGCTGCGCGCACGTGCGGCTGCGGCGCGGGCTGTCGCAAAACCCGACGCGGCGCATGACCTTGCCGACATGGCAGAAAGAATTGCCGACCTATGATCCGCCTGTCAGCGATACTCGCGATCGTCTATGGTCTTGCTCTGGCCGTTGGCCTGACCGCATTCAATTGGGGCAACTGGCAGGCTTGGCCTCTCTGGAGCGCGGGATATATCGCTTCCGGGGTGCTTGCTTGGGGTGGTCTGCGGTCCTTCTCGAACGGGTCGTCGCGGCTGTTATCAGCGGCGTGGGGCTTTGTGACCGGCATCGTTTACATGGGGCTGGTCAGTGAACTCGCTCTCGCCGGTAACAGCACCGCAGAGTCGCGCATGACCATCGCCATCGCCGTCATGTTTGTGATCGCCGGCGTGGGGCTCTGCATGTCGCTGATGCGGCGTCCCGTCTGAACAGGAGATCCGTCCATCGCTGCTCCCACGCCATTTGACGTTGGCCCCGCCCATATCGTTGGCATCGGCGGTATCGGCATGTCCGGAATCGCCGACGTGATGCTGACAATGGGCTACCAGGTACAGGGATCTGACATCGCAGAAAGTGCCAATGTACAACGCCTGCGCGAGCGTGGCGCCAAGATCTTTATCGGGCACTCCGGAGACAATATAGCTGGCGCGGGCACGGTCATCGTGTCTTCGGCGATCCGGCGCGACAATCCGGAAGTGCAGGCAGCGCGGCTGGCCGGCATCCCGGTGGTGCGGCGCGCCAACATGCTCGCCGAAATCACCCGGCTCAAGTATACCGTTTGCATCGCCGGCACGCACGGCAAGACGACGACCACCTCGATGGTCGCCTGCCTGCTCGACGGGGCAGGGGTCGACCCAACGGTGATCAATGGCGGGATCATTCACGCCTACGGCTCGAACTACAAGGCCGGCGAAAGCGACTGGATGGTCGTCGAAAGTGACGAAAGCGATGGCACGTTCGCCAAGCTGCATCCGACCGCCGCGATCGTGACCAATATCGATCCCGAGCACATGGACCATTATGGCACCATGGACAACTTGCGAGGGGCGTTCGACACATTTGTCGAGAACCTGCCATTCTATGGGTTCGCCGTTCTGTGTACGGATCACGCTGAAGTCCAGGCGCTGGCGGCGCGCGTGACGGACCGCCGCCGGATCACTTACGGCTTCAACCTGCAGGCCGATATCCGCGCGGTCAACCTGACCATGGACCTCAAGGGCGCGCATTATGATGTCGAGATCCGCCGCCCTGGCATGGCGACGCCGCGCGTGATCGCCGGCCTGACCTTGCCGATGGCGGGCGAGCATAATGTACAAAATTCGCTGGCGGCCATCGCTGTCGCGCTGGAGCTGGAGGCGACCGACGAGCAGATCCGCTCATCGCTTGCGAAGTTCGGCGGGGTCAAGCGGCGCTTCTCGCAGGTTGGCGCGTGGGCGCCCGTCGAGGGCGGCGCGCCCGTGCAGATCATCGATGATTATGGCCACCACCCGGTCGAGATTGCCGCCGTTCTGAAGGCCGCACGCGCAATGCTGGGGCAGGGGCAGCTGATTGCGGTCTGCCAACCCCACCGATACTCCCGCCTGCGCGACCTGTTCGAGGACTTCTCGACCTGTTTCGATGCCGCCGATCATGTGCTGGTGGCACCGGTCTACGAAGCGGGGGAGGCCCCGATCGAGGGCATCACGCATGACGCGCTCGTTCGCTCGATCCGCCGTCATGGGCACAAAAGTGCCGCAACGCTCGCCTCACTCGACGATCTTGCGGGAGCCGTGCGCGGCCTTGCAGAACCGGGCGCACTCATCGTGTGCCTTGGCGCCGGTGACATCACCCGTTACGCGGGCGAACTTGCAGGCAAGCTCTAATCACGCTCTGGCGCCGCTACGTCGAATGCGCGGCGGTCGACGACGATCATGTCATTGCGCGTCGAGAGGGTGTCCGGGCGGTCTGAGACAAGGCGCACTTCAGCGGCGCGGGCGGCCTGCGTCTTGCGAATTGACGCGCAGATGACGGCCGCGGCGCCTGCCCGGACGTTGCGGGCGTGGAAGCGGGGCTCGCGGGCCAGTCGCCGGCTGCCGGCATCGTAAACTTCGACGACGTATTGCTGCATCAGTTTCGTCGTGTTCCCGGCCGTCACGCAGACCCGCATCCGACCAGGTGAGGTCTCGCTGAAGGCAAGCGCCTCAATGCGTCCCCCGGCTTCGCCTTCATAGGCATAGGCGCCGAACGGGTTGTCGACCGAGGCGAAATAGACATGCGCGCGCAGGCGGCAAAGCGCGCTACCAGGCGAGGTGTCAGCCCGGCCTGCGGCACAGATGTCCATCATCTCGGTCCGCATCCGCTGGTCACACCAGGCTTGAGTCCGCTCGCGCAACCGGTAGCAGGCGTCGTGGCGTTCACAGACCGGGCGGAAAGGGCCGTCGAGGAGGGGTCCGATTGCCGACAAGACAGGGCCGGGAAGACGTTCCTGGATGAATTCAGGCCCGCAACGATCATGCGGTTCGGACGCGCTTGCCTCGCGCGCCGCATAGGCCTCATCAAGCTGCATCGGCCTGTCGATTCCAGGCGCCGAGGCGCAGGCAGACAGCAGGCAGGCGCCGGCGAGCAAATGGGATGGGCGGGTCTTCATGCATTGCCCTTCTCGATCCGGACCGGGCGCGCGCCCTTGGGCCGCCGGGGGGCTGACGGCTGATGTCGCGCGGGAAGCCCTTCCCCTCGTGTCCCGAATAACGCAGTCTGGTTTGCGAAGATAGGCGCGCCAGACGCCAAGAGGGTAAGGACACGCATGGATACGCCGATGATCGACGCGAGCGCCACAACGAGGGGGCCGGGCTCATCCTCGCACGCTATCGCAGATGGCGGGGCGTTCGGGATCAAGGGGCTTGCCTGGGCAACTTTCGAGGGCGCACGCAACCCGTATTACAACCTCATCGTGATCTATATCTTTGCGCCTTACTTCGCCTCCGTGCTCGCAGGCGGCGGGGCGGATGCGCTCAGCCTTTCGGGCCTGACCATCACAATCGCCGGCATCGTGACGGCCTTGACCGCTCCCTTCCTCGGCATGATCGCGGACAAGGCCGGGCGCCGGAAGCCGCCCATGGTGTTCTTCGTCGGATTGCTCGCGGCATGTTCCTTCGCGCTCTGGTGGGCGCGGCCGGAAGGGCCTTTGACGATGTGGCCGACCATGGCGATCCTGGCGATCGCCTATTGCTGCTACGGCTATTCTGAAGTGCTGCACAACGCGATGTTGCCGATGGCGGGGCGCCCGAGTGCGCTGCCGTATATTTCCGGGCTTGGCCTGTCGATGGGCAACCTGCTTAGCGTCGGTATCTTGTTCTTCTTCCTCTTTGGGCTGCTTCTGCCCGGAACAGGCCTGCCATTCGCGGCGGACCAGCAACTCATCGCGCTGGACCGGGAGACGCACGCGCCGGAGCGTTTCGCAGGTCCTTTCGTGGCTGTCTGGATGATCGTGCTGGTCATTCCCTTCTTCATGTTCATGCCGGATGGCGCACCGGGAGGGCTCAGCTGGAAGCGCGCATCCGCAGATGTGTTTCTGGGCGAGCCTGTGAACGGCGAGAAGCGCCACTCGTTCCTGCAGCGGGTGACGGTCTTCAAGGACTACATCGCCGGATTGTTCAAGGAACATCCGCAGACCATGCGATTCCTCGTCGCCCGGACGATCTATGCCGATGCGATGTCTGCGCTTCTGACATTGGGCGCCGTGTTCGCCAGCACTTTTCTTGGTTGGTCCGGGGTCGAAATCTTGTTCTTCGGGATCACAGGTGTGTTGTTTGGCGCGATTGGCGGTTTCGTCGGCGGCGCGCTTGATCGCTGGCTCGGCCCCAAACTGGCACTTGTCTGGGAAATCTCGGCGCTCGTTGTCCTCCTGCTCCTGCAGTTGTCGATTACGCCGCAATCGCTGGTTTTTGGGCTGATCCCAAGCGGCGAGCCGGTCTGGGACAGCCCGTTCTTCGATACGCTGTCGGATATTGTCTACTTCCTGTTCGTCATTCCCGTGGCGATCGCCGTCGTCGCCTCGATCTCGTCCAGCCGGTACATGCTGGTGCACATCGCGCCACGGGAGCGGATCGGCGAGTTCTTCGGGCTCTATGCGATTGCTGGCACCGTCACGGTGTGGATGGGCCCCGGATTCGTCAGCCTGCTGACATGGCTGACGGGCAACCAGCGCATCGGAATGGGAGGGATCGGCTTCATGTTCCTGCTCGGCCTTGCGATCCTCTGGAAGGTTCACGCGCCCAAGCGGGAGATTTAGGACAGGATCAGGTCGTGGGGCCGAAGGCCGGAGGGCCGGAGCCGCCGTCGCGATCGCGCGTAATAACCGTAACACGGCGTGGGCGCAGATAGAACGTGTCACCCATCGTCTGGGTGGTGTCGATCACGAAGCCGAGCGAGCTTGTATAATCAAACTCGACCTCAGACACGATCACCGACCCGAGGGGAGGGATGATGCCGGCCGGCACGGACAGAATGGTGTTTGGGGCATGGGCCGTCAGGTTATGCCCATCCGACCATTGAACCCGTGCCTGGCCATCACCGGTATCGGCGACGCAGGTGATGCGCATCTTGGCGTTTCCGGCGCCATGGGGCTGCATCAACACATCGGCCGCCTGGAACATCTCGCGCATGTCATCGTCGGTTATCACCGAAAGGCGCGCGGCAAGGTCGCCGAGGCTGGCTGCTGTCGTGGTAATCCGCCGGTCAGCGCGCATCAGCAAGCTGAGCTCGATACAGCCGAAATAGAGCAGGACCATGACCGGCGCGATGAGGGCAAACTCGACAGCCGAGATGCCCTTCTCATTATAGCAGAGGCCCTGAATACCGCGCCATTTGGTGCGCCGTGTGAGCGGGGAGAAGAAGGATGAAAGGCTCATTCGAAGGGCTCGTTGCGAAAGACAGAGCTGGTCTGCAGCAGGTGCTTGTTTCCCGCCATGTTCTTTAATGGGAAGGAGATCCCAGGTGTGATGAGCTCCCATTCATAAAACGCGCGGACCGTAACGATCTCATTTGCGCCTCCAGGCGCAAAGCCAAAGCCAGCCTCGGTAAAATTGCCATCGGCATCCAGCGGCGCGCCCGTTGGCATCGCACCGAAATCGTTCAGCACCCGGACATCGATGTGGAGATTGGCGGCACAGTTCAGAAGATCGAACAATTCGCTGCAGACGACAAGACGGAAGTCTTCCTGGGTCATGCCAGCGGTTTGAGCCTGACCCGTCCGCAATGGCCGGGAAGCCTCAGCGACCGCGTGCTCAAGGACTGTCGACATGACGAAGAGGAGGCAGACTTCGAGAAGCCCGAAAATCAAGAAAAAGAAAGGCGCAGCGATCATCGCGAATTCGACCGCCGTCGATCCGCGCCGCTCGGCGGCGAAGTCAGCCCATTGGGCACGCATCCGAGCGGTGAGGCTTGTATGAAATGCGCTTTTCATCGCTGGAATCCCGTGGAACTTGAACACGGTCTCTAGCAGGGCGAGGTTGCCGGCGGGTGTAAATTGACTTTCAAATTTTATCGAAATCAGGCCGATCGAGGCCCAAGAACGACGACGAGTCCCGGCTTTTGGGGGCGGCCGACCCTTACAGCGAACTCAAGGTAGACCGCGCTATTCTTCCGCGAGGGTCTTCATATTGAGCTGCTGTTGCATCAAGCCATCAAAATAGCTCGGATCGTCGCCGGGATTGAGCACCGACCGGCAGTTCGGCGCGCAGTCATAGGTGTACGTCGTACCGGCCCGGTTGATGCTGACCAGGTTGGAGACATTGGTCGTGATGATGACTTCATTGTTGTAGATCTGGCGGCCCGAGCGATCGAAGACCATGAGATTTGTCGTGCCGAACGTCTTGCCGGTCACAAAGATCAATCGCTCGTCGTGCACCGCGACATCGGCAATGTTCTTGTTGCCGATGACGATGCTCGCTGCGTCGCCGGACAGGCGAAGCGGAACCGAACGATTGGCTTCGATCAGCATTGGTTCTGCGGCGGCGGGTGCGGCGACGAGAAGGAATGCGGCCGAGAGGCCTTTCAGCCTGGACAGGATCGACATTGAAAGGAACTCCGGGAAAGCGGATGACGTATTCCGCTTATATTGCCGAATATGGTTTCACCTTCCCTAACCGGTCCCGCCCGCATCGTAGCGGCGCGCAGGACACTCTATAGATAGGGGTTTGCGGCAACGCGGTTTCCGGAAACGCGCCACCTGTTAGTCTGGTAAACAACTCCTTGTTTCCGTGTAAGGAATTATCTGAGTTTGAAAACGTGGTGTTTGGAATGTTGGTGTAGCTTCCAAACTGTTCCGGAAGAAAAGTTCAAGCCGGAACTCAACAAACTGTATGATGGGAGTTTCCAATGTTTGCACGTTTCCTCAAAGACGAGTCGGGCGCAACCGCTATCGAGTACGGCCTGATCGCCGCCCTCATCGCTGTCGCCATCATCGGCGGCGTCACTGCTCTTGGTACGAACGCTGAAGCGACGTTCCAGGAAGTTGCTGCACAAATGCAACTGTAAGCGCAACAGCGTTTACGGTTGGAGAGCCGCCGGGAACCTCCCGGCGGCTCTTTTGCATTTTGTGCGAAAGTGCGGCTTTCAATCTTCATTCAGGCTTTTCGCGCATGGTCATCCTCGTCTGGCCACGCAGGAAATAGAGCGATGATTCTCAGCCTTTTTGTTTTTGCCTTCTTTGCGCTCTGCCTTTTTGCGGCCCTTAAGGACATCAACTCCCATACAATTCCAAACTGGCTGAACCTTGCGCTGGCTGGGCTCTTCATTCCGGCCGCAGCCGTGTCGGGGATACCACTGGAAATCGTTGGGGGACATCTTCTCGCGGCCGGTCTCGCGTTCGTGGTCGCATTCGGCCTGTTCTCTGTCCGTGTTTTCGGGGGAGGGGACGCCAAGATGATTCCGGCCGTGATGCTGTGGCTTGGCCCGTCCGCGGCCACATCCTTCCTTATCTGGATGGCACTGGCAGGCGGCGTTTGCGCGCTGCTGATCATCGCCGTGCGCAAGACCATTCCCGCCGAGATGGTGCCAGGGATCGTCCGGGCGCCATTCCAGCCCGCCGCCGGCGTGCCTTACGGCGTCGCAATCACAACCGGCGCCTATATGGCCAGCCCTTTGTCGCCATTCCTTTCCGGAACCTTAAGCCTGATCGGGATTCACGGTTAACCATGCCTTAGCTCGATCATGCGAATCTAGGGATTAACCGGGTAATCCGTCTACGGCGATTAACCGGGCGTTCAGTTTGCAGAGGGAGTGGCGCACATGTCGCCGATACGCATAATCATCCTGATCATCGCGGCCGCTGCGGCGCTCGGCGCCGCCTTCCTCGTCCAACGGATGTCAACGCCCCAGACGGTGACCAATACGGTGACGCAGGACAAGCTCGTCGTCGAGACCCGTGAAGTCTCTGAAGTGAAGGTCCTCACGGCAAACCGGGATTTTGTCGTCGGTGAAACGATCGCGGCCAACGACATCATCTGGTCGCCCTGGCCTAAAGCCAACCTCGTGCCAGGCTATTTCACCGAGACCGAGACGCCCGAAGCGATGACAACAGTGACCGGCAGTGTTGTGCGCGCGCCAATCTTCAAAGGCGAACCGATCCTTCCGCAGCGGATCGTCAATAAAGGCGACAAAAGTCTGATGACAGCGCTTCTCAGCCCGGGAATGCGCGCGGTATCGGTCGAGATTTCGGCAGAGTCGGCCTCGGGCGGCTTCATCCTTCCCAATGACCGCGTCGATCTGATCCTTACCCGGGAGGTCAAGGGCAACGGGGGCCAGAGCGACCGGACGGCCGCGACGACGATTGCTCAGAACATCCGTGTCCTCGCGATCGATCAGACCTTCGCGCAGTCAACAACGGAGGAGGGCGGCGTGCCGACCCAAATCGGAAACACGGCAACCCTTGAGCTGACGCCAAAGGAAGCCGAGCTGATCGCGATGTCGCAGCTGATGGGCCGCATCTCCCTCACGCTGCGCCCGCTCGATGAGTCACGCGAAGGTGCTTCACGCGGGTCGCGCCTTGATCTTCTCGAGGGCGACACCAGCGGCACAGGGCAGGGCGTGATGATCATCCGCAATGGCAAGGCGACGATTTCCGGCGCGGGAGGCAACTGATGAGCCACTTGAATATCCTGAAGGCCGCGCCGGTCGCGCTGGCACTCGCGCTTGCCCCGCTTTCGGCAGCGCTGGCCGAGCCACAAGAGGGCTTTACAAAGATCACAACCCCGCGCGGCTCCAACGTCTCGCAGGATGTCGTGCTTGGCGTCAACAAGTCCCTGATCGTCGAACTCGACACGCCGGCGACCGATGTTGTCATCGCCAACCCGACGATTGCCGATGCTGTCGTGCAGACGTCCAGAAGGATCATTTTCCGCGGCGTCGCTTTCGGCCAGACCAATGCGCTGATCTTCGATCGTCTCGGCAACCAGCTTCTCGATCTCAATATCCAGGTCGAAACCGACATGGCGGGACTCAACGCACTGATTTCGCGCCATGTTCCCGATGCGCGCGTCTCGATCGAAAGCGTTGGCGGGAACGTCGTGATGACGGGAAATGTCGACTCAATCTCCCAGTCCGAGCAGGTTCGCATGCTTGTGGCCGCGTATTTGAAGGCCGATGAGACGACCCAGATCGTCAACATGCTGAACGTTGCAGCAGCAGATCAGGTGATGCTCGAGGTACGCATCGTTGAAATGCAGCGTAACACCGTCAAGCAGCTTGGGATCAGCCTGTCAGGCGCGCCGGGCTTCGGCGACCTCGCCGCCCTGGTCGAGCGTCAGCTCTTCACCGGCGATCCTCCGACGAATACTGACACGACAGCCCTATTGCCCGGTCTGCCGTTCTCGGGATCAGGCAGTCTGTCCACGGAAGTGGGATTTCCGATCCAGGGCCGCGCGCTCGGCGGTATCGACGGGTCGATTGGTTACACAAATTACGTCGGCGCTGACTTGCAATCGCGTATCGGGGCGGCTTTCAATGCGCTTGAGCGGATCGGCGTCGTGCGCACGCTTGCGGAACCCAATATCGTTGCGATGTCGGGCGAGAGCGCGAAGTTCCTTGCGGGCGGCGAATTCCCCGTTCCGGTGGGGCAGGATAACCAGGGCAGGATCACTGTCGAGTTCAAACCGTTCGGGGTCGGGCTTGGCTTTACCCCCGTTGTTCTTTCCGAAGGCCGGATATCACTGAAAATCTCGACGGAAGTCTCGGAATTGACGTCACAAGGCGCTTTCCAGGGCCAGCGAAGCACGGGTGTTGATGATAACGGCAACGTCATCGTCTTTGAAGGTGCCACGCTTCCGGGTCTTACGGTTCGCCGCGCCGAGTCCACAATCGAATTGCCGTCTGGCGGATCGATGATGATGGCAGGACTTATTCAGTCCAAGGATCGTCAAAACATTGACCAGATCCCCGGGCTCAAGAAGCTGCCCGTTCTCGGCGCATTGTTCCAATCACGCGATTTCTTGTCAGAAGAGACGGAGCTTGTCGTTATCGTGACGCCGTATCTCGTGACGTCGACCTCCAAAGCGATGCTTCGTACACCAGCGGATGGCTTTGCAAACGCATCCGATGCCAAGACGATCTTTTTCGGCAAGCTGAATGAGCAGTACGGCAAAGACGGTGCGCCGGTGAAAGCCGAAAGTTATAGGGCCCCTGTGGGCTTCATTGAGGAATAGGGGAGAGAGCGATGACCCAGTTACCGAAACATACACCGGTCTTGATGGCGCTGGGCGCCGGCCTGGTCGTTCTCGGCGCATGCGCGAGCGCAGCGCCGACCGCCGTGCCGCAGTCCTATCTGGAGGGCACAGCGCTCGATCGTAACGCGATTGAGGTGAGCAAGCGCACGGAATTTCTCGAGATCGCGATCCACCCGGAAGCGAGCGAATTGTCGAGCGCAGACCGTGATAGGATTCGCAGTTTTGTCAGCGCCTACCGGCAAGCCGGACACGGGCCGCTCGTGCTGTCATTGCCAGAGGTTTCCGCCAATCCGCAGCTTGCGGTCGCGGCGGTGTCGGAAGCCCGCGCCATCGCATGGGAGCAGGGGGTCGCCTACAGCGAAATCGCCGGCACCAGCCACGGCGAAGGCGCGGCAACTTCCGAGCCGATGATCATGGCCTACCAGGCGTATGATGCGGTTGCCCCCGACTGCCAGTCGAAAGCTCACTTCGACATGTCGGATGTCCGCTCGAACAATACCGCGCCTGATCTTGGCTGCGCTGTGCGAACCAATCTCGCCGCGATGATCGCGGACCCGGCTGACTTGCTCGGCCAGCGCCCGATCGATCCGTCTGACATCAGCCGCCGCGAAGTCATCATGCAGAAGTTCCGCGCGGGTGAGCCGACAGGTGCAACGCGCGGGGATGATGAAACCGGGGCCGTTTCAAGCGCCGTTCAGTAGCCTCAAATTTGTCCGTAGAGGGATTAGCGTATCATGTCGAAAGACAATTCCATGTTTGAAGACGATTTCGGTACGGATTTTGAAGATGTCTTCGGCGACGAAACGTTCGAGGCGGACGCCGCAATCGCCGCCAATGATCCTTTCGAGCTCGCGAGTGCCGGGCCTGTGCAGACCGTGACTGCGTTCGAACCGAAGACCGTAACGTCTGGCCAGCCGGTGTTCGCGATGCCCGAACCGGTCGGCGGTGATGCGATGATCCCGGCGATCGCAATCAAATTGTTCTACGAGCGCACCGAAACAAGAGACTTGCTGAATGTCTGCGCGCGCGACCGGCGGATGGGCCGCACGACGGTTGATTGTGTCGAAGGCGGCATTCCGGCCGCAATCGCCTATCTGAAATCCAACCCGACCCCGAATCTTCTTATGCTCGAATCTATCGCCAACTCAGCCGAGATCATTGAGCAGGTCGACGCGCTCGCAGAGCATTGTGACGAGTATGTCAAGGTCGTGGTCATTGGCTCTGTGAACGATATCGCGCTCTATCGCCAACTCGTTGCCCGCGGTGTTTCGGAATACCTTGTCCCGCCTTTCCAGCCGTTGCACGTCATTCGCTCGATCTCGGGTCTGTTCACCAACCCTGATGCGCCTTTTATCGGGAAGCAGATTTCGGTTGTCGGTGCGAAAGGCGGCGTCGGTTCATCGACCATTGCGCACAACCTCGCCTGGGCGCTCGCGGAGAATGCCCACGTCAATACGACCCTTGTCGATCTCGACCTTTCCTTTGGCACGACCGCGCTCGATTTCAATCAGGAGACGCCGCAGACGATCGCAGATGCGCTGCTCGCGCCCGAGCGCACAGATGATGCTGTTATCGAGCGGCTGCTGACAAAGGCCACCGAGCGCCTGTCGCTGTTCACCGCGCCTGCGAGTATCGGCCAGATCATGGACATCTCGGACGAGGCCTATGCGATGGTCGTGGAGGGCGTCCGGCGCAACGTTCCATACATGGTGCTCGACCTGCCACACATCTGGACACCATGGGTGCGGGAGATGCTCATTGCCTCTGATGAGGTGATCGTTGTGTGCCAGCCGGACCTCGCCTCGCTGCGCAACGGAAAGAACCTGATTGATCAGCTCAAGGGACACAGGGTTAATGATCATCCGCCACGCCTCGTAATCAACATGAATGGTGTGCCGAAGCGTCCTGAAATCCCAGTCAAGGACTTCGCCGCCGCGATCGGGGTCGAGCCCGAAATCGTCATCCCCTTCGAGCCTGAGCTGTTCGGTACAGCGGCGAACAATGGGCAAATGATCTCGGAAACGCAGCCATCCGCCAAGTCGTCGATTGCAATTGATCACCTTGCATCAGTCCTGACCGGACGAACCGTTGTGCAGCCCGAGAAATCTTTCCTCAAGAAACTCATGGGCAAGTAAGCGCTCAAGCGAACAAGGTCTGACACATGGCTTTTGGTAAACGATCCGGATCACCGTCGCCCACGATGCCGGCGGCCCCCGCCGCCTTGAAGGCGGCGCCGGTGGCGGCCCAGCCAAAGCCGAGGGCCTTGGATGCAGGCCCAGCAGCGGCACCCGTCAAGCTCAAGACGCCAGAAATCAAGCCCGAACAGGTCCGCAAGGTCAATCAGCACTCCGAACAGTACTACGCAACCAAGACGACGATATTCAACGCACTGATCGACACGATTGATCTTTCACAACTAGCGCAGCTCGACACTGACAGCGCTCGTGAAGAGATCCGCGACATCGTCGTCGAAATCATCAGTATCAAGAATGTCGTGATGTCGATCTCGGAGCAGGAGCACCTGCTCGATGACATCTGTAACGACGTTCTGGGCTACGGGCCGCTCGAGCCGTTGCTGGCGCGCGACGACATCGCCGATATTATGGTCAACGGCGCCGACACGACATATATCGAAGTCAACGGCAAGATCGAACGAACCAATATCCGCTTCCGCGACAATGCGCAGCTGATGAACATCTGCCAGCGCATCGTGAGCCAGGTGGGTCGCCGGGTGGATGAAAGCTCGCCGATCTGCGACGCGCGCCTGCTCGACGGCTCGCGCGTCAACGTGATCGCGCCGCCGCTTGCGATCGACGGGCCCACGCTCACCATTCGTAAGTTCAAGAAAGACAAGCTGAAGCTGCAGGACCTTGTCAACTTCGGTTCGATCAGCGAGGCAGGCGCCGAAATATTGCGCATCATCGGCCATTGCCGGTGCAACGTTCTGATCTCCGGTGGTACAGGTTCGGGAAAGACGACGCTCCTCAACTGCCTGACCGGCTTCATCGAACCCGGCGAGCGCGTCATCACCTGTGAAGACTCCGCCGAACTTCAGCTCCAGCAGCCGCATGTCGTTCGTCTCGAAACCCGCCCGCCGAATATTGAAGGCTCTGGCGAAGTGACGATGCGCGAGCTGGTCAAGAACTGTCTGCGTATGCGCCCTGAGCGGATCATCGTAGGCGAGGTGCGCGGGCCGGAAGCCTTCGACCTCCTGCAAGCCATGAACACCGGTCACGACGGATCGATGGGCACGCTCCACGCCAACAGCCCGCGCGAAGCCCTGAGCCGTGTTGAATCCATGATCACCATGGGTGGGTTTTCGCTGCCTGCCAAAACCATCCGTGAAATGATCGTTGGCTCGATCGATATCGTTGTCCAGGCCTCGCGTCTGCGCGATGGTTCGCGCCGTATCATGTGCATCACCGAAGTGCTCGGCCTTGAAGGGGATACCATCGTTCTGCAGGACATCCTGAAGTACGAGATCGAGGGCGAAGACGAGAACAGCAAGATCATCGGTCGCCATCGTGGAACGGGCATTGGCCGTCCGCGCTTCTGGGAGCGGGCGTCCTATTATAATCTTGAGCGAGAACTCGCTGCAGCGCTCGACGCATTGGCGAACTGACATGGATAGCTCGCTCCTGATTTATCTTGTTGCTGGCCTTGCCTTCCTCGCGATTGCGGGCATCGGCATCGCCTTCACGTCCGACAGGGACGACGCAGCCAAGAAACGGGCGCGGGAGATCACCAGCGGCGCCGCCTTCTCGCAGAAGGGCAAGGGCGTCAAGGTGGTCGACGCAGATGCCAAACGCCGGGCCAAAACCCAGGAGATGCTCGAAAGCCTTCGAAAGCAGGACCAGGAACGGCGCAAGCTGTCGGCAGGCCGGGACATCAAGTCGAAGCTCGCGCATGCGGGGATCGAAATGCCGGTTCCGGTCTTCTGGATGGTCTCTGTTGTTGTCGGCATCGTCTGCGCGGGCATTGTCTGGATGTCGGGCGCGGAAGGCCTTGTGATCAGCGGCATTTCCTTCAAGAGCCGTCCAGTGCTCGTGGGCGCGGCCTTCTTCGCAGGTGTCATCGGCTTGCCACAGTTTGTGCTCGGCTTCCTCAAGGCCGGCCGGCACCAGAAGATGATCAATCAGTTTGCAGACGCGCTCGACATCATTGTCCGCGGTGTCAAGACAGGCCTTCCGCTCAATGAGTGTATTCGCATCATCGCCAAGGAAAGCCCCGAACCCCTCCGCAAGGAGTTCCTCACTTTTGCAGACAACCTCGCCATGGGGTCGGGGCTCGATCGAGCGCTTGCGGCGCTCTACAAGCGCATGCCCCTTCAGGAAGTGAACTTCTTTGCGATCGTTCTGATGATACAGTCGAAGGCGGGCGGTAACCTGTCCGAAGCGCTCGGGAACCTCTCAACAGTCATCCGTGCACGAAAAATGATGCGCGAGAAGGTCAAGGCCCTGTCATCGGAAGCCAAGGCGTCGGCCATGATCATCGGCTCGCTTCCCTTTGCCGTCGGCGTCATGGTCTACATGACGACCCCTGACTATATCATGCAGCTGTTCGTAACCGAGACGGGACATGTCATCCTCGCGATGGCGGCTGGCCTTATGGGGACCGGCATCATGGTCATGCGCAATATGATCAACTTCGACATGTGACGGGACGAAGCAGATGTATGATTTTCTCCTGTCATTTACCCGGCCAGAGACGTTGGCTGCTTATCTCGTTGCGGCGGCGGTGTTCGGCACTTTTATCACCGTTTTCCTGCCCTATCTTCAGGGCAACAAACTTGAGACACGGCTGAAAGCCGTTGCCAACCAGCGCGAAAAATTGCGCAAGCAGAGCCGCGCCTCTCTGGAAGCCAAGGGTCTGCGTCGTAAGGATGACAGTCTCGTCGGCGGCATCTCGACCAAGCTCAATCTGGCGTCGGCGCTCGAAGACCCGAACGTCGTTGCTCAGATGAACAAGGCGGGCCTACGCGGGCCCGGTCCGCTCTCGGCCTTCTACTTTGCACGGATGATCCTGCCCTTCGTGGGCCTCGTCCTGATGTACTTGTACATCTTCCATGTGAACGATCACGGCCTCAATACCTTCATGAAGTATGGCTCGCTCGCCTTCGGCATGGCAGGCGGCTTCTATGCGCCAAACCTTTATGTCTCAAATCTCGCCTCCAAGCGGCAGAAATCGATCATGCGGGCCTTCCCGGACTCGCTCGACATGCTGCTGATCTGCGTCGAGGCCGGCATGTCGATCGAGATGGGGTTTGGCAAGGTCAGCCAGGAAATCGGCACAGCGTCGGCCGAACTCGCCGAGGAGTTCGGCATCACGGTCGCTGAACTCTCCTATCTTCCTGATCGACGCCAGGCTTATGAAAATCTCGCGATCCGCACCGGCCACGAAGGCGTCAAGGCCGTCTGCATGGCGCTCGGCCAGGCGGAGCGCTACGGTACGCCGCTCGGCGATGCGCTGCGCATGATGGCGAAGGAAAACCGCGAGATGCGCATGTCCGAGGCCGAAAAGAAGGCAGCTGCCCTGCCGGCAAAGCTCACGGTGCCTATGATCCTGTTCTTCCTGCCGGTTCTCTTCCTCGTGGTGCTTGGTCCTGCCTACATCAAGTACAACGCGATGCAGCAGGAAAACGAAGGCGCGCCTCAGGTCACCGAGATCGCCCCCAAAAGCCGGCAAGCCTAGACAGCGGGCTTTCTCCGGCCGCCGGGCAGGTTTAGACAGTCAGGCATGACCGTCTCCGCCACCTTGCAAGCCTGCCTGCACCGACTTGGAGTGGTGCTCCCCGAAGCCGCGCACGCGCGTCCTGTCGCAACGCCGCTGACAGGCGAAACCATCGCCCATGTTGCTGACGCGGCGCCAGCCGAAGTCACGCACGCCTGCGCGCGGGCAGACGCCGCGTTCCGCATCTGGAGAGATGTTCCGGCACCCCGGCGCGGCGAATGTGTCCGGCTCATCGGCGAGGCCCTGCGCGAAGCAAAGGCCGATCTCGCGACCCTCGTCACCATCGAGGCGGGCAAGATCCCGGGTGAAAGCGCGGGCGAAGTGCAGGAGATGATCGACATCTGCGACTTTGCTGTCGGCCTGTCGCGCCAATTGCACGGCCTGACGATCGCCTCTGAACGTCCCGGCCACCGGATGATGGAAACCTGGCATCCGGCCGGCGTCACCGGCGTCATCACCGCGTTCAATTTCCCGGTCGCGGTCTGGTCATGGAATGCCGCGCTCGCGCTCGTCTGCGGCAATCCCGTCATCTGGAAGCCGTCCGAGAAAACGCCTTTGACGGCGCTCGCCGTCCACGCCGTCGCGGTGCGGGCGCTGGCGCGTTTTGACGCAGCGCCGGAGGGGCTGTTGCAGGTCATTACCGGCGGTCCCGATGTTGGCGCCGCCTTGGCGGATGATGCCCGCGTGGCGGTTGTCTCTGCGACCGGGTCAACCCGCATGGGGGCCGCGCTCGCGCCTCGCCTTGCCGCGCGATTCGCCCGCGCAATACTCGAGCTTGGCGGCAACAATGCGGCCATCATCTGCCCATCGGCGGACCTTGACCTTGCCCTTCGTGCCGTTGCTTTCTCGGCCATGGGCACGGCGGGCCAGCGATGCACGAGCCTCAGGCGCGTGTTCGTGCATGACCAAATCTACGACGCCTTCGTGCCGCGCCTTCGCCCGGCCTGGCGCGCGGTAAAGGTGGGCAATCCGCTCGAGGAAGACGTCCTTGTCGGCCCCCTGATCGACGATGCAGCGCGCGTCGCCATGCAGGCGGCGCTCGATGAGGCCCGCAGCTTCGGCGCGACCGTCACGGGCGGTCAGGCAGCCGGGCAGGGCGGCGGCGCTTATGTCCGCCCCGCGCTCGTCGAAATGAAGGCGCAGGCGGGACCCATGCTTCGCGAAACCTTCGCGCCCATTCTCTATGTTGTTCGCCACCAGGCGCTCGATGATGCGATCAACCTCAACAATGCTGTCCGCGCCGGTCTTTCCTCGTCGATCTTCACCACCGACCTGCGCTAAGCCGAATGGTTCCTCTCTGCCTCCGGCTCCGATTGCGGCATCGCGAACGTGAATATCGGAACGTCGGGTGCCGAGATCGGAGGTGCATTCGGCGGCGAAAAGGAAACCGGTGGCGGACGTGAAGCCGGATCAGATTCCTGGAAGGCCTACATGCGGCGCGCCACAAACACGATCAATTATTCGAGCGCGCTGCCCTTGGCACAGGGCGTCACCTTCGACCTCGGCGAGCCCTAGCGGCGCAGCGTCAGCGCCGGCGTCGGCGAGTCCGAAACGTCGGCGGTGGGCGCCGCTTGGGGAACAGGCACAGTCTCGGCCGGGGGGGCCTCAGCCGGTTTTGGCGTGGCCGGCAACCGGCCCGGTTCGGCAGAAGCCGTCAGCGCTTCCCACGAACGCGCAGGCTGGATCATCGCCTGCAGCAGCGCAGCATTCTCCTCCACCACGTCGGCTGGTGCGCCGGGCGCGCTGGCGGCCTTCATCTCGTCAAACCGGCCCTGCAGGCCGAGCACGAGCGCCAGGTTTTCCCGCACGCGGACATCAGCGTCCGGATTGCCCGCCGCCTTGCGCAATTGGGCTTCGCCGCCTTGAAGGTCGCCCGAAAGGGCGAGGGACAATCCAAAATTCGCAAGCGTCGATGTGCGATCCGGATCGATCGCCAGCGCCTTCAGATAGGCGGCCTGCGCCGCCGTATGCGATCCCGCCTGGTCATACACCATGCCGAGCGCCGCCCAGGCGTCTGC
>JBGSVY010000087.1:0-1562 GCA_041752715.1 Hyphomonas sp.
GCGCTGGGGCGAGACGCGGCTGCGGAGGTGCTGGCGCCCGCATCGCCCGTGCTCGACTGGGTGGGCGCGCTGCAACGCCGGGGCAGGGGCACACTGCCTGCCGCTTTCTCGTCGGAGCCGAAACCATCAGCGCGACCGAAGGATTGGCCGTCGAAACTCTCCGTGACTCGGGTTGATGTTCTGCAGCGTGATCCCTATGCGTTGTGGGCGGAGCATGTGCTTGGCCTCGCGCGCATTGACGGGCTGAATATTCCGCTCGATGCGCGGTATCGCGGCACCGCGATCCACAAGGCGCTGGAGCGGTTTGAGAGGGAGCCGGGGCCGTTGGATCCGGTGCGCCTTATGGGACTGCTCGAGGCTGAATTGCGGCGGACAGGCGAGCCCGAACCTGCGTGGGAGAGCCGCCGGGCGGTTTGGGCAGATGTTTGCGCGTGGTATACGGACTGGCAGGCAGCGCGGGGTGTTGGGCCGGGCGCGGTGGCGTTCGAGGTGCACGGCCAGCGTGACTTCGAGATTGCCGGTGCGCCGTTCAGGCTGACGGCAACATCGGACCGTGTGGAAAAATTGCCGGGCGGACAAATCGTGATCGTGGATTACAAATCGGGCAATCCGCCAAGCGATACGGCGATCCGCGCCGGCTTTGACCAGCAGATGCCGTTGCAGGCGGTGATTGCAGCGGGGGGTGGTTTTGAGACGATTGCTGCCGGTCCCGTCGCCGCGCTCGAATATGTCGCCTTCAAGGGCAAGCCTGAGGCGCGGATTGTTGGCGACGGGAAGACGGCGCCGGACGAATTTGCGACGATCGCCCATGATGGCTTGATCCGTCTGATCACGGACTATCGGATGCCGGAGGCGGTCTACCGTTCCGCGCCGCGTGTGAAGTTCGTGAAGTATGATTCCGGCTATAACCTGCTTGCCCGGCGCGATGAATGGTCGAGCGAAACGGGCGATGGAGGCGGCGATGTCTGACCCGGTCGCCGGAGCCCTGGACGAGACACCGTTTGGCATAGCCAAGCGCCGGCAGCGCGAAGCGTCTGACCCGATATGTTCGGCGCTGGTGCTGGCGAATGCAGGCAGCGGCAAGACGAAGGTGCTGATTGATCGTGTGGCGCGGCTGCTGCTGCGCCGGCCGGATGGACGCAAGGGCGCAGAGCCTGACTCCCTTCTCTGCATCACCTATACGCGAGCGGCGGCGAACGAGATGTTGCAGCGGTTGTTCCAGACGCTCGGGCAATGGGCGGTGATGGAGAACGAAGCCCTGCGCCGGGCGCTTGGCGAACTGGAGGGCCGCGCGCCGCAATCCTACAAGCCGGACGACCTGCGCGCGGCACGTGCCCTGTTTGCGCGCGCGCTCGAGACGCCGGGCGGTTTGAGGATCGAGACGATCCATGCGTTCTGTGCGCGGATCCTGCGGCGGTTCCCGCTGGAAGCCGGTGTGATGCCCGGGTTCACGGAGCTGGAAGAAAACGATGCCCGGGAGATCTGGCAGGCGGCGAAACAGTCGGCGATCCTGAAGGCGGCGGGGGGAGACCGGTCGCTGCTGGCCTTGCTGGCGCGGGAGG
>JBGSVY010000088.1:0-4710 GCA_041752715.1 Hyphomonas sp.
CAAGGAAATGCGCCTGCGCGTCGCCGCCGAATGGCGCCCCTCAGACCTCACGGCCGTCACGGCCCTGGTCCAGTCGGGCCGCCTCTCGCTCGCCGGTCTGATCACGCACTGCGTTCCCGCCGCCGACGCCTCCGCTGCCTATGCGCAGGCCTTCAGCGATCCTTCATGCCTCAAAATGTTACTCGACTGGAGCGCCTCCGATGTCTGATCTTGTCCGTCTCACGCCCCGCAGCAGCGCCGACGATTACACCAGCAACCTGCGTGACGAAGCGGCTATGGAGCCGGATCCTGTGTCCACCGGCCCGGCGAAGAAAGAAACACAGATCATCGCCATCTACGGCAAGGGCGGCATCGGCAAGAGCTTCACGCTCGCCAACCTCTCCTGCATGATGGCGGAGCAGGGGAAGAAGGTTCTTCTCATCGGATGCGATCCGAAGTCGGACACGACCTCGCTCCTCTTCGGCGGCAAGGCCTGCCCGACGATCATCGAGACCTCCTCCAAGAAAAAACTCGCCGGCGAGGAAGTCGCCATCGGTGATGTCTGCTTCAAGCGCTACGGCGTCTTCGCCATGGAACTGGGCGGCCCCGAAGTCGGGCGCGGCTGCGGCGGACGCGGCATCATCCACGGTTTCGAACTGCTCGAGAAGCTCGGCTTCCATGAATGGGATTTCGACTATGTGCTACTCGACTTCCTGGGCGACGTGGTCTGCGGCGGCTTCGGCCTGCCGATCGCCCGCGACATGTGCCAGAAGGTCATCGTCGTCGGTTCAAACGACCTGCAATCGCTCTATGTCGCGAACAATGTCTGCTCGGCGGTCGAGTATTTCCGCAAGATGGGCGGAAATGTCGGCGTCGCCGGCATGGTCATCAACCGCGATGACGGAACCGGCGAAGCCGCTGCCTTTGCCAACGCTGTCGGCATCCCGGTGCTTGCCACCATCCCCGCGAACGATGACATTCGCCGCAAGTCGGCCAATTACCAGATTGTCGGTACCGGCGCGTCGGAATGGAGTCCGCTTTTCTCGGAGCTTGCCGCCAATATCCACAGCTCCGTGCCCAACCGCCCGACGCCTCTGACCTCGGATGGCCTCCTCGGCCTCTTTTCGTCGAAGGACACTGGCGGCGACATCGTGCTCGAACCTGCAACGGTCGCTGACATGTGCGGCATTGCGGAGACCGAAAAGCGCTCCCTCGAAGTTGTCTACGAGGAAATCTGAAGCCTATGTCCAGCAAGCGCACCCTTCTTGAGAATCGCGAACGTCCGGCGAGCCCGGTCGTGGTTCCCATGACGCCGCGCGCGGCGCCGGCTGCAGAGGCCGCTGGATGCCATGCCGGCAAGGATGAAATGCGCGCTGCTGCGGCGGTCGCCGGGAAGTCCGAGATCCTCGATCAGTATGCGAAGGATTATCCGCAAGGGCCGCATGACCAGCCCCAGAGCATGTGTCCTGCCTTTGGTTCGCTTCGCGTCGGTCTGCGCATGCGCCGCACGGCGACGATCCTGTCTGGTTCGGCCTGCTGCGTCTATGGCCTGACGTTCACCTCGCATTTTTATGGCGCCAAGCGCTCGGTCGGATACGTGCCGTTCAACTCGGAAACGTTGGTGACCGGAAAGCTCTTCGAGGACATCAAGGAGGCGGTCGAACAGACAGCCGATCCCGAAAAGTACGATACGATCGTCATCACCAACCTTTGCGTACCGACAGCCTCCGGCGTGCCGCTGCGCCTCCTGCCGGATCAGATCAACGGTGTGCGGATCATCGGCATTGACGTGCCGGGCTTTGGTGTGCCGACGCATGCCGAGGCCAAGGACGTGCTCGCGGGCGCGATGCTGAAATATGCCCGCGAAGAGGCGATGAACGGTCCGGTCCAGCGCGCCGCAAACGACCAGACCGCCTTGCCGAAGATCACCCTCCTCGGCGAAATGTTCCCCGCTGATCCCGTCGTCATCGGCCGGATGCTCGAGCCGATGGGGCTTGCCGCCGGCGCTGTGGTGCCGACCCGCGAATGGCGCGAGCTCTATTCTGCGCTTGATTGCGCAGCCGTGGCAGCGATCCATCCTTTCTACACCGCTTCCGTCCGTGAATTCGAGGCGGCGGGGCGCAGGATTATCGGTTCGGCGCCGGTGGGCCTCGACGGAACCGATGCCTGGCTCACCGCAATTGGGGATGCTTGCAACGTGCCTCAGGCGACCGTCGCTGCGGTGCGCAACCGGCTCAGCGCTGCGATTTCCGGCGCGCTTGCCGCGATGCCGATCCGTGGACGCATCACGCTCTCGGGTTATGAGGGTTCGGAACTCCTCGTTGCACGCTTGCTCATCGAAAGTGGTGCCGATGTCCGCTATGTCGGGACCGCGCTTGCACGCACACCGTGGTCTGAAGCCGACCGCGCCTGGCTCGCCGCAAAAGGCGTGCATGTCCAGTTCCGCGCCTCGCTCGAGCAGGATCTTGCGGCGCTGAAAGAATTCTCGCCAGACCTCGCCATCGGGACGACACCCGTCGTCCAGAAGGCCAAGGAACAGGCGACGCCCGCGCTTTATTTCACTAACCTCATTTCGGCACGTCCACTCATGGGGCCGGCCGGCGCCGGGTCGCTCGCCCAAGTCGTCAACGCCGCCATCACAGGAAGGCACCGGTTTGACGACATGCGCGCCTTCTTTGAAGGGGTCGGCAGCGGTGACACCGCGGGCATCTGGGAAGGCCAGCCCGAGATCCACACCGAATTCCGCAAGCACCAGACCCGCAAGCTCGCCGCGCAGGCCAAGCGCGCCGCCAACCTGGAGGCGCCCGTCGGATGCTGATCATCGATCATGACCGGGCCGGCGGCTATTGGGGCGCTGTCTACGTTTTCACGGCGCTGAAGGGCCTGCAGGTTGTCATTGATGGCCCGGTCGGCTGCGAAAACCTTCCCGTTACCTCGGTGCTTCATTACACCGATGCGCTTCCGCCGCACGAGTTGCCCATCGTGGTAACCGGCCTCGGCGAGGAAGAGCTCGGCCAGCACGGCACCGAAGCGGCGATGAAGCGCGCGAGGTCTGTGCTGGATCCTGCGCTCCCGGCTGTTGTCGTGACAGGATCGATCGCCGAGATGATCGGGGGAGGGGTGACGCCGGAAGGCTCGAACATCGCCCGCTTCCTGCCGCGCACCATCGACGAGGATCAGTGGCAAACCGCTGACCGTGCGCTCCTCTGGCTATGGACGGAGTATGGCCAGACCAAGGGACGCAACCCTGCGCCGCGCAAACGCGCTGCAGGTGCAAAGCCGCTCGTGAACATTATCGGGCCGTCTTACGGCATGTTCAACATGCCTTCAGACCTCGCCGAAATCCGCCGCCTTGTCGAAGGTATCGGCGCCGAGATCAATCTCGCTTTCCCGCTGGGTAGTCATCTTGAAGATGTCCGCAGTCTGATTGATGCGGATGTCAACATTTGCATGTATCGGGAGTTCGGCCGTGCGTTGTGCGAATCGCTTGGCCAGCCCTACCTGCAGGCACCGATTGGCCTGCATTCAACCACGCGTTTCCTGCGCGCGCTCGGCGAGCTTACCGGTCTTGACCCCGAGCCGTTCATCGAGGCCGAGAAGCATTCCACCATAAAGCCGCTCTGGGATCTCTGGCGCTCGGTAACGCAGGACTTCTTCGCAACCGCCAGCTTCGGCATTGTCGCCAACGAGACATATGCGCGTGGTATCCGAAATTTCTTCGAGACCGATCTCGGCATTCCGTGCAATTTCTCCGTCACACGCGTGGCTGGTAAGAAGACCGACAATGATGCTGTACGCGCAGCCTTGCACGATAATCCCCCCTTTGTGGTGTTCGGCAGCTTCAATGAGCGGATGTATATCCAAGAGGCGGGCGGGCGCTCGGTTTATGTGCCGGCCTCATTCCCGGGCGCGCTGATCAGGCGCCACACGGGCACCCCTTTCATGGGTTATTCGGGTGCGACGTATCTCGTTCAGGAATATTGCAATGCGCTGTTCGATGCGTTGTTCAACATCCTGCCGCTCGCCAAGACACTTGACGCCGTCGAGGCAACGCCGGCCCGCGCCGAAGCACAGATCACATGGGATGAAGACGCCAACGCGGCGCTTGATGCCTATATCGCGCGCCACTCCGTGCTGACACGGATTTCGGCAGCCAAGCGCCTCCGCGACTCTGCGGAATCCTATGCGCGGCGCCACGGACACGCGCGGGTTACCAGCGATGCCGTCCGGCATTGCCAGACAGAAATAGACGGCCATCGGGCAGCTTGACCATCCGTAAGCGGAGGAGGCCAGCCAGTGGAAATGGAAACGAAGAGAAGGACTAGAGGAAATGATGAGAGCACAGGCTGCAATTCGCCATCCGGCGCGTGATCGCGGGCAAATGATGGCCCTCCAGGCGGTCGTCTATCCTGTTTTCCTGATCGTGGCGCTGGTCGGCTGGTTCTTGCCGAAGGCGGGGAGCGATTCGCGCACCTCGGCTTTTGCAGAGGCAGCTGAGCTGACCCACAGTGTTATTCCGTGGTTCTTCGTCGGCCGGTGATCCGGCGGCGACTTTCCACAAAAGAGCTTTTGGCGGGCTGGGGAACTGGCGCGTCAATAGGGATCGCAGCAGGGCGCTGTTGCGGTGACAGACCGAAGGCCCATGAACGGAGACAAGTTGTATGGCCGATAATGCAAACGAAAGGACTGGGTCGCTGACTGGATTGACAGCGTCCGAAGCCCAAGAGTTTC
>JBGSVY010000089.1:0-6225 GCA_041752715.1 Hyphomonas sp.
GCGCCCTCGCCAGCCCCGCCTATGGCGGCGGCAAGCGCGGCGCCAAGGCCTGATCAATCGTAATAAAAAAGGGCAGGACCAGCGGTCTTGCCCTTTTCAGATGCGGGTCCGAACGGAGCCCGGCGTTTGCCGTGAACCCAGCAAAAGGCTCAGACGACAAATCCAGCGAGGCCAACCGTCGCCAGCACGACCAGTGCGGTGGCGGGGATAGCTGCAAGAAAGGCGAAGAGCGCCTGGCGGGTTTCGGAGGTTGAATTGGATGAAGTGGTCATGATCGCGGGGCTTTCGCGTGTTCCGGGCAGCACCAGCGCCACCCACGAACCACATATAGCACCGTCCTGAATGATAATCAATGAACGAATATCATTTCGTTCAATAATTTTTCGTCACTGCCGCCAGCGTCATCGCTTCGCCCGTGACAGGACAATATTCGGTCTCCGGCGCTGGCCGTTCAAACGCCGCAGGCACAGTCGCGCCCGGAGACAGGCCGGCCAGAATCAGATCCATCACGCCATCAAGTTCCCGCTGCAGTTTCGGCAGGGTCAGCATCGAAAAGAGCTGCGGGAACCGGAACTTCATCAGGCCGGACTGCATCATCTCGGCCACTTCATTCGGATCAGCCAGCGGACGGAACTCGCCATTTGCAACGCCGTCGCGCAGGATCTTGGACAGGTATGAACGCTCATGCGCGAGTTGCTCGTTCATGAAAAGCGGCCGCTCGCTCGCAAGCACTTCGGCGACCTCCAGGATCTTCGCCTTTTCTGCGATCGCCGTGTAGGTTCGGGCAAGATCATAGTGAAAGAAGGCGCGCAACCGGTCAGTCGCCGCGCCCGGGCGCTCGGCCAGGCGCGAAAACGTTTCATAGGCTTCTTCGTTGAACTTGCGGGCCATCGCCTCGGCGATGTCGATCTTGGAGGCAAAGAAGCGATAGATGTTGCCGGCGGACATGTCGCAGTCCTTTGCGATCTCCGACATCGTCGTCTTCGCGTATCCGTAATGGACGATGCGTTCCATCGCCGCTTTCAGGATCTGGTGCTTGGTGTCATCAATTTGTGCCATCGCCGAAACATACACAGAAAATCTGAACAATCAATATAGTATTCAGAAATCCCCGTCCTGCGACCGTCAAACCGATTGGACCACACGCCCCGCGCGTGCAAAAGAGACGGAACCTGTCCGGAGGATCGATCGTGCCGCTCTATTGCCTGCACTGCCTTGACAATGAGACCGACGGCGCCGCCCGCCGCGCGGAGGCTCGCCCGGCCCACCTCGCCTGGGCGGCGGGTCTTGGTCCGGTGGTCCGCATGGCGGGGCCCTTGCTCGATGACGCCGGCGCCATGGTCGGTTCGGTCTTCCTGATCGAGGCCGAAAGCCTCGCCTCCGCCTACGCGATCAACGCCGATGACCCCTACACGCAGGCAGGAGTCTTCGGCCGGATCGACATCCGCGAAACCCGCTGGTCGATCGGCGAAGGAAAGCCCGCATGAGACATCTGATCCTCGGAAACCTGAACTACTCGTCCTGGTCGATCCGCCCCCTGCTCGTCGCCCGCAAGGTTGGCCTGCCGGTGGAAGAAGTGATCGTGCCCCTCGACTTCCCCGAAACGACAGCGCGGCTGAAAGCCATCAGCCCGACCGCCAAGGTGCCGCTTCTGATTTGGGACGGCCTCGAGATCTGGGAGAGCCTTGCCATCACCGAATGGATTGCCGAATGGGCGCCGCCGGGAACCGTTTGGCCCGAGGATCGGGAAAGGCGCGCCATCGCGCGCGCCGCAGCAAGCGAGATGCACGCCGGTTTCGCGGCCCTGCGCGCCGCCTGCGCCATGGACATCCGCTCGCGCCATCCCGCCCCGCCGATGTCAGCCGCCCTCGAAGCCGACATCACCCGCATCAACTCACTCTGGTCGGGCCTGCGCGCAGAATACGGCCGTGGCGGCCCCTTCCTGTTTGGCGCCTGGTCAGCCGCTGATGCGTTCTTCACGCCAGTGGTGACACGCTTCCGGACTTATGGCCTCCCACTGTCGGGCGACGCTGCGGACTACGCTGCGGCCGTGTTGGCCGATCCGCTTTTCCTGACCCTGGAAGCCGAAGCGGCAGCCGAACCCTGGTGGATACAGTATGGCCCGGACGGCCGGTCGAGCGGCTTCCTGCCCGGCAAGGCGCCTGCCTGAAAGACACGGGGCAAGGCCATCAGGGCAGGTTCAGCAGATCATAGCCCAGATCGTGCCGGAACAAGGCCGCCACACGCGTCCGGTAAAGCTCCAGCGCCTCTCCACTGAACAAGTCGCGCAGCGGCGTCTGGCGGTTCTGCAGCACATTGACCTCACCGTGCGGATCAACTTTCAGCGCCATCGCGTCTTTCGTCCCGGCCGCCAGCGCCGTATCGATCGCCGCCACAGACAGCCCGAGCGCCCAGTGCGCGTTGATCGCCTCTAGAATCGCGCGCGGGTCGGCTTGCGTCGCCTCATAATGCACCGTCAGCACGTCATCCGGATAACGCGCCTTGATCTCGCCCCAGCGGTTCCAGAACCGCGCAAGCCAATAGATATCACACCGGTAACGGGTGCCCGCAGGATCACCCCGCAAATAGTCCAGCCAGCCGACCTTGATGTCATATTCCCACTTGGCATGATGACTCGCCAGAATCTGCATCGGGTGGCGCACGGCCAGCACGTAAGGCGGCAGGCCGGCCATGCGCCGTGCCCAGCGCCAGTCGGCAAGGCGATGCGGAATGGTGTGGCTGAAGGCAATCTTCGGAAACCCGGCAAACGCCGTCATGTCTTTCGGTCCGCCGATATAAGGCCGAACCCCATTCTCGGAAAAATAGGCGGGTGGCGGCGCGCCATGCTCATGCGCCAGCGCGACCGCCAGCATGTACTTCAGCCAATGGGTTCCTGAATTCTTGGAGGTCACAAGCACGCCGTCATACCGGCCATGTCGCAAGACCGAAAAATTGGTCCACGTCTCGTCGCGCGCCTTGGCGATATAACTGGCCGGGGGTGAGAAGGTATCCACGAAGCCCGCCCTAAGCGTCACGCGCGCGCGGCGCAAGGGATCACGTCAGGTCTTCAGTCCCGCCATATCGCGATAGACCTGCAACAGCGCCAGTTGCGCGCGTGTCGGCAGCCCCTCGGCCTCGGAGACAGCGACCAGCATTGTGTCGAGATCCACCACTTCCTTCGGTCCAAGCTGCGGCGCCGACACAACCAACTGGCTGAGCCGCTGCATCGTTTCTTCGGCCGGCGGCGCTGACCGCACCACCCAGGCCGCATGCGCGGCAAGGTCTTCGGCATCGGTCGGCGAGAAGGCGAAATGCTCGCGGATTTCCGCCTCGATGATATCGCTCTGCCGGCCAGTCAGCGGCTCGCCCCGCGCCAGTGCAATCTCCATCAGCATGATGGCCGCTGCCTCGCGAGGATCTTCGATCAGCGCCAGCCCGTTTTTTCCGATCTTGTAGCGAAAGGCGAGCCGGCGCGGTGCATTGACCACCGTCTTGGTAATCTCGGCCACCTCCTTGGCGCCTTCACGCGCCATCCGCAGCCGCCACATCCAGATGGCAACCGCGGACAAGAGCGTAAGAAGGCCAAAAAGGATGTTCATGTCTCAATCCTACTTCGGACGGGGCCGCGACGCCATGTCGAATCGTTTCCGGCCCAACGGAATTAGGGCGCTCCACCTGCGTTGGCTGCGGTATGCGCCTGCGTCAAAACATACGCCCGAATGGCCTCTGATTCTTGCGGTGTCAGGTGTTCGGCAAACGACACCATGCCGTTCGTTGAGAGGCTGCCCTCCATGACGACAGCTTTCCAAGCGTCGGCGTCGCCAGAAATCGCCGACCAGCGCAGATCCGGCAGAACGCCGGATGAAATGGCCAGAGGCCCGTGGCAGACGGCACAATTGCGCGCGTAGTGCACCGTGCCCGCCGAAATCGTCGCGAGGTTTCCGAAGGCGGCGGCCTTGGGCGTCTTCTCGATTGCAGGAAAATCGACAGCCGCAATCTGGCCCGTCCCACCGAGCTTGAACGTCACCACCTTACCAACGGTTGCCGGCACTTTCTCGTCATACCCGAACCCGGCTGCAAGCGCGAAGGCACTCCCCCAGCCGGTCGTGATGGTGACGTATTGCTCGCCATCGATCAGGTAGGTGCCCGGCCCCGACGCGCCGCCTGACTTGAGGTCTGCGCTCCAGACCTTGGCCCCGGTTGCAGCATCATAGGCTGCGAACTCGCCGGTCAGCTTGCCTTGAAAGACGAGGCCGCCCGCGGTCGACAGCACGCCGCCATTCCAGGCATTCTCATGCTCGACCGTCCAGCGTGCCTTGCGGGCGACCGGGTCCCACGCGATCAACCGGCCCTTGAGGCTCGCGCGCAAGAACTTGATCACCTCCGGCGGAGCGATGGGCGGCACGCCAGCCGAAAAATCGACACCGGTATTCCAGCCGGTCGACTTACTCGTGAAGCGTGGATCCTCGGCATAAGCCTGGGGAATTTCCTGGGCCGGAATATAGGCAAGGCCGAGTTCAGGATTGAACGCCATCGGTTGCCAGTTGTGCCCCCCCAACGGGCCGGGAGTCTGCTGGTAGGGTTCCTTGCCATACCGGGCAGCGGCCACCTCGACCGGCCGGCCTGCGTCGTCGAGACCGGTGGCCCAATTCACCGGCACATAGGCATCCCCGGAAATAAAGGCGCCGGTCGCAGCATCGAGCACATAGAAGAACCCATTCTTCGGCGCCTGCATGGCGACGCGCTTGACGCGGCCATCTTCACCGGCTGGCAGGTCGGCCAGGATGATCGTCTGTGTCGCCGTATAATCCCAGTTGTCGCCGGGCGTCGTCTGGAAGTGCCACTTGTACGCGCCCGTCTCGACATCGACTGCAACGATCGAGGACAGGAAGAGATTGTCACCGCCCGACGGATCGCGGAAAGTCCGGTTCCAGGGCGAGCCGTTGCCGACCCCGAAGATGATCTGGTTGTTGACCTCGTCATAGACAATCGAGTCCCAGACCGTGCCGCCGCCGCCATCAGTTGTCCACGCGCCCGTATCGCCCCAGGTCACATTGCCGACCGAGGTGAACGCAGCATCGGAGATCTCGCCATCGGGTTGTTTTGCAGGGTTCGGCACGGTGTAGAACCGCCAGACCTTTTCGCCCGTGTTGGCGTCATAGGCCGTGAGGTAGCCGCGGACGCCCAGCTCGGCGCCGCCATTGCCGATCAGCACCTTGCCCTTCACCACGCGCGGCGCGCCAGTGATCGTGTAGGGCTTTGTCTGGTCGACGGTCACCTTCGACCACACGACCTCGCCGGTCTTGGCGTCTAGGGCCTCTAGCCGCCCGTCGATCACGCCAACGAAGATTTTGCCATCATAGACCGCAACGCCCCGGTTGACGACATCGCAGCACGCCTTGACGCCCACGGCCTTGTCGACTTTGGGATCATAGACCCACTTTTCTGCGCCGGTCTTGGCATCCAGCGCATAGACGACCGACCAGGCGGACGTGACATACATCGTGCCGTCAACAACGATCGGCGTCGATTCAACACCCCGGTTGGTTGCAAGGTCGTAGGTCCACGCCACACCCAGCTGGCCCACATTCTCGGCGTTGATCGCGTTCAGCCTGGAATGGCGCTGCTCGTCATAGGTGCCGCCATAGGTCAGCCATTCGTCCTGCGCACTGGCGGTCGAAATGCGCGCCGTATCGACTGCCGCAAACTTCGCCTCCGGAATGAGCGCCTCACGCGCGCCACAGGCAGCGATGAGTGCGCACCCTGCGCTCATCACAAGAACCTTACGCCAATCGGTCATGTCTCAGCCTCCCGGGGTTGTGTTGCCTTGCCGGTTCATGCCGGACGGCGTTGTTGAACCCATGCTACCGGCTTCGCCCACTTTGTCGAGACATCACGCATGGGGAAGCGCAACACGCGCCCAGGCAAGGGGATGTCAGGCCTTGAGGGCCGCCTGCGCTGCCTCAAGCGCTGCCGCAATCGCGTCCTGCCAGTCTGCGATCGTGCTGGCCTGCGCGGCAGCGGCGGGAAAGTTCACGGCGCGCGAGGCGTTCACAACCCCGCCCTTTCCGTCAACCAGTCCGGCCAGTGCATCCCCGGGCGCGGCGCCCTGCGCGCCATAACCGGGGATCAGGAACAGGGCCTTTGGCGCAACGGCGCGAAGCCGCACCGCCTCTGCCGGGGCGGTCGCCCCCGCGACCATCATCAGGTTCGACCAGCCGCACG
>JBGSVY010000090.1:0-5028 GCA_041752715.1 Hyphomonas sp.
GATTCAGAATCGTCCCACAGGATGTCCATCTGGACACCTTCCGGCAGGATCCCGTTGGCCGGGTCGTTGGCTTTCTTCATGAAGTCGCGCAAGCCCGCCGCATACCGCGAGATGTCCATCTGGTCGGGCTGCGGCAGCATCACGAAGACTGTCGCGCGATCATTATAGGTCGCCTTCAGTTTCTCGCTGACAAAGCCGTCTAACACGTTGGCGACATCCGCAACGCGCACCGTGCCTTGTTCGCTGGTCTGGCGGATGATGATGTCACCGAACTGGTCGGCGCTGTCGGCAAGGTTGCGCGCGGAGAGCTGCACGTCTCCGACCGGCGATTCGATCCGTCCACCAGATGAGTTCAACGACGAGGCGCGCACCGCGTTGGCGACATCGCCCAGTGTGATCCCGAAGCGCCGCAACGCTTCTTCCGACACCTCGATGCTCACCTGTTCGTCGAGCGTGCCCTGCAGTACGGCCAATTCGCCGCCGGGCAGGGCCGCGACATCCTTGCGAACCTTGTCGCCGATGCGGCGCAGCGTGCGGGGATCGACATCGCCATGAATGGCAAAGCCCATATACCAGTTGCGCTGCTCCCAGCGTTGCACTTGTGGCTGGAAGGCGGCCTGGGGAAGGTTGTTGATCTGGTCGACGCGAAGTTTGATCTCATCGAGGAACTCGTCCATGTCGATGTCGTCGCGGCCGCGGATGTTGACGAAGCCAACCCCTTCGCTTGCCGTCGACGATATCCGGTCGAGGCCATTGATATCGGCCACCGCCTCCTCGATCCGCGTCACGATCTGCTCTTCGACATCGCGTGGCGAGGCGCCGTTCCACGCGACCGACACTGTGGCGCCGGCGACGTTCACGGTCGGGAACATCTCGCGTTCCATCGCCGTGTAGCCGAAGATGCCGCCCGCGAAGGCGACGATCATCAGCAGGTTGGCAGCGACCGCGTTGCGGGCAAACCAGGCAACGATCCCGTTCATTGGGCGGTTCCTTCCCCTGTGGTGGCCGCAGCGGCCTTCTCACCGCCGGCGCTGGCCGGCTTCGGCGCCGTGCCGTGCGTCTTGATTGTACCATCCGCCATGCGTTCCAGGACCGTCAGGCTCATCCCATCGAAAGCCGCCTGAATCGGACTGGTGATCGCCAGTTCGCCCTCCTCGGCGCCGGTGTGGAAATAAGCGCCGTCCCGGTCGGTGTAGACAAGGTCGACCGTCCGGATCGACAGCTTGCCCGTCTTCGGATCGCCAATGTAGAGGCTGTTCTCGCCGCGCAACGCCGCGCGCGGGGCGATCAGCACACGGTCGACCGTCTCGCCTTCGATCATCGCGTTGACAAACAGGCCTGGCGCCATCGGGGTGCCATTGTCAGAGCCCTTGCCGAACGGATCGACCAGCTCGGCGATCACATTGATCTGGCGCGTCTGGGAATTGATCGCCGCGCCGGTGCGCACCACTTCGCCGGTCCAGGTGCGCGGTTCACCGCCAACGGTTGCCGTGAAGACGACTTTCGGTCCGGGGTTTTCCGCAGAGGCTGCGAAGGCGAGCGGCAGGCCGAGCCGGCCCATCTCGGCATCCTTGAGCGGCAGCGCAACTTCGACGACATCATTGCCGAAGATGCGGCCCAGCGATTGCCCCGGCGCAACCACCTGCCCGATGTCGACCATCCGTTCACGGACACGCCCATCGAACGGCGCAAACACAGCCGTGCGGCGCAGGGCAAGTTCGGCGTCCTGCAATTGGGCCTTGGCGGCATCGAGCGAGGCCCGCGCTTCGGCCAATTGCGGCTCGCGCCGGGCGAGCGGCGAGGCGTCGCTGAGGCCAAGGTCCTCGATATCCTTGATCGCCAGTTCCGATTCTGCAAGTTCGCGCGCGAGGCGCTGCTCGGCGCTGGCCACGCCCGACCGCGCGCGCACCACCGCAAGTTCATAATCGGCCGCCTCGACCCGCACGAGCACCTGCCCACGCTTGATGAAGCCGCCATCGATGAAATCGGGCGAGACATACGACACGCGTCCCGAAATCTGCGGCGCAACCGCGATCTCGCGTTTCGGACGCACTTCGCCCTGTGCCTCGACCGACAGCGTCAGCGTGCCCGACCGGACAGGCTCGGAAAACACATTGAGCCCGGCCCGGGGTTCGTCGGTCTTCTCCGCTTCAGGCTTCAGCGACGTGACGACGGCCACGCCGCCGACGCCGAGCAGGAGGATGATGACGAAGGGTGCAACGATGGCAATGATGCGTCCCATGAGATTTTAACTCCTGCCGTTCAAAGCGGCGTTTTGGCCCGGAGGGGCAGATGGCGTGGCACTGGCAACACCGGCAGGCAGTCCGCCGCCGAGTGCCAGGTGATAGTCGATGCGGTTCGCCGCCCGGCTCGCCCGGGCAGACACCAGCTGGCTTTCGGCGGTCAGACGGCGCGTCTGGGCGTCGATCAGGTTGAAGATGCTGACCGTGCCGCTCACGTATTGGCGCTCGGCGATCTCTTCGGCCATGCGTGCCTCGTCGAGGGCGCGCGACTGGGCTTCTTCCTGCACGGCAAGGAAACCATCCGCCGTCAGCGCATCTTCCACTTCGCGCCAGGCATTCAAGGCGCCGCTCGCATAATTGGCGACCGCCAGTTCGGTCTGCGCGATCGCGGCGTCGCGCTGCGCGTCGAGGCGTCCGCCTGTGAAGAGCGGCTGGGCGAGGCTCGCAATCAACCGCGCCGCGATCAATTGCGGATCGATAAGGTCGGCAAGGTCGGTTTCATTGGCTGAAAGCGCACCGGTCAGCCGCAGCGAGGGCAACATCGCCGCCCGCGCCTGCTCGACCCTCAGGCCGGCCGCGACAACCCGTGCCTCAAGGGCCGCAATGTCGGGCCGCCGCGACAGCAAAAGGGCTGGATTGCCTTCCAACGGCATCGCCTGCAGCGCGGGTACGGTGGCCGGCGCGCCGATGTCTGCGCCCGGATACCGGCCAAGCAGGATTTCGAGCCGCCGCGCTGACTCTTTTGAAAATTGCTGGCGCGCAGCAATCGCGGCTTCCGCCCCCGCAAGCGCGCTGCGTGACGTGCGAACATCCAGCGCATCCGCAAGACCACTCTCGAAGCGGCGCTCGGTCAGCCGCAAGACCCGCGCGCGGGCCTCAAGCGTCAGTCCGGCGACCTGTTCCTGCGCCAGCGCCTCGTTGAGAAAGATCCAGGCCCGGGCAGTCTGCGCCGCCAGCGAAAGTTCGGCTGCGGCATAGTCGGCTTCGCTTGCTGCAAACTCGGCGTCTGCTTCGGCGACGCTCGCACCAATCCGGTTCCACAGGTCCAGTTCCCAGCTTGCATCAAGCCCGAGGCCATAGCTCGCATCGTTGAACCGTTCCGTCTCGCCAAGAATTTCGGCGCCCGTCGAGGTGCCGCCCGCCGAAGCTGACGCAGAGACGGCCGGCAAACGCTCGGCCCGCGCGACCCGCGTGAACGCTTCGGAACTGCGCAGCACGGCGGCGCGGGCAGCGAGTGTCGGGCTGTTTGACAGCGCCTCCCGCACCAGATCCTGCATCAGCGGGTCGTTGAATTGTGACAGCCAGTCGCCAGAGGGCGCGACGCCTGCAACACCGCTTGCAGCCCAGGCCTCGGGGGCGTCCGGAACGGTGCTGAACAAGGCATCGGGGTCGCTCGCAATGCGTTCGATTGCTGCGGGCTGGGTTGCACAGCCTGACAGCATCGCCGTTCCGAAGAAAATGAGCGCCTTTTTCATGATCGCCGGACCATCCTGCTGTCTTGACCGCGTGGCTAACCGGGGCTTCGTTGACTGTCAATGAGAAATTATCGAATTTCAATAATTTTTGTGAAGCGCTAACGCACTCACCTTGAATAGATACGATCGGCGCGCCTTGCCAGATGTTTGCGCGCATACTAGCGCCGGGCGGCGGGGTGCGATGTCGTATCTCGAACCGAAAGGAAGGTAGACGTGTCCGACCGTCTCGTGTCCGAGCGCGCCCGTACCATCCGCGCCGCTATGACCCGGCGCGCACGCGATTTTTCTGTCCTCGTTGGGGGGTTCGCCGGCCTCCTGCTTCTTCTCATGCTCACGACGCCGCTCGGCTGGATCGAAGCCATTACGGCGATGATCGTCATCGTCACCGGGTCCGCCGCATATTATGTCGGCTCGGCGACGTCCGTGCCGGCAAACAGCGCCACGGTAACCGCCGATGCGGCAGGTCCGCGGCCGACCCAGCGGGCAGGTGACTTCCTCAAGGCGTTGCCCCTGCCGGCCTTCGAGGTCGATGCCGACGAACGCATCGTGGCCTTCAATGGCAGTGCGGACACGCTGCTGCGCCTCGACGGCCGCACAACGCCGCGCGCAGGAACGGTGATCCGGTCGGCAACGCTGCTGGCGGTCATCGAGCGTGCCGTGCGCGAAACGCCGGACGCGCCGATCGAAGTTGAAGTCGAAAGCGGCCCCGACGAAACCTGGCGGGCCAGCGTCTGTCCCATCCCGGGCAGCCGACATGTCCTCGTGATGCTGGAAGACGTGACTCCGGTCAAACGCGCCGCCCGCGCCCGCGCCGACTTCCTCGCCAATGCCAGCCATGAGCTGCGCACGCCGCTCACCGCCTTGTCGGGCTTCATCGAAACGATGCGCGGCCCCGCCAAGGACGACAAGGCCTCCTGGGACCGTTTCCTCGACATCATGGCGGGCGAGTCCGAGCGCATGAGCCGCCTGATCGCCGATCTCCTCTCCCTCTCGCGCATTGAATCCTCCGAACATGTCTCCCCGCGCGACCGGGAAGACCTCAGCGCCATCATTGCCGGCGCCCTCGACGCGCTTCAGCCGCTGGCCGCCGAGCGCGGCGTCACCCTGCGCCTCCTGCCCGAAGGCCCCATTCCGCACGTCATCGCCCACCATGACGAGATGATCCAGGTCGTTGAAAACCTCGTCTCGAACGCCCTGAAATACTCAAAGCCCGGACAGCAGGTCAGCCTCCTCTACGGCGCCGCCCCCAGCATGACCGAAGCCCGCCGCCGCGCCGCGCAGGCCTGGGCCTCCGCCGAGCGGATGACCCT
>JBGSVY010000091.1:0-3855 GCA_041752715.1 Hyphomonas sp.
GCCTGCCCAGACCAGCACGCCCGCCGTCTGCAGCACGACCGCGAGGACCACGCCGATTGTCACCTTGCCGTCGATCCTCATGGCGTGATCCCCGCAAGTGCCCGCTTCTCGTCCGCGGTCAGGAAGCTTGCCGCCTCGAGCCGCGCCCACAGCGCATCGCGCTCCGCCGACAGGGCCGGCACGGCGTCGAGATCAAGGCTCACCTCCACCTCCGCCCCGAACGGCGTATCGAGCCAGCACGACATCGCCTCTGCCAGCCTCGCGCCAAGCGGCAACACCGTCATCCGCCAGAAGGAGAGGTTCGCCTCGCGATAGTTCGCATACGTATTGTCTCCCGGAAGGCCGAGCAGCATCGGCGGCACGCCCAGCGCCAGCGCGATCTCCCGCGCCGCGCTCGCCCTGGCCGCCTGGAAATCCATCTCCGCCGGGGTCAATGACATCTGCCGCCAGTCCAGGTCGCCCTCCAGCAGCATGGGCCGGCCGGCATTCGCCGCGCCCGTAAAGCTCTCCTCGAGCTCCCGCTTCAGCCGGTCGAACTGGTCCGGCGGCATCCGCCCGCCCCCGCCATAGACGAGCGCGCCGGAGGGCTTGGCGGCATTGTCGATCAGCGCCTTCGCCCAGTCGGCGCTCGTATTGTGCAGGTCGAGGGCCCGGCGCGCCGCGGCCAGCGGCGGCAAGCCCATCACTTCATCCTGGGGATGGTAGAGCTTGAGATGCAGCAACGGGCTCCAGCCGTCGGCGTCGCGCCGGATCGTCCGTTCCCCCTGCCGCGTGCGCACCGCCCAGCCCACGGGCCAGCCCCGCCCGTCCAGCAAAGGCCTCACCGCGCCGGAGCGAACCGGGAACAGGGCTGAGATCTCGCTCTCTCCCGGAAGGCGCACGGCCTCCACGAAGGCATTCCCGGTCAGTAGGAACTCCGAATACACCGCCTCGAGAAATCCCGCCCGCGCCATGTCCGGCGCCGGCTTGCGGATCAGACGTGCCGCGCCCGGATGCGCGGTCTTCAGGGGAATCGCGGCGGCCGCCTCCGCAATCATTCGCACGCAGCGATACGCAATCGCATTGCGCAGGTAACCGTCTCGCGTGAGCGCGCCGGCGTCCCGTCCGCCCCAGCTTGCCGCTGCCGGCTGTGACAGCGCGATCAGCGGCACTGCAGTCTTTGCTTCAGGTGCGGGCCTGCCAAAGGGCCAGTTCCAGTTCATGTCGGTGTCCTCGCTCGGCTGAAATCGATCAGCCTGGCGAAACTACCCCCGCTTTCCCCCCGGTCGGATTGGAGACACGGAAATCGTTGTGATTTTTCCGCTCCCCCTTGAGGAACCAAAGGATTTGCCAGCCGGTGCCGAGATTTTTCAGGGGATAGAGTGGCGCCTGTCCCTCAAATCTGGCATGGCGACCGGGCAAATCTGGACAGGATTCGAAAAACAGAAAATGGCTGCCCGCGTCATCTCGATTGCCAATTCCAAGGGGGGGGTTGGCAAAACCACCACCTGTGTCAGCCTCGCCGAGTCTTTCGCAGCGGCGGGTTTCCGCACGCTCGTCGTCGATCTCGACACCCAGGCCAACGCCTCGCTGCTGATCTTCGGCCACCAGGGCGACGAACACCTGTTCCGCGCCATCAACGATTACGCCACCATTTCCGACTGGCTGCTGGAAAACTTCTTCGCCGGCGAACAACGCCGCCTGTCGGAATTCGTCGTCACCAATGCAAGCGATGTAAGTTCCGGCGGCAAGCCGCTGCCGCTGGATCTCGTCCCCTCCAGCCCACGCCTGCGCAAGACAGAGCGCGAGCTGATCTACGAACTCACCTCAAAGGGCTATTCGATGGAGGCGCTGCAGAGCCAGGTCGGCCGGCGCCTGCGCGACGACTTCAACCTCCTGAAGGCAGACTACGACATCATCATCTGCGACTGCCCGCCCGGCATCTCGGTGATGACCGAAACCGTCCTCGCCGCCAGCCACCTGATCATCGTGCCCACCATCCCTGACTTCATGTCGACGCTCGGCCTTGACCTCTTCACCGGCGACATCATGAAAAATCTTCGCAACCGCGATGTCGAAACGCTCCCCGTCGTCCTCGCGACTCGCTATGATGCCTCCGCGCACCAGCAGGTCGTGCTCGCCGCGATGCGCGATGCGGCCGGCGCCAAGGAAACCGAATTCGACATGTTCCAGACGATCATCCCCATGAAGACGGGCTTTGCCACCAACCCGATCGAACTTGGCCCAGACCCGACCATCGAAGCCAAATGGCACGGCGACGCTCTGAAGATCATCGGCGACCTGCTCGTTGAAGTGCGCGAGCGTGTAAAATGACAGCCCGCGATGCCCTCACCACACTGATCGGCGCGCCGCGCCAGTTTGACCGGATCACAGAGAAAGACCTCGCAGGCGCTGTCGTCGCGCTTGCCAAGAAGCAGATCACCTCCGCCGGGCTCACCGCATCCGACATCGCCGCCCTGCGCGATGCAATTGGCCCGGCCCTCTTCGAAGCGACACTCGGCAAGCTGTCGGCCTACCAGGCCAAGCTCCTTGCCCGCCGCATCGATCCGGCCGCCGATCCACAATCGATCGCCACGCTCAATGCCGCGCTCGCCCATGTGCGGCGCACCCTGACACCCATCGGAAAGCCGCCCGAGCCCGCGGCAGCCTCGGCCGGCTCCGGCGGCGCCTATTTCGGACGCAAAGCCTTCCGCACCGGCGGCTGATCGCCCGCCGGCCCCTCAGCCTCGGCCAACACCGCTCAGGGTTCGATCAGCCGCGCCCGGATCGCGTCCTGCGTCGCCGCATCGATCCCGAGCGCCTCTGTAACATACACCCCGACCGATCCCGCCCGCGCCTCGATCGAAGCGAATGCGGCCTCCAGGTAATGCAGCCGCACGCCCATGAAGGGCCGGAACACTTCCAGGTCATGGGACTTGCCGATCATCGCATTGAAATAGGCCGCCGCTTCGGGCAACCGCTTGTCCACCTCGACGGCGACATTCGTCAGGTCATAGTCCGCACGGATATCCTCTTCGCTTACGCCCAGCACATGATGCGTCAGTGCACACAGGATGCCCGTCCGGTCCTTGCCCGCTGCGCAGTTCACAAGCCCCGCCGCGTCGTCCGGCAAGCTGGCGATCCCCGCCATCCAGTCGCGGAACAACGCCATGTGGTGCGCCTTGAACGGCGCCGCCTCGTAATACTCCACCATCCACTGGTCGGCCGCGTCGGCATCCACCGCCACTTCCTTCAGGAACCGCGTGTGCGGGGCCTCGTGCTCGCGCCCGCCATCATGCGTCAGCGTCACCGGCGCAGACCACCGCCCGGCCTGCTTCTCGCGCTCATCGGGGCGGCGCAGGTCTGCCTGCAGCTGGATATTGAACCGGCCGAGCGCGGCAATGTCGCCATCGCTCGCCTCGCCATAATGGCCAGACCGGAACAGCCGCCCCATCCGCACCCGGCCACCATAACGGCTTTCATAGCCGCCAAAGTCCCGGAAATTGCGGATCGTGTCGAACGGGTGCAGGCGCGGCGGGGTCTCGGTCATGCGGCAGGGCCTAGCGTGCACCTCCGCCAGCGTCCAGTGAAGCTTTCACGGCGCCAGCCACCCGAAAGGGTCCACCAGCCCCACCCCGATCGCCCCCGCCCCAACCGCAAGGATCAACAGGAAACCCAGCCACTTCCCCCACACGCGTTCCCGCGGCGCTGTCATCCCGGCCGAAGCGCCGGTGGATAGCCCGCCCCCCGCCTCCCCCGCCACCATCGCCTCAAGCATCGGCAATTCCCGCTCGATCTGCACCCGATGTGGATGCCCCTCCGGCAGGCTTGCGACCCGGATCGCATGCGCCCGCCGCGCCAGCGGCAGGGCCTCCG
>JBGSVY010000092.1:0-8618 GCA_041752715.1 Hyphomonas sp.
CCATAGGCCCAGCGGCGGATCCGCGGCGAGCCGATCAGCACCGTGCGCATGGCCCCGCCGATCATCAGCGCGAGGCCCGCCGTCCAGCCCGACCAGCCGAGGGTCTGGCGCGCGATATCCGCAAAGATTGCGCCGCCTTCACCAAACAGGTTCTGGACCGCCGCGCCCGTTGCCGCGTTGAGGCTGGGATCGCTCGGCACATAAGAGCCGACACTGCCGCAAACGAAGACGCCTGCACCGAAGGCTGCAGCACCCGTCAGGATCCGCCAGGCAGGGTCACTGACGGCACGGGCATGGTCTTCAGTATAGGCAAAATCTGTCATGAGATGAGGGCGCTCCGGACGGCTGGGGTGTGTCGGCGAGCCACCACATTGACCGGTTAGGCTTAACACGTCGCAAATGCAGCAACGGCAATTTGAACGGACGTGTTTACGCGGCCCGCCGGCGCATCTGGCGCAGCCACTGACAACCCTGTTCGCGGCGTTCACACCTTCGGCAGGCTTGCGAAATCTTCATGAAGAACGACGCCGCTTTCATTTATCAACCGGCAGCCCCGCCAAATGAAAATGCCCCGGCCTGATGATCAGGCCGGGGCTTGGTTGCAGGATCTCTCCGGTGCCTAGCGGCTCGAGAATTCCGGATAGGCTTCGAGGCCGATTTCTGCGCGGTCGAGACCCATGTGTTCGTGTTCTTCGCTGACGCGCAGGCCGATCGTGAACTTGAGCGCAAGCCAGACGATGGCCGAAGCCGCAGAGACGAAGACGGCCGTAAGGCCGACACCGACAGCCTGGCCGGCCCAGCTTGCATCGGCATTCGTCAAGGGAACAATCATCGTACCCCAGATGCCGCACACGAGGTGCGCTGGAATGGCGCCGACGACATCATCGATCTTGAACCGGTCGAGCAGCGGCACGGTCAGCACCACAAGCACGCCGCCGATGGCGCCGATGATGACAGCCATTCCCATGGAAGGGGCAAGCGGCTCGGCTGTGATCGAGACGAGACCGCCGATTGCGCCGTTGAACACCATGGTGGCGTCAACCTTGCCCTTGTAGAGCACCGCAGTGAGGATCATCGCCGCAAGCACGCCGCCGACCGCCGCCATGTTGGTGTTGGCGAAGATCTGACTGACGGCGTTGATGTCAGCGGCGGAGCCTGCCGCCAGCTGCGACGCGCCGTTGAAGCCGAACCAGCCAAACCAGAGGATGAATGTCCCGAGCGCGGCGAGCGGGATGTTGGAGCCCGGCATCGGGTTCACCTGCTTGCCAAAATACTTGCCGATGCGTGGCCCGAGAATGATCGCGCCCATGAGCGCCGCCCAGCCGCCGGTCGAGTGGACGAGCGTCGAGCCAGCAAAGTCGGAGAAGCCCCAGACCGTGTCGAGATAGCCCGCGCCCCACTCCCAAGAAGCAACGACCGGATAGATGAACGCCGTGAGGACCGCCGTGAAGATCAGGAACGGCCAGAGCTTGATGCGCTCGGCGACCGTGCCTGAGACGATCGAGGCCGCAGTTGCCACGAACACCATCTGGAAGAACCAGTCTGAGGCTGGCGCGTAGCCTGACTCTGACTGGACCGAGGTGTCGCCGCCGCTCCAGGGGCCGAAATTGGTCGGGACAAGTCCGCTGAACATCGTCGCGTCGCCGGGATAGGCAATGTTGTAACCGGTGAGCCAGAACATGAGGCCCGCGACCGCGAACAACGCGATGTTCTTGGTCGACTGCATGGCGGCGTTCTTGGACCGCACGAGGCCCGCCTCGAGCATGCAGAAGCCCGCCGCCATGAACATGACGATCAGGCCGCCGATGAGGAAAAGATAGCTGTTATCGACATAGGCGCTGGCGCTTCCGGCGGCGGCCTCTTCCAGCGCGGCAAGGCGGGTTTCAAGGTCAGCCTCCTGGGCCAGCGCAGCCCCGGCTACGTAAAGTGACAGCGGCGCAAGCATCGCTGCGCGGATCCATCGTCCAGTCAATCGGCCCATAGGCCCCTCCTCTAACAGTGACACACAGAGCCCGGGACCCCCCGCGCTCTCCCACTCCCGATATGATTCAGGGGGCTCCGAAAAGTCGCATGCAGGCGCACAGCGGGTCGCGATTCGGCACCACCATGGTTAAGGCGTGTGCACACTTGCGGCGAAACGCCCAAATCGGCGCCATCGCTGGACCTCGGACCCCAAGACCCTTACTTCATTACTGACATGAGCCCCCTTCCCTCCCCCGATCTGACAACTGACCTTGCGGTGATCGGTGCCGGTCCGGTCGGCACGTGCCTCGCGATCCTTGCCGCGCGAGCGGGCTTTGATGTGGTGCTTGTTGACGCGCGCCCAGCCGATGTTGACCCGCCGCAGGACACGCGCACATTCGCGATCGTGCGCGGCAGCTGGCGCCTGATCGGTGCTGCCGGCGTTCACGCCTTGCTTGCCGGCACGACGACACCCTTGAACGGCCTGGAAGCAGTGGATGGCGGAACGCATTGGTTCGGCGCACCCGCCGCTGCGTTTGGCACGGCCGACCTGCCCGCCGATGCGGCTGGCGAACCCCTTGGCCAGATGGTGCCAGCCGAAGCCTTGCAGGCTGCACTCGATGCCGTCGCCGCAAAACAAGCCGGCCTTACCTGGCTGAAGGGGGCAAAGTTTTCAGGGATGCAGGGCCATCCGGCGGCGCAGCTGATCACCCTGTCCGACGGGCGCAAGGTTCGCGCCGGGCTGGTTGCCGCGTGCGATGGCGTTGCTTCAGCAGTCCGGGCGGCAGCAGGCATCCGGACCGAAGGCCGGTCATATGGAAAGTCTGTGTTCGCAGCGGATGTCCGCCTTGCGCGGCCTCACAACGGTATCGCACGGCAACTGTTTACGCCGGAAGGTCCGTTTGCAACCCTTCCGCTCCCGGACAATCGCGCAAACCTCGCCTGGTATATGAAGTCCGGTGCAGCCGAAACGCTGGCCGCCATGCCGGCCGGCGCCATCGAAGCGGAACTGAACGCCCGTTTCGAGCATTTTTCGGGACACATGACGCTGGACGGCCCGCCGAAGTCCTATCCCCTGATCTTGCAGATTGCGACGCAGATGACAGGTCATCGGACGGCATTGCTGGGCGATGCGGCAAGACGGATCAACCCGCTTGCCGGGCAAGGGCTCAATCTCGGCTTCAAGGATGCAGGCGCGTTGATCGATGTCATGGTCGAGGCGCGGGAAACCGGGATTGACCCCGGCGCAGCCGTTTCACTGGATCGCTACCAGGCCTGGCGGCGATTTGATTCGGCAAGCTCGGCGCTCATTCTCGACGGAATTGACCGCGCCTTCTCCAACGACAATGCACTGATCAAGCCGTTGCGAGGCCTTGCACTGACCGCAGCCAGCCGGATCGGCCCGTTGCGCCGCGCGCTGGCCCGTCAGGCCAGCGCCGATCAGGATCACCTGCCCAGCCTGATGCGCTAAAGCATCGCGCGATCGGATTGACTCAATCTGATCGCGGAACGATGCTTTCGCTTCCGGAATGTAGAGCATGATTGAACGATCAGCTGGTTCCAGCTGAACGCATCATGCTCTAGACGGCGGGCGCCTGCCTGATCGCGCGCTGCCCCGGGGAGGTTGGCGGCTCAATCGCCGACCGTCAGGGCCCGGATGATGTTCCAGGTGTAGAGGCCGCTGGAATGGCCGTCGGAGAAGTACAGCCTCAGCGCGTAGCGCCCGACCGGTTCGGCCTTCACGACGCTGATATCATCCGGCACGGGCGCCTGTGGTGGCTTCGGGCCCTTGCCGTGGCCCTGAACCTCAGCGGACGGACTTTCCTCGCGCAGCCGCTTGAAGGCGACCCTGCCCGCAGCGCCATCATCGAAGGCCGCTTCCAGATGGCCGGCCGTGCGGTCGAAGGTCAGCCGGACAGGCCAGGCGGCGGGCGTCATGCCGGGTCGCCGGCATCGTCGGCCGCATCAAGGTCCCGCGCTTCTTCGGGCAGCATAACGGGAATGCCGCCGCGGATCGGATAGGCGAGGCGCGCGCGTTTGGAAACGAGTTCTCCAGCGGCCCGGTCATAATTCAGCGGATGGCGCGTCAACGGGCAGATCAGGATTTCAAGCAGGCGCGGATCAACGCCGGAAGGTCCCGTTGCAGACTTCAGCGGCGCATCCGGCGCGTCTTCATCGCCGGTCATTGCAGACCCCCCGGTTCGCTTCCTGCCCCGTCGATCATCAGGAGCGCGATCAATGCATCGGCCCTTGCGGCAAGATCTGGCGCCTCGAGCAAGGCCTGCTTTTCCGCCACCGAGAATGGACAGCCGGAGGCCAGGGCGTGGACCAGCGTCTCGAGCGGGGCGTCTTCGACCGCGGACCAATCGGCCTGCATCTGGTTGGCGGCGACATAGGCGCGAAAGGCCGCGACCAGACTGTCTCTCGATGCCTGGGCGGCCGGACCCACCGCGACCAGATCGCCAGCGAAGGGTGCCCAGTCGGCTTTCACCTGCCGGTAGGGTGTCGCCGCCTCCAGTTCTTTTGCGATGCCGAACCGCGCGATCCCGGTAAGCGTGATCAGATAGCGGCCATCATCGGTTTCCGAATAGGCCGTTATCCGGCCCGCGCAGCCGACACGCGCGAGGTCCGGCTTCTCACGCGGACCGCCGGTGGCCTGAACCATGCCGATCAGGCGCGCGCCGCTGATCGCGTCGTCGATCATATTGAGATAGCGCGGCTCAAAGATATTGAGGGGCAATTGCCAACGCGGAAACAAAACCGCGCCCGGTAGCGGGAACACGGGCAACGTGGCTGGCAGGTCGCTGACTTTACGATACGGATACACTGTCAGTCGGTCCTTCCTTCGCTACCCATCGACCAAGCATGAGATGGGGCGCGCGGCGTGTCAGGCAAACATCAGGGAGGCAAGCCGGCGCCGTCCGTCGATCGTCACGGGGTCGGCCGGGCCGGCCGCTTCAAAAACCTGCAACAGCTTGTCCTTCGCTTTGCCTGCCTCCCAATCAAGTTTCGAGGAGAGAATGATCAAAAGGTGATCGGCGGCGTGCTGGTAGCGACCCGCTGCCGCATAGGCTTCGGCGAGGGCAAAGCGCTTGGCATGATCCTCCGGCGCGGCCGTCACGCCGGCGAGCGCAGCGTCGAAGACGTCCGGAGGGGGCGCATCGGCCATCATCTCGATTGCGACCCGCACGCCCTTGACCGCGCTATCGTTTCGTTTGGATTCGGGCACGAGATCGAGGGTCGCAAGGGCCCGGTCCTTGTCGCCATTCGCAAGATAGCAGCGGGCAAGGCCGGCAATGGCGGCCACGTTTTCGGGTTGCTCCTGGATCACTGCGGCGTAGATTTCTGCCGCCAGCGTTACGTCACCCGCCTGGCTGGCCGCCTCGGCTTGCGCCAGCGCGTCGGCAATCATCGCGGCGGAGTCCGTTCCGGAGACGAGCCGCTCGATGAAACTGCGCACCTGCGACTCGGGTAAGGCACCGAGGAAACCGTCGATTGGCCGGCCCTTGTCGAAGGCGTAAACCGCAGGGATCGACCGCACGCCGAGTTGGCCGGCATAGGCCGGGTGCTCCTCGGTATTGATCTTGACGAGCTTGACCGCGCCCTTTTGTCCCTCGACCACGCGTTCGAGGATCGGGCCGAGTGTCCGGCAAGGTCCGCACCAGGGCGCCCAGAAGTCGACGATCACCGGCTGGGTCATCGAGGCTTCGACCACATCGGCCATGAAGCCGGCGTCGGTACCATCCTTTGTGTGCAAAAGTGGAGCGCTCGTCATCGTCAGTATCCCTTATCCAGAGGCGAACATGGGACGTTGGCGCCCGTTTCGCAAGCGAGGCGATGAACGAGGATGGGGACCTCTCATTCATCCGGCGAACAACGCGGCATTGCGCTGAACACCTGGCAACGAAATGCGGCGCACAAACCTCAATGTGGCCCTGTTTAGACAGGGTTCAGGTGCTTAAGTGTAGGCCAAGCCGGAAACGGACACTGGAGAAAGACGCCATGCCCAACCTGATTGCCACGCTCGGTGCTGCTGCGGCCCTTGCCGGCGCGCCCTTCGCGCTCGGTCTCCAATCAACGCCCGTGCCGGCGCGCGCGCCCGTTACTGTTCCTGCAACGAGCGTGATCGCCCTTTCGGGAACCGAACGGGCCGAGGTGTTGAAATCGGCCTCCGCCGCGCTCAGCGCCGTGAAATCAGCGCGCGGGCGGTTCGAACAGGTCGCGCCGGATGGAACGCTCAGCACCGGTCAGTTCGCCATGGTGCGGCCGGGAAAGATTCGGTTCGACTATGATGATCCCGTCCCCCTGCTCCTCGTCAGTGATGGCACGACGGTCGGGCTCCAGGACGCCGATCTTGAAACAACCGACCGGGTGCCCCTCGCCCAGACACCGCTCGCACTGTTGCTGAGCGACACGCTGGACTTCGAGAAGGATGCAGAGATTACGGACGTCCGTCGCAGCGGGCCACAGGTGGTCATCAGCCTGCGCGATCGTTCTGGCGAGATGGACGGCACGTTGACGGTGTTCCTTGCCTCTAGCGACTACGCTCTTAGGGGTTGGCGAACGGTGGACGCGAGTGGCGGGATCACCTCGGTCCAACTCAACTCCGTCGAGTATGGCAAGCGACTCAATCCAAGATTGTTCATTTTGCGCGACTTTGACAACCGGTAGCAGAAGCCGGGGAACGCAAGCCGCCATTGCAGCTAACGGTTAATTTACTTGTGTTTCTGCAAACGCGTGACATCTTTACCACTGTCGATGAGACGGAAGACCCGCGCAGCACTGACCCCCCGCTGTGAACCCGCCGCTCCCATCGCCGTCAGGCACCGCAGCCTGGCATCGACTCGCAAAGTGCGCGTCTGGCGCGCCCGGACCCCCCGCGTCCGGGCGCGTTGACGTTTGGAGGCAAGCTGCTAGCCATCCGCGCATGGCCAAGCCCCTGAAGATTGTCAGCTGGAACATCAACTCGGTTCGCCTGCGGGCGCCGAACGTCGAGGCCTTTGTCGCCGCCGAAAAGCCGGATGTCCTCTGCCTGCAGGAAACCAAGTGCATGGACGGCGAGTTCCCGCTGAAGGTGTTCAAGGACATGGGGCTCTGCCATGTCGTGATCCGCGGCCAGCGCGGTGGCCATGCGGGCGTCGCCATCGCCTCGCGCCTGCCCCTCGATCAGGTCGACACACCGGACCTCTGCCGCGAGGGCCATGCCCGCTGCATCGCGGCGCGCCTGCCGTCGGGCCTCGAAATCCACAACATTTACCTGCCCGCAGGCGGCGACGTGCCGGACCCGGCAACCAACGACAAGTTTGCCCACAAGCTCGATTTTCTCGAGCGGATGGGCCCTGGCTACAAAAAGCTGAAGAAGGGCGTGAAGCGCATTCTTGTGGGCGATCTCAACGTCGCACCCCACCCGAATGATGTCTGGTCGCACAAACAGCTGCTTGGCATCGTCTCGCACACGCCGGAAGAGACCGAACGGCTCGAATCTGCGCGAAAAACAGCCGGATTCGCCGATATTGGGCGCCTCGCCGTGCCCGAGGAGCAAAAGCTCTACACCTGGTGGAGCTACCGCGCGAAGGATTGGGCCGCGGCCAACAAGGGCCGGCGGCTCGATCATATCTGGGCGAACCCCGACGCGCTCGCCGGGACGAAGCCCTCAAGCTATCGCGTCCACCTCGCCTGGCGCAGCGGGTGGAAACCGTCCGACCATGCGCCGATCAGTGTCGAGACCACCGCCTGATCATGGCTGCAGGCGATAGCCGCCGATCTCGGTCAGCAGCATCCGGGCGTTCGACGGATCGGGCTCCACCTTCTGGCGCAGGCGGTAAATGTGGGTTTCGAGCGTGTGGGTCGTCACGGCGGCGTTGTAGCCCCAGACTTCCGAGAGCAGCATCTCGCGCGGCACCGGCTTGCCGCCGGCGCGGTAGAGATATTTCAGGATCTCGGTTTCCTTCTCGGTCAGCCGGATGCGCTTGCCGTCCTTGGTGCGCAGGATCTTCATCGAGGGGCGGAACTCGTAAGGGCCGATCTCGAAGGTGGCATCCTCCGACTGTTCGAAACTGCGCAGGTGGGCCCGCACGCGGGCGAGCAGGACAGAGAACTTGAAGGGCTTGACGACATAATCGATGGCGCCGGCTTCGAGGCCGAGAATCGTGTCCGCCTCGCCCGTCTGGCCGGTCAGCATCAGGATCGGCGCGCGGACACCGCGGGTCCGCATCATCTTGCAGGTTTCGCAGCCGTCCATGTCCGGCATGTCGACATCAAGGATGATCAGGTCGATGCGCTCGCTGAGCGCAATCTCGAGGCCTTGCGCCCCGCGATCGGCCGTGCGGATGCTGAAGCCCTCGTGCAGTTCGAACTGCTCGGCGAGCGATGTGCGCAGGTCCTCGTCATCATCGACGAGCAGGATGGTCTTGCGGCCTGACATGCGGCATTTCTCCGGAGGCGGGGCGACGGGCACCCCTTGGCCCGGCTCGCGCCCTACCATAAGACCCCAGTCACGGCGCAATCACAAGCGCGGGAGGAGATGCCTTGCCCGCCCACTTCATCGCCCGCAGCACGGGCCGCTTCAGCGGAGATGGCCAGTCCTTTCCCTGCGCCCTCGGAAAGGCCGGCCTCATTCCGGCGCGGGACAAGCGCGAAGGCGACGGCGCCTCGCC
>JBGSVY010000093.1:0-16725 GCA_041752715.1 Hyphomonas sp.
GACCGGGTCGCGGCGCTGATCGCGGCGGAGGTCGATGTGCTGTTCGTTGACTCGGCCCACGGGCACTCACGCAACGTGATCGAGACGGTCAAGGCCATCAAGAAGAAGTTCGACATCGAGCTGGTCGCGGGCAATGTCGCCACCGAAGAGGGCGCCCGCGACCTGATCAAAGCCGGCGCGGACGCGGTGAAGGTCGGCATCGGCCCCGGCTCGATCTGCACCACGCGCATCGTCGCCGGCGTCGGCGTGCCGCAGCTCACCGCCATCGAGCAATGTGCCAACGCCGCCGCCAAGTCGGGCATTCCGATCATTGCGGATGGCGGCATGAAGTTTTCCGGAGACTTCGCCAAGGCCATCGCGGCTGGCGCCTCCACCGCCATGATGGGCTCGATGTTTGCCGGCACCGAGGAATCGCCTGGCGAGGTGTTCCTCTACCAGGGCCGCAGCTACAAGGCCTATCGTGGCATGGGCTCGCTTGGCGCCATGGCGCGCGGTTCGGCTGATCGCTACTTCCAGAAGGATGCCGCCGCCGAAAAGCTCGTGCCGGAAGGCATCGAGGGGCAGGTGCCGTTCAAGGGCCCTGTCGCCGCGATCATCCATCAGATGGTGGGCGGCCTGCGCGCCGCGATGGGCTATGTCGGCGCGGTTGACATTGCAGACCTCCACCGCAAGGCCGAGTTCGTGCAGATCACCGGCGCAGGCCTGCAGGAAAGCCACGTCCACGACGTGATGATGACGCGCGAAGCACCGAACTATTCGCTGCCGAGGGGCTGATTCGGGCAAGCGCGTTCTTCGGCCGAGGCCCGCGCAGGCTGGCATCCATAGACAAGACATCCGTACGAACTTTAGGGACAGGTTCGCCCCTGTCCCACCATCCAAGGCGCCCCGCCCCCAGCCGCCACGCCAGATCGCAGGAAAAATCACACAATCAATCCGACCGGGTAACGGCCTGCCGTATCCTCCGGTCCATGATCTTCGAGCGCTATGCCCGCCATTTCGAACGCTGCCCGATCTGGGCCTGGCCGTGGCTATGGCTGCAACTCTTCCGCATCGTCGCCTTCACGCGCCTCACCGGCCGCAAGGTGCTGTTCGGCGTCTATCCGAACGGCTGGGTGAAGATCCGCTTCGTCGCCGATCCCCCGCCGCCGCCGGGCGAATACCGCTACACGCCGCCGCCCGTGCCCCGCTGGCAAAGCTGGGCGGCCCAGTCCGATCTTCCCGAACCCGTTCTCCCGGCTCCGGCGGCCCCAGCGCAGGCGGAGGCTCATGGCCCGGCCTCACGTCAGGCACACGTCTCGCCAGCCCTCGCATCCCCGTCGCTGAAACCGCCCTAGGCATTCGCGCCTTCGAATGCCCCATTTTCCCGCCGCACTCCTTACGGGGCTGCGGCCGCCCGTGCTGGCTCAACCGGCCTTCGGCTCCCGCCACATCGCCTCGAGCGGCGGCCCGCCCGGTCCCGGTTCGAACAGCTTCATCCGTTGAAAGCCATGGCTGACATAGAAACCGGTATTCGCGGGGTTCGAGTTTTCCAGATAGCAGGGCAGGGTGGCCCGGTCGGCGGCGTCCAGAACCGGCCGGATCAGCATCTTGCCGAGGCCCTTGCCCCGCGCTGCCTTCCGCGTGCCGATCGTGAAGAGATACATGTGAGGCGCCTTCGGATGCTCCCGCGCCATCGCTTCGCCAGCACCCATCCCGCGTTTCGCGGCGCCCTTTTCCCCTCTGGTCATCAATGACCAGACGAGGCGCAGCGTCTGCAACGTGTTCAGGTCGCGGCTCTGCGATGAGTGCGCCCACATCGTCGCGCCCGTGTCCCCGTGGAGATGGCAGATACCGCGCGGCAGGTAGATGCTGCGCGCCAGTTCGCCGAACACCGGCGGCATTGTCTGCGTGTTGCCGAAGATCCAGAGATTGACCGGATCCTCCGCGAACGCCTCGCCGGTGATGCTGCCAAGCTGCTTCCAGTCGCGCGCGGTGGCCACGCGCATGCCGTCCGGCAATCGAATCTCCAGCATTGTCAGCCCTTTGCGGTTCCCTCAGGCCCCATAGGGCGCTAACACGCCCACAATCGCAACAGGAGACGTGACACCCCCATGCGCACAGGCGGCAAGATCAGCGCAGCCATCGAGATTCTGCGCGACGTGCTGGACCGCCATCAGCCGGTGAAGACGGCTGTCCGCGATTGGGGCAAGCGCGCCCGCTATGCTGGCTCGAAGGATCGCGCCTGGGTGTCCGGCCTCGTGCTCGATGCCCTGCGCAAGCGCAATTCGATCGCCCATCACATGGGCCATGATGATGCCCGCGCGCTGGTCCTCGGCGCGCTGCGCATCGCGTGGGAGTGGAACGCCCGAGACATCGAGGAGGCCTGCTATGACGATCATGGTCCGACGCCGCTTACGAATGACGAGCGCAGCCGGCTGATCCTCGCCCCCGACCCGTCTGCGGCGCTGCACGTGCAAGGTGATTTTCCTGAATGGCTGACGCCGCACATGCAACGTGTGTTCGGTCCGGACACCATCATCGAGGCGCAGACCATGGCGGTCCGGGCCGATGTCGACCTGCGGGTCAACACGCTGAAGGTCGATGCCGAAAAGGCCGCCCTGCCGCTGAAGTCGGCAAAGGCGGAGCCGTCCCGGCTTCTCGTCAATGCGTTCCACATTCCGGCGCTCGACCCGACCCTGCGCGAGGAAAGCCTTGAAGCAATTCCCGCCTATTCCAAAGGCTGGGTTGAAGTGCAGGATGCCGGCAGCCAGATCGCCGCTGCTGCCGGCAACGCCCGGCCGGGCGAGCAGGTGCTCGACTATTGCGCCGGCGGCGGCGGCAAGACTCTGGCGCTCGCGGCACAAATGGACGGCACGGGCCAGATCTTTGCTTACGACACGGATGGCCGCCGCCTCTCGGCGCTCGTCCCGCGGCTGAAGCGCTCCGGCGCCCAGAACGTGCAACTTGTCCATCCCGGCGAAGGCACCAGTCTTGAGCCGCTGACGGGCGGGATGGATCTGGTGTTCGTTGACGCCCCCTGCACGGGCACAGGCACGTGGCGGCGGCGGCCGGACTCCAAATGGCGCGTCCGCCCCGCCCAGCTGGCCAAGCGCATGGCCGAGCAAACAGAAATCCTGGCCGCCGCATCGGCCTTCGTGAAACCCGGTGGACGGCTCGTCTACGCGACCTGCTCCTTCCTCATTGAGGAAGACGAAGACCGCGTGGCGGAGTTCCTGCGGTCCCATCCCGCGTTCACCGAGGCTGACGCCGCCGAGGCCGCAATTGCCTCAGGGCTTCTCACGGCGAACGGGGCCTCGGTGGTGCGCAAGGGCAGGGGCCCGTCGGGCAGTGTCCGGCTGACGCCTCGCCGCTCCGGCACGGACGGGTTCTTCTTTGCGGTGCTCCACCGCGTGGCTTAGGCTTCGCCGCCCATGCCGCCGGCCGCCGAAATCGCACCGATCAGCGCGGCCACTTCGCGCCGCTCCTGTTCGTTGAGCTCCGGCCGCCACACATCGAACAGCAACACGACCCGGGTCGCCTCCGCCTCGTTCAGCGCTTCATGCTCGAAACTGTCATCGAACACGAGCAACTCACCTTCCTTCCAGTGATGCGTGTGGTGACCGACGCGCAGCCAGGCAGGCCCCGGAACGATCAGCGGCAGGTGGCAGATCAGGCGCGTGTTGATCAGCCCATGATGCGGCGGAATGTGTGCACCCGGCTTCAGCAGCGAGAAGAGAACAGACGGCGCCTGGCCCGGCAGATGGTCGAGCGGCACCTGGTCCATCGCTGCGGCGGTCTTCGGGCAAAGCGCACAATTCGCCTCCTGCCGCACGCCATCTTTCCAGAGATAGAAGGCACTCCAGGCCGGGTCGCCCACGAGGCGGTGGGACCGGGCCTGCGGCCTTGAGGCGCCGGCAGGCAGGTAGGGTGCAAAGGCGCCGTCCCGGGCCATCACGGCGCGCAGTTCTTCGCGGATGTTGGCGGTTTCCGCCTCCAGCGCAGCGGCCCAGGGGAATTGCTCGCGTGGGTAGACCGGGGCCTGCGGCAGGCCGGGAAAGTAATACTTGGTCGGCTGCTGAAGGTAGATGACCGATCGGCCGAGCAGGATGTCGATCGACTGGTTGAACCGTTCGGACCGCGCGCCTTTCGGCACCACGGTGTCGATCATTGCCGAATAGTCGTCCGTATACCCGCCAAGGCGCTCAATGGCGCGGGCGAGGCTGGCTTCGTATGGTTTGGCGCGCGAAAGCCCTAACCGTTCGGCCTGCGTCACAGCCACCCGGTAGGCCTGCGACGCCTCTACCTGTTTGCGCCCCGCGTGCAGGACATCTCCGAAGAGCAATAACGCGCTGAGATCATCCGGGGCTTCGGTCAGGACGCGGCGCAGCAGGGCTTCTGCCTCCGGCAGGCGTGCAGCCCGTGCCAGTTCAAAGGCCTGGCGCTTGCGGGTTTCGATTGTGTCGGCTGCGGTCATCGCGGGAGATGACCGTGGCCGCCGCGGCAGGTCAAGACGGTCTCGCCCGCGCCTCGACCGCGCAATCCTTAACGCGATGCCGGAAAATCGCGCGGTGCCCCGTCCGATAATTTAGCCATTTCGCGTTAAGCACGATCTGTTCACCTAATCAGAGCATCTCTCCCATGGCCGTCGTCACTCGCAACCGGGTCACCACAATCACGCCAACAGCTTGGCGTTGGTATGCCGGAGCGGGCGCCATTCTGCTCCTCTCGGCCTGGACGGATATGCTTTCGATCATGCACCTCGCCGTAGCAGCGGGCATAGCCGCCATGGGCACGGGGATGGTCTACCGGATGGTGCTCGATCCCGAAGGGTTCAGCTATACCTTTGGCCTTGGAAATAAGCGCTTTTCGTGGGCCAAGGTTGCCGATTTCAGAGTCAATACGATGCGCTACGGCCTCTTCTCCGTCATGCAGCAGGTTGCGTTCACCGACCTCGACAAGGCCGAGTCGCTGGGCGGAAAGCTCGCCAAATTCGTCTCCGGCGGCACAAACACGATGCCGGTTTTCGGCATGGAAGCGTCAAAACTGATCCGGCTGATGCATGACTACCAGCTTGGCGGCGCGCCCGCTGACACACCCGCTGACACACCCGCAAAAGCGGCGCCGTCCGCGATTGAGCGGGTTCTGCCCAAACCGGTGGCTTCGCCACAGGCCGGACGGCCCGTCACGCGGCCTGTCCAGCCGTCGAAACCGGTCTTGGCGCGAGGACAGGTGGGATCTGCAACGCCAGTCCAGAAAGGCCGTCTTGCGGCTGGCCAGGATCCGCTCATCCAGGACAGCGCTTCACGCCGCCGCGCGACTCGCAACGCGCCGCTCGGCTGATCGTCCGGCCGAGTTCATCGCCCGCGCGGGGCACCGACGGCTTGTATTTCGCGGTGTTCGTCGGGGCTGGCTGAGAACAGAACGCAGGTACGCGCGTTTCTCGGTCGGCCGAACTTCGCTCTGCCAGTTTGACAGTCTGTGGTCCTGCAAGTTTTGCCTGTCCAGCTGAGGGGTTTGGTGAGAACTTTGTGACATACCAAGGGCATGTCGGAACCCAACAATCCTCGCACCCGCGAACGGGTTTACTACCCTTCGCCGATGCCCATTCTGTTGGCCGCAGTATTTTCTGCGGTCTTTACGGCCGTGCAGTTGCGCAGGCTGTGGTTCGGTGAGCCGATCGCCGGAACTGACTTGTGGATTTTCCTTTTCACTTGCGCCGCAGACATCCTGTTGTTTGCACAAGTTTTCGGCGCGCTGGCCTATTTGAAGATCACGCGTGACGGCTTTGAGTACCGCCGGCTTTACCAGTTCTACAAGCTATCGTGGTGGGACGTTTCCGAGTTTCGCCTTGCAAGCGACGCGCGAGGATTCATCGGCGACAAAGGCACGATCGTCTTCGACAGCGAGAAGCACAGGCCGGGCCCGTTACGGCACTTGAGCAAGCTGGCAACCGGCGGACACGAACAGATCCTGGCGTATGGCAGGTCACCCCAGGAGCTTGTGAGCGCTTTGAACGCAGCCAGACACGCAGCCTTGTCGAGCCGTGAGGGGAGGCCGGCGGCAACCTTGCAACGTCCGCTTGTCGCCTAGCCAAGTCATGCGGGACGCTGCCGCCGCGCTGTCTGGACGAATCTTTCAGGCTCGGCTAATCCGCCGCATGACCGAGATACGCCATCAACGCGCCCTGATCGTCGACTTCGGCAGTCAGGTGACACAGCTCATCGCCCGGCGCCTGCGCGAAAGCCGCGTCTATTGCGAAATTCACCCGTTTAACAAGGTCGATGCCGCCTTTCTGAAGGCCTACGGCCCGCAGGCCATCATCCTCTCGGGTGGGCCGTCCAGCGTTTACTGGGACGACGCGCCGATGGCACATCCGTCGATCTTCGAGGCTGGCATTCCGGTACTCGGCATCTGTTACGGACAGCAGGTGATGATGCACCAGCTTGGCGGGCGGATCGAAGGGGGCACCAGCCGTGAATTTGGCCGGGCGTACATCGAACGCGTGAAAGACGACCCGCTGCTCGAAGGGCTGTTCGAAGGCGAGGAAGAACAGGTCTGGATGAGCCACGGAGACCACGTCGCCGAAATGGCGCCCGGCTTTGCCGTGATCGCGAAATCGCCGGGCGCGCCCTATGCGGTGATCGCCGACACCGCGCGCCGATTCTACGCCACACAGTTCCACCCCGAAGTCGTGCACACGACGCACGGCGCAAAGTTGCTGCACAATTTCATCCACGGTGTTGCGGGCTTCGCCGGTGACTGGACAATGGCGGCCTACAAGGCGGAAGCGATCGCGAAGATCCGCGCGCAGGTCGGCAAGGGCCGGGTGATCTGCGGACTTTCGGGCGGCGTGGATTCTTCGGTTGCCGCTGTGCTGATCCACGAAGCGATCGGGGACCAGCTGACCTGCGTTTATGTCGATCACGGACTGATGCGCGCGGGCGAGAGCGAACAGGTCGTCGGCCTGTTCCGCGAACATTACAACATTCCGCTGGTGCACGTGGATGCGTCAGAGCTCTTCCTCGGCAGGCTGGCGGGGGTCTCGGACCCCGAGCAGAAGCGCAAGATCATCGGCGGCCTGTTCATCGATGTGTTCGATGAGGAAGCCAAGAAGATCGGCGGGGCGGACTTCCTTGCGCAGGGAACGCTGTATCCGGATGTCATCGAGAGCGTCTCGGTCAGCGGTGGGCCGAGCATGACGATCAAGAGCCACCACAATGTTGGCGGGCTGCCTGCGCGCATGAAGATGAAACTGGTCGAGCCGCTGCGAGAGCTGTTCAAGGATGAAGTCCGTGCGCTGGGCCAAGAACTGGGCTTGCCCGACGCCTTCGTTGGCCGCCACCCGTTTCCAGGGCCGGGCCTTGCGATCCGTATTCCCGGCGCCATCACGCGCGAGAAAGCGGACACGCTGCGCAAGGCCGATGCCATCTATATCGATGAGATCAGGAAGGCGGGCCTGTACGACAAGATCTGGCAGGCGTTCAGCGTTCTCTTGCCCGTAAACACGGTCGGCGTGATGGGTGACGTGCGCACATACGAAGCCGTGCTCGCCTTGCGCGCGGTGACCAGCGTGGATGGTATGACGGCAGACTATTATCCGTATGACCATGCTTTTCTTGGCCGTGTCGCAACGCGGATCATCAACGAGGTGAAGGGTGTGAACCGTGTTGTCTATGACATCACGTCAAAGCCGCCGGGCACCATCGAGTGGGAGTGACCGGGCGAGGTTCAGGGTCGCTTCTTGATGGACAGGGGGCGCCTGAATCTCCGCGACCACGGGCAGCCGCCGTGAAGGCCGAAAGCATTTGCAATTCCAAAGGCGCAAGACTACGCTTTCCATGGGTGGAGACGGTCGTATTGCTTGAATAACTGGATCGCACCCGTCGGTTGCCTGTGGGTCTTTTCATGATTGCATTCAAACACTTTCTCGTTGGCCTGTTGAGCGCCGCCTTGTTTGTATGGTGCGCGCCGGTTGCGTTTGCCCAGATCCAGGATAACCGGCACGAAGCCTATGCCAAGGCGCACATTACCTGGGCGCTATACCACGAGACGGGCCACGCCATTCAGGATTTCACCGCAGATCGCTTCGCGATGTCAAAGCAGGAAATGGAAGACCACGCGGACAAGATTGCCGCCTTCCTGATGCTTCCAAAGCGACAGGATCCGGCGGAGTTCCAGCTCTACCATGATGCCGCGTTTGATCTCTACATGGATTCTGATCCTCCTGATCCGACCCATCAATATGCGCCAAGCCGGGTGCGGGCCGAGCGGATGTTCTGTATGCTGTATGGTGCGTTCCCGGATAGTCCGTGGACCGGTGTGGCGCAGGAGCTCAAGAGCAGAAGCGATGAGGAGTGTGTCGCTGAGTACCAGTCCTTCCGTCAGGAGACGGTCGATATCCTCGGTTTCGCCCAAGAGTTCACTGCGCTTGATGATCCGCAATTCATCCTGCCGCGAATATTGACACCAGCGGCGCAACACAAGGATGCCTACAATTTCCTGAACCAGTCGCAGGTGCTGGACGACCTTGCGATCGACGTCGAGGAATGGCTGCCGGGATTGCAGGTTTCCGACAAGCGCTTCCAGATCGTTGCACAGGAGTGTTCGGGATATGACGGGTTTCGCTATGTGTGGGACCAATCAGCCGTGATCGCCTGTTTTGCGGCGGTTCAACGGTGCATGAAGCGGCCGGGACATCTGCTCGCGCTTGTTGACGCGATCTCCGAAATTGCTTCTGCTTCGGAAGCGGGTTCCAACTCGGACGAAATCGACCCGTTCGAGGCGGAGTCCGAAGAGTGAGTTTGACTGAGGCGACGCGCCGGTTTGCGGCTCGTCTGCCTGGTAAGAGACGACAGCAAGGGAATGGGTGACATGACAACACTGCGTTTGAAATACGCGCTGATGGCCGGAGCGGCCATGGCGATGATGGTGCTACCGATGGGCACCATGATGACGGCCACCGCCCAGGAAGATGAGCTCGCGGAAGACGTTGACGGTGGAGAGCCTGCCGGCGAGATGTCTGACGAGGCGTTAGACAGCGACGCCGAGATTGAGCCCAGCGAGGCAACAGGGCTTGACGACGATGTCGAGGCTGGCACTGACGACGCGGCTGTGCCCGAAGAAGCGGCGCCTGCGACCGACGACGCTGGTGCGGTTCCGCTTGGCGAGGATGATGGCGGTTCGCGCGCGAAGACTGGTCCGCCGACCTGATTTTTCTAACCGCGCGGCGCTACCCTGGTTGCGATCAGGGAGGGAGCGTTTCGTAGCACGGACGCGCGGGCCCATTGGCCTCGCGGTGATTGACCGGTTGCGAGAGGCCTGCGGAGCTGGTTTGACGCACGATTTCGCGCAAGCTCGCGACGGGTGGGCCGATTTGATGGTTTGCGCAGACATCCCGGCTTGGATTGGTCCATTGGCTGGCAAGCAGCCGGTCGGCGATGATGTCCTCGGGGGAAAACCGGCGCATCGGACCGGTCAGGAGACGTGTACAGACGTCGCTCGCGAGGTGTTCCCAGGACTGTGTCAGGCGAGAGACATCCCAGACCCGCACGGTGCCGTCAGCACCGGCCGAGATCACTGTCTGACCGTCCGGGGCAAACTCGGCGCTGAGGACAGCACCGGCATGGCCTGAGAGCGAGGCGATCAAGCGGCCTTCTCCGGTGTCCCAGACGTCGACCGTGCCACCGTTGCTTGCGGTTACGATGCGGTTGCCCTCTCGCGAGAAATGAGCGCTGTTGACCCAGAAGTTCGATCCTTTGAGGCGGGCGATGAGGCCTCCGGTCCGGACGTCCCAGACTCTCGCCGTTGCATCATCGCTCGCCGTGACCACCCAGCGCCCGTCGGCGGAAAAGGCCGCGCCGTTGATGGGTTCCTGATGCCCCTCCAGTACATGCAGCAACGCGCCTGTCGCTGCGTTCCAGATCCGCGCGGTGCCGTCATGTCCTGCCGTGATCACCGACGTGTCGTCGGGGGAGAATTCGGCGTCCCAGATGATCGCGTCATGCCCTGACAGAATGATCGGCGGCGTGCTCTGGTCGAGCCGCGTGATCCGCGCCTCGCCGTCGCTGCTCGCAGTCAGGATCCTCGAGCCATCGCTCGAAATGACGGCGGCGTTGACCTCGCCCTTGTGAAAGGACAGCTGCTGAAGCCGCTCAAGTGTCGTGGTCGACCATTCTTCGACCGATCCATCGCCGCCAGCCGTAAAGAGACGTGCGCCGTCGCTCGACAGGCTGGCATTGTAAAGCGGGCAGGGATTTGCGACGCGCTGTTCGGCCAACGCGCCACTTCCGGCGACCGGCCAGAGGCGTGCCGTGCCATCTTCTGCGGCGCTGAAGATGGTTCGGCCATCTTTCGAATAGCCGGCCCGGTAAACTGGCCCCTCATGGCCGCCGAAGGTCGACAAAAGGCGGGCATCGCTGGCCTCCCAGATGCGTGCCGTGCTGTCCATGCTCGCGGTCGCGACACGCTGTCGGTCCGGCGAGAAGGCCGCAGTCCAGACAGCATCGCCATGGCCGGCGAGTGTTGCGACGCGCCGGCCGGTCTCGACATCCCAGATGATTGCGGTTCCATCCTGGCTTGCCGTGACGAGACGCGTGCTGTCTGCCGAGAAAGCCAGATGAGGAACGGGCTTCTGATGCCCGATCAATTGGGCGAGGCGTTCGCCGGTTACTGAATCCCAAAGGTGTGCCGTGGGGTCGCGGCCGGCGGTCGCGACGAACCGCCCATTCGGCGAGATCGCGACGGCCCACAAGCCATCGGTGCCACGCAGGACCGTCGTCGGTTTGGCCTTGCCCATCTCAAAAACAAGCGCCGTCTGGTCATTTGCGGCGGTTACGAAGTGTTGTCCGTCCTCGGAAAGTGCCAGATCGAAGATTGCATCATCGTGTCCTGCAAATACCATTGCCGCTTCGGGAACATCTGATGTGTTCCAGACGCGAACAGTGCCGTCGGTGCTGGCCGTAACGATCGATTTTCCGTCAGGCGTGAAGAGCGCGCGGCGAACATCGTCAGTGTGGCCTTCAAGGACGTTGAGCTCCGCCCCCGTTGCCGCAGTCCAGAGACGGGCCGTGCCATCGATCCCGGCCGTCAGGACCAGGCCGGGATCGCCCGGCGAGAAGCTGGCGCGGTTCACGCGTCCGGCATGTCCCTGCAAGACGACAGGTGCCAAACGCGTGCCGAGGGACCAGACGCGCGCCGTGCCGTCGTTGCTTGCCGTGACCAGCTGCCTGCCGTCCTGCGAAAAGGCGGCGGAATTGACTTCGTCAGTGTGGCCGGTGAGGGTTTCAAGCAACCGGCCGGTTGAGGCCTCCCAGATCCGGGCATGTCCATCACGTCCGACCGTCGCCAAGCGCTCTCCCTCGGGAGAAAAGACGCTCATTTTGACGCCGCCGTCGTGTAACAAGGGTGGCATGCTCTCGTTGGTCGATTGCATGACGCCGCCAAGTGCAGCGAGATAGGCAGCGGCATTCGTGTCCGAGAGCTGACGCCCGGCAAGTGCGTAGCGCGCTGCTGCGGGCGCGTTGCCATCGGCAAGCGCCAGCCAGGCGCGTTCGGCAAAGAAGCGATTGAGATTTTTATTTGCCCTCGCCCCGAGGATGATGGCGGTTGCCGCGAGACCTGCGAAAAGAAGGCTCACGGCTGACAATGCCGCAATGATCGCGGTCGTGCGCCGTTCGGACCGGCGCCGGTGACGTTGCCACAGATCGTCGAAGTCGACGCCCAATATTCCTGCCGCAAGACGCGCGCAGGCCCGGTCCTTGCTGTCGAGGCGCAGGTCCAGGCCTAAAGGCTCGATCGGCAGGATTTCGGGATGTTCTGGATCATGCTTCGCCCGGAGCGCAACAGGGAAGCATTCCGTTTCGGGATTGCCGGAGTTGGGGATGCCGTCGATGATAACCGCGAAGACGGGTCTGCCCGGATGCGCGCCCCGGAACTGTGCAATTTCGGCGGCCACCCATTTCGATTTCGCCGAATTGGGCGAGCAGATAACGATCATGCTGCTCGCATTCTCGATTGCGCGCTGGACGATCTGGCTGATGTCGCCCGCGGCAGCCATGTCCTCTTCGTCCCGGAAGAAGCGCCCAAGCCGGCGGTCAGCGCCTTCCAGCCCGGCCACGCCAATGGGTATCTTGTAGGTTTCGAGCCAGGAATGAAGGCGTTTGCCCCAGACCTTGTCCTTTTGCGAATAGCTGATGAAACCACGATATTGCTGCTGTGCGGATGGCACCGGAGCTGGAGGGTCGGCTTGCATCGTCGCGGGTTCGATCAAGGCGCCATAATGCCCGTTCGGATGATACGTTCAATTTCACTCATGGCCTGGCCCTCCCAACATCCCAACGGGACATGACAATTGAGCCATGGCCAGCGAGCGCTGTCCACCATTGTGACGTGCGGGGAACCGGCAAGCAGTCTTTGGAAACAGCACGCAATCCGGCCAGCATGTGGAACAGCCGCCCGGATTGCGTTCGCGACCTTTAATCGAGGATCGTGACCTCTACGCGCCGGTTGATCGCGCGGCCTGCGGCCGTTGCATTTGTGGCAACGGGGACACCTTCGCCGCGTCCACTCGTTGTTATCCGGCCTGCGTCCACGCCGGTTGAGGTCAGATAGGCACCGACAGATGCCGCCCTTCGGGCAGACAGGTCAACATTGTAGGTTTCGGAGCCCTGCGAATCGGTGTGGCCGAGAATTTGGATCCGGGTTGCCGGCTGCTTCGAGAGGAAACTCGCCAGCGGGGCAAGGCGCCCCTGCGCTCCCTGGGACAACACGTCGGAGGCAGACGCAAATTGCAGGTCGCGCAGGACCAGCGTCGTGCCCAGATCGGTCTTTTGCTGTTCGTAGTCTGCAAGTTCCGACTTCATGGCTGCGAGCAAAGTCTCGGCACGTTGGCGAGCAGCTTCCGAAGTGGCGCTGTCGGCGACGGCGTCCGCTGCGACTCGTCCGGAGGCTGTTGCCCGTGCTTCAGCGTCAGCCGTCGCGGCATTCGCGACGTTCAATTCGCGCGACCGCGCCGCAAGAACAATTTCAGAGCGCTGCTTGTTCAGATCTTCGATCCGGCGGTTGGCTTCCGATTGTTTGCCGCGTGCATCAGCCAGCGCGACATAGCCTTCACCCATGCGGATTGCGTGGGTGTATTCGTCGTCCTTGCGATCGAGAAAGGACTCGCGGGCGTTGCGCAGCGATGTGGTCGCATTTGCGAGGGCCGTGCGTCCGGCCGCAGCAGTGACCGGATCAGATTTCGCCTTCTGAAGGGAGGCTTCGGCCGACAGCAGACGGGGGCTTGGATCGGGTGCGCTCGCGCATGCGCCAAGGAAAAGTGAAAGTGCGGCGATGCCCGCAGACGATTTCAGAAAATGTGTCATGGTCTTGGGTCTTCCTAGGAATTGAGTTCGCGACGAAGGGTGGCGATGCCGGTCTCGATTTCGGAGACGGTGCGTTCAAGCGCGCGTAGCTTGATCCGTTCCTGAACGATTTCGACGTTCAAAGCGGCTTCCGACGAGCGCCACGTCGATTCCTTGCGGTTGTTCTTGTCTTCCGCCGATTTCGCCTCAGTCAGCCGGAGCTGGGCTTCCGCAAACGCGTCCGGGGCTGATGCAGCTGCATCTGCAGCGTTCAGTGACTGGATCTGCGCTTCGGTGCGGATCAGCGCGTCGCGCGATTCCTGTGCAAAGGCGGCGGGCGCAAGCACCAGCATGCTGCTGGCACAAGCGGCAACAAATAATCTCTTCATAGGAACTCCTGTTTGGCATCCGCGTTTGAGCGGGTGCATGCTCTTACAGCGCACGGGAGCCCGGAAGGTTCCGCTTGCGCGCTGTTGAATTCTGCGGCGTGGTCAAACGGCGGTCTTGGGGGATCAGTCTCTAGGTGCAGTTTGGTCTGCCGAACAGAGCATGTTGCGATAGTACGCAATCTGCTTGTCGAGACAAATGCGTCCCTCTGGCGTTGCAGCCGCACTCAGGACGAGGGCATAACCAAGGCCCGCAGTAGGCAGTAATTCTTCTGTGGGTAGTGCTTCGATTGCCCAGCTCAGCATCGTTCCATTTGCAAGATGCGATAACGTACGCTCCAGCATTTCCACTGGCCAATCGGGGCGGAGCAGACCCTCGGCTTGTGCAGCGCCCAGCAACCAACGCCAAGCGGCGCGGGTTTGTGCAAGCCGTTCAGGCGTTGCGAGGCCCGTCACGTCTTCGCCGCTCGAATCGAGCAGGGCCTTCCACAAGGGCCGGTAAAAGTCCGGGTCCTGAACAAAATAGCCGACGCCCATTGCATGCGCTTCGAAGATGCGCGCGATGGCGTTGTCGACCTTCAGAGCCTTGAACCGGTGCAGGAAGTCGCGTTCGTCCTCGAGCACGGCCATGACGACGGCCCGCTTGGAGCCGAAGAGATTGTAAGGCGTGGCAAGGCTGACTTCGGCGCGCTGGGCGATCATCCGCATGGAGAGGTTCGTGTCGCCGGTCTCGCGGATCAGGTCACGGGCAGCGCGAACGATCTTGAGGCGCCGTTCGGCCTTTGCCTGTTCGCGGCGGCCGGGTTCTGCGGTGATCGATTGCTCCGTCATGCAGCCATGCGGCGTTCGTCTGGCGTGGAAATGAGATCGGCTTCGAAGTCGAGGTTCAGCGCCTGCATCATGTCTTGCCGTGCCGGCCCTGCGCTGGGCGGATAGGCCGCCGCGTTGAGGCGCTTTCCGCGCGCCCAGTAATAAAGCACGGTGGCGAGGTTGCGTGGCCGGCCAAGCCATTTGTCAGGGTGATCGAGCATGTGAAAACCGCGCATGGCTTCACGAAGCAACCGGACATCCGAGCGCAAGGCGATGCGGACGCCGTCGTCAAGGAAGCTGGTCATCAGCTTTGCTTTCAGGCCGGGCTTGAAACCGGGTGTCAGGGTCTCCTTCGCGCGCTTGATCGCGGACCTGTCCTGCCGGAGCTGCGTCAGGTAGAACGGGAGCAGCTCTGCCGTCAGTCGGTTGTGATAGGTGATGGCCCGGGCGTCCATGTCCGGGGTTTCGTCGAGCACCTGTCGCAGGACCTGCGCGCCGACGGCGGCAAACGAACAGCCCCGGCCATAGAGCGGATTGGTGCGGATCAGCGTGTCGCCGAGTGCAAAATACCGGCGCGTCGCAGGCTTGCCGTCGACGACGGTATCGCGCCAGCGGCTGACGAGGTCGCTCATGCCGAAGACCTTGCTGGTGGGCTCAGACCGGATGTCATTCGTCCACGGAAGAAGGCCCGGCAATTGCAGCGTGATGCGGTGGAAGATGTCGGCATCGAGGATGGACTTGCGCAGTTCGAGTTCGACTTCGGGCAGGGCGATGGTGATCGAGAAATTGCCATTGTCGCCTGGGAAGACGCCGTATTTCAGGTAGCCGAGATCGCCGCTGGCGGGCGGGTTCTCATTCCGGTCCGGCTCCTGTTGGCCGGGCCGCAGCCGGTAGTGGCGCGTGAAATAGAGGATTCCAGCATCTTCCTTTTCTTCGCGGATTTGTGCACCCTCTTCGGCCAGCTGATCGAAGAGGAAGCCGCTCTTGCCGGACGCATCGACAATGATGTCCGCCGTCAACGTGGTCTCCATGCCATCGTGTTGGCCAGAGACACCGCTGACCTCGATGGCTCCGTCCGCCAGTTTCCGGGTGACGAGGCGGCGCACGAGGAAGCCGGAGCAGATCGAGACGTTGTCCAGTGTTTCGACATAGCGGCGTATGGCGAGTTCGAGCGTTGTGCGCCGGCTGGTAACAAACGTCATTTCCGCGTCCTCGGGAAGCGGCCGATAGCGTGCTTGCTGGGATGGGGTGAGCAACATGTCGAATGTCAGTTCACGCACGCCCATCGCTTTCAAGTCTTCGAGCAATTGCGGATGCTCGGCCTTTATGATTGATCGCAGGCGGGCAAGGAAAGCGTGGCTCTGGCGGAGATGGCCGACGCCTGTGCGGCGCCAGTCACGGAAGACGGCGTCGGGGTCTGCGTGGCCGATCGGACCATCACGCTCGAGGAGGGTGATGCGGCGCCCCGTCGGCGCGAGCATCAGTGCTGTGCAGAGGCCCCCGATGCCGGCACCGATCACGACGACGCTCTCATTCACCGGCGATGAAGCATCATGCATGGATCAGCCAACCTGCTTCAGGAAATCAAGGATCGCCGCGTTCACCTCGTCCGAGGCTTCCTGCTGGGTCCAGTGGCCGATGCCGGGGATCATCTTATTGATCCGCAGATCGGTCACGAAATGCGGCATCATCTCGATGCCTGCCGCCGCCATCATCACCACGCCGTCATGTGTTCCTGCCACGTACATTGCCGGTTGGCTGATGGTGGCCGGGGCGTCCTTGGTGAGTTCCCAGTAGAGGTCGTGGTTGCGGTAATAGTTGAGCGGGCTGCGGAGGCCGGAGCGGGAGAATTCCTCGACAAAGAAATCAAGGTCTGCCTCGGTCAGCCATTTCGGCAGGCTCTTCGGTTCCGGCATGTTCGAGAACATGTCGTCGTGCTCGCCCTTCACGGGAAGTGAAGCGAGGTCGGTCTCGCCGCCGCCGAGCACGAGGAATTTCTTCAGGCATAGGCGGATGTCGCGTTCGAATTCGGCTTCGGCGACACCGGGTGCCTGGAAGTAGAGCTGGTAGAAGAACTGGCCCTTGAACATCTCGCGCAGCATCGGCATCGGCTGGATCGGCGAGCGCGGCATGAAAGGGACCGACAATCCGCCTACGGCGCGAACGACATCCGGATGGTTGAGGGCGCAGGCCCAGGCGGTCGGCGCGCC
>JBGSVY010000094.1:0-6667 GCA_041752715.1 Hyphomonas sp.
CAGCCAGCACCAGAACGGCAAGGGACGGGTTAATGAGTGTGCGCATGGTCAGGACTCCGCATCGAAAGATGCCAAACCATGCCCGAAACCTGCCGGGCTGGCCAGCCTACACGGCGTGGGCGGGCTCTGCCGGTTTACCCCGCGCCCGCAGCATCTCCGCCCATTTGCGGAACGGATACAGCGTCTGGGTCAGGAAGTCGTTCGCGGGATTGTCCGCGATGCCGGTCGGCACATTGATGGCCGAACCCGGATTGTAATAGGTTCCGAACATCCGGTCGAAGACCGGGAAGATCGAGGCGAAGTTCTTGTCATAGGCCTCCGGCACATTCGCATGATGCCAGCGATGCAGCTGCGGCGAGACGATCAGATCGCGGAAGATGCCATGATCCCAGTCGAGCTTCGAATGGACGTAGTGCTGGTGCAGCCCCTTGATCAGCGCGAGACCAGCGATCTCCTCCAGCCGGAAACCCATCCAGGATGAGGTGAAGACGAGGCAGCCGGCTATCACCACCTGCTCGGTAAAATGCCCGCGTGACCAGGAGAGAAAGTGCAGCTCCGGATCGGAATGGTGCACGGCATGCGCCGGCCACAGCACACTGGTGTGCAGCAGGCGGTGCACCCAGTAGAGGCTGAAATCATAGACGACGAGCGCGGCCAGCGCCTTCACCGCAAGCGGCACGCTGTCCCATGCCGCCGCATCCAGCACCGGCAGGCCCAGCCAGGTGTAGAACACTGCCAGCGGCGCGATCAGGACCAGATACATCGCGCCGTTCAGGCTGGTGAACTGAACGATCAGGAAATTCGTGATCGCGCTCTGGCGCAAAGATTTCGGCCAATGCAGCGCCGCGCGCCCTCGCGACAGGAACGCCAACACGGTAAACACAATTGTGAGGCCCGCCAAAACGGCGACTTGCCAGGCGATTCCCGCCAGAAAGTCCTGCATCACATCACCCGGCGGCTTGTTTTCATCAGCCTTAGGCGACGTGGTCTAGCAGGGTTGCCTTAAGAATTCCTGATCCGGCCTCAAACCTGCCCGCGCCGGTCCATGCCCTGCCGGTCCACCATCCAGCCCGGATACTCCGGTGGCAGCGCCGAGACAGCGTCGAGCGCGGCCAGGTCGCCCGCGTCCAACGCGACATCCACCGCACCCAGGTTGTCGGCGAGCTGTTCCATCGTCCGTGTGCCGATGATCACGCTGGTGACATGGCGCTGGTGCAGCAGCCAGCCGAGCGCCACCTGCGGCACGGTCACGCCCTTCTTCGCGGCGATCTCCCGCATCACGTCGATGATGTTGAAGCCCTTCTCCTTGTCGACCGGCGGGAAGTCGAAAATCGTTCGCCGCGCATCATTCGGCCCGGCCCCGTCGCGGGTGAACTTGCCGGAGAGAAATCCGCCCGCCAGCGGGCTCCAGGGCAGGATGGCGAGGTTCTGGTCCCTAGCCATCGGCACCACTTCGCGTTCAAGGTCGCGGCCCGCGATCGAGTAATACATCTGGCAGCTCTCGAACCGGGCCAGCCCGCGTTTCTCGGCATACGCCACCGCCTTCATGATCAACCAGGCGGGCATGTTGCAGAGGCCCACATACCGCACCTTCCCGGAACGCACGACCGCGTCCAGCGCCTCCACCGTCTCCCCGATCGGCGTCAGCGGATCGGTGCCGTGCACCTGGTAGAGGTCGATATAGTCGAGACCGAGCCGGTCGAGGCTCGCATCAACGCCGTCAAAGATGTGCTTGCGCGACAGGCCGGAAATATTGCATGCATGTTTCTCGCGCCGTTCCGCCTCGGCTTCCTGCGCGTCTGTTGCACCCTCGGCAAGCAAGGTCGATACGCGTCCGAACACTTTGGTCGCGACCACGATCTCGTCGCGCGGCGGCTGCGTATTTCGAAGCGCCTGCCCGAGGATCTCTTCCGAGCGCCCGGCCGAATAGACATCCGCCGTATCGAAGAAATTGATCCCGGCATCGAAAGCCTTGCGCACCAGCGCGTCCGCTTCATCCTGCTGCTGCTTGCCGATGAACTTCCAGATCCCGCCATCGCCGCCGAAGGTCATCGTCCCGAGGCAAAGGCGCGAGACGACAAGGCCCGTCCGGCCGAGTTTGGCATATTTCATGGCGCTGGTTCCCGGCCGATGGTTCGGCACTAGTCGTGATAGCACAGAACGTGTCTGTGGCCATGCGTCTCGCTAGGCGGCGCCGGGCGCCGCGCGCTGACGGCGGCGCGCCTTCAACATTTCGCCCCATTTCCGGAAGGGATAGAGGGTCTGCGACACGAAATCATTCGGGGGGTCATCTGCGATGCCAGTCGGCACATCGATCGCCGAGCCAGGATTGTAATAGGTACCGAAGAGGCGGTCGAAAACGGGGAAGATCGTTGCAAAATTCTTGTCGTAGGCTTCAGGCACGTTGGCGTGATGCCAGCGGTGGAATTGCGGCGAGACCAGAACGTCGCGAAAGATCCCATGGTCCCAGTCCAGCCGCGAATGGACGTAGTACTGGTGGAGACCCTTGAGCAGGGCGAGGCCAGCGATCTCATCGAGCTTGAAGCCCATCCAGGAGGTCGTGGCGACCAGGCAAGCGGCTATCACGAGCTGTTCTGTAAAATGTCCACGCGACCAGGACAGGAAATGCAGCTCCGGATCCGAGTGATGGACGGCGTGCGATGGCCAGAGCCAGCTGGTGTGCAGCAGCCTGTGCACCCAGTAGAGGCTGAAATCATACATGATGAGCGCGAGCAGCGCCTTAAGCCAGATCGGCACGCCAGCCCAGGATTCGGCAGCCATGACGGGCAGGCCAGCGCTGGAATAGAGCACCGCGAGGGGAGCGATCAGCATCAGATACATCACGCCATTCAGGCTGGTGAACTGCATGATCAGGAAATTGGTCAGCGCGCTTTGCCGGAGGGATTTTGGCCAATGCAGCGCGGCGCGCCCGCGCGACAGGTAAGCCAGCAGCGTGAAGATCAAGGCGAACAGCGCCAAGACGAAGATTTGCCGGGCAATGCTCGCCAGAAAGTCCTGCACCCGATCACCCAATGGCTTGTTTTTATGAGCCTTACTGCCCAGACTTAGCAAAGAGGCCTTAAGACTTCCTGACCCGCAGCGCGGATGTGGGCCCCGTCTGCCGCAGGATCGGGCGATGGCCAAATGTGCATCACCCCCTTGAGCGGCTGCGAAGGTTCACCATATCGCCGAATGAACGGACCGACGGGGTGTAATCCCGCCTGTGCCGCCTCATATGAACCCTAAGAGAGCCATTGGCGACGCGGGGCTGCTGAGCAGACCGAACCCAAACGAGGCCCGTGGCGGCTGACACGAAGAGAGATAGACACATGAGCAAGATCATCGGCATCGACCTCGGCACCACGAACTCGTGCGTCGCCGTGATGGAAGGCGGCCAGGCCAAGGTTATCGAGAACGCCGAAGGCGCCCGCACGACGCCTTCCGTTGTCGCATTTACAGAGAGCGGCGACCGACTGATCGGGCAGCCCGCCCGCCGGCAGGGGGTCACAAACCCCGACTTCACCTTCTATGCCATCAAGCGCCTGATCGGGCGGACCTTCGATGACCCGACCGCGCAGAAGGACAAGGCGATGAGCCCCTTCTCGATCGTCAAGGCGCCGAATGGCGACGCCTGGGTCAAAGGCCGCGACAAGGACTACGCCCCACAGGAAATCTCGGCTTTCATTCTGACCAAGATGAAGGAAACCGCTGAAGCCTATCTCGGCGCCAAGGTTACGCAGGCCGTGATCACCGTTCCCGCCTACTTCAACGACGCCCAGCGCCAGGCCACCAAGGACGCGGGCAAAATCGCCGGCCTTGAAGTGCTGCGCATCATCAACGAGCCGACAGCCGCAGCCCTGGCCTACGGCCTCGACAAGGGCGGCAACAAGACGATCGCCGTCTATGACCTTGGCGGCGGCACGTTCGACGTCTCGCTGCTCGAAATCGGCGACGGCGTGTTCGAAGTGCTCTCCACCAATGGCGACACCTTCCTCGGCGGCGAAGATTTCGACCTGCGCATCGTCGACTTCCTCGCGGGCGAGTTCAAGAAGGAACAGGGCATTGACCTGAAGACCGACAAGCTCGCGCTACAGCGTCTCAAGGAGGAAGCCGAGAAGGCCAAGAAGGAGCTCTCGTCGGCGGCGCAATACGAAGTCAACCTGCCCTTCATCACTGCTGATGCGACGGGTCCGAAGCATCTCAACATGAAGTTGACGCGCGCCAAATTCGAGAGCCTCGTCGACGACCTGATCCAGCGCACGATCGAGCCGTGCCGCAAAGCGTTGAAAGATGCCGGCAAGACCGCCGCCGATATCGAAGAAGTCGTTCTCGTCGGTGGTATGACCCGCATGCCGGCCGTCCAGGAAGCCGTGAAGAAGTTCTTCGGCCGCGAGCCCCACAAGGGCGTCAACCCGGATGAAGTGGTCGCCATCGGCGCCGCGATCCAGGGCGGCGTGCTTCAGGGCGATGTAAAGGATGTGGTCCTGCTCGACGTGACGCCGCTCTCGCTCGGCATCGAGACGCTCGGCGGCATCTTCACCCGCCTCATCGAACGCAACACGACGATCCCTACCAAGAAGGGCCAGGTCTTCTCGACCGCCGAGGACAACCAGCCGGCCGTCACCATCAAGGTGTTCCAGGGCGAGCGCGAAATGGCTGCCGACAACAAGATGCTCGGCCAGTTCAACCTCGAAGGCATCCCGCCTGCCCCGCGCGGCCTGCCGCAGATCGAGGTCACCTTCGACATCGACGCCAACGGCATCGTCTCGGTCTCGGCCAAGGACAAGGCGACCGGCAAGGAACAGCAGATCACCATCCAGGCCGATGGCGGCCTCACCGATGCCGACATCAAGAAGATGATGGCCGACGCCGAAGCCAATGCCGGCACCGACAAGGCCCGCCGCGAACTCGTCGAAGCGAAGAACCACGCCGAAGCCCTCGTGCACCAGACCGAGAAGCAGATGGCCGAGCATGGCAGCAAGGTCTCCGACTCCGTGAAGGGCGAAATCGAAAGCGCCATCGCTGGCCTCAAAACCGCGCGCGAAGGCGACAACCTCGCCGACATCCAGGCCAAGCACCAGGCCCTGATGACCGCTGCCATGAAACTCGGCGAGGCCATCTATGCCGCTGCCGGCACCGCCGCTGCAGAAGCTGACGGCGCCAAGGAAGATGACGGCGTGGTCGACGCCGACTTCGAGGAAGTCGACGACGCCAAGCGCGCGTAAGCGGCCTTAATCCCCCGACGAACAAACCCCGCCGGAGCGATCCGGCGGGGTTTTTTGTTTCCGGTTTCCGCCCATCCCCACGCAGGCGGGGATCCCGAAAGGCCATGTCGAACCCGATCCCCGCCTGCGAGGGGATGGGCGGGTCACATCACCACGACCACTTTCCCCTGCGCTTTGCGGTCCATCAGTTCACGGATGGCTTCGCCGCCGCGCTCCAGCGGATAGGTGTTCGACACGTGAGGGCGGATCTTGCCTTCCGCATAGAGAGCAAACAGCTCCTTAACGTTCTGCGCGTGCGCCTTCGGATCGCGCGCCACGGCGGCGCCCCAGAACACACCGCGCACATCGCAGCTCTTCAGAAGCGTCAGGTTCAGCGGCAGTTTCGGAATGCCTGCAGGGAAGCCGATCACGAGGAACCGCCCCTCCCAGTTGAGCGAGCGCACGGCCGGCTCGGCATAATTGCCGCCGACGCCGTCATACACGATGTCGACACCGCCGCCGGAGATCGCCTTGATGTCGTCGGCGAATTTCTTCTGCCCGTCGCGGTCGAGTTCGGTAGCATAGACAAGGCCCTTGTCGGCGCCCTTCGAGAGGCAGAAATCGACCTTCTCCTGCGTCGAGGCCGCCGCGATCACTTCAAGGCCCATCGCCTTGCCAAGCTCCACCGCCGCGATGCCGACCCCGCCCGCTGCGCCAAGCACCAGCAGCTTCTCTCCCGGCTTCGGATCAGCCCGGTCCTTCAGCGCATAATAGGACGTGCCATAGGTCATCATCATCGCCGCCGCTTCGTCAAACGGCATGTCGTCCGGGATCGGCATCACGCTTGGCCCGGCGGCGAGGGCATACTGCGCCATCCCGCCCGTGCCGATCGACGCAAGCACCCGGTCGCCCGGCTTCACATGGGCCACCCCCTCGCCGAGTGCCGAGACGACCCCGGCCACTTCCCCGCCCGGCGCAAAGGGCCGCGCCGGCTTGAACTGGTACATGTCGAGCAGCATCAGCGAATCGGGGAAGTTCACCCCGCACGCCTTGACCTCGATCAGCACCTGGCCCTTGCCCGGCACAGGGGTTGCAACCTCTTCCAGCACCAGCGTCTCCGGGCCTCCGGTCGTCTTTGACAGCATGGCTTTCATCGCGCGCAATCCTCCTCAGTCTTGTTGTTTGCCTCGCCAGACGGTAGCGGTGGCGAGCACCCGCGCCAAGCATGACCTAGAGTGAAAGGGCCCGGAACGTGACAAAGATCTGGGCGCTGGCCCTGCATGGCGGCGCCGGACCGATCTTCGGGCGCGATTATGCTCGCCAGGAGGCGCACATTGCGGGTCTCCTGCGCGCCGGCGCCGCGCGCCTCTCTGCAGGCGATGCCGCGCTGGATGTGGTCGAGGCGATGGTCGCCGCGCTCGAAGCCTCGGGCCTCTACGTGGCCGGAAAAGGGGCGAGCCCCA
>JBGSVY010000095.1:0-10861 GCA_041752715.1 Hyphomonas sp.
CCCCGACCGCATCCGCGATCTCGGAATTATTCATACCCTCGCTCGCACACAACACGATCTCGGCGCGTTGCGCTTCGCCGCGTGAGACCTTCCGGCGCCGCCGCAGCCGCTCCAGAGTGGTCCGCTCCTCATCCGTGAGGATGATCGCGCTCGCTGATGTCTGCCGTGCCATAAGCCGCTCCGAATCATTGCTAAGAACAACACGAATCAGATCCGCGCTAAAGTGGCTAGTAATTTTTGAGACGGGACACTAGCCTGCTTTGACTCGGCCGTTCAGACCGGTCCATAATGAGATATTGCCGTCGAGGATAATCCGCTGAGCGTTCGCAAGAAATCCCCGCCACTGAAAACGGATCGGCGCGCGGCAATTCTGGACGCGGCCGAAGCCGAGTTCAGCGCCCATGGCTTCGATGGCGTCACGTTGCGGACGATTGCGAAACGGGCGGCCGTAGACCTTGCGCTGCCGCACTATTATTTCGGCTCGAAGGAAAACCTGTTCGTCGCCGTGTTCGACCGCCGCGCAAAGATGCTGAACGACTGGCGGGATGCAGCGCTCATCGACGCGCTCGAGGCTGCTTTGCCGGAGGCGCCCACCGTTGAGGCTATAATTCGGGCCTATCTTGAGCCTCTGCTCAAAGGTGCGCACCTCTCCGAGCCGGGCTGGAAGAACTATTATGCCCTCGTCGCCTACGTGAACAACACACCCGGCTGGGGCGGCCGCCTGATGGCAGAGCATTTTGATCCCCTGATCCGCAAGTTCCTTGATGCCCTTCGCCTCGCGATCCCGGGCATCGACGAGAAAGACTTGTTCTGGGGTTATCATTGTTTCTCCGGGGCCCTTACGCTTGCCCTCGCCCAAACAGGCCGGATTGATAAGTTGTCGGGCGGGTTTGTTCGTTCCGAAGACCTGTCCGACGCCTGCGAACGGATGGTCCCGTTCATCACTGCCGGGTTTGAGGCGGCGTCCCGCACGCCGCTGGCGACACGTGAGAAACGTGTGCGCGCGGGCAGGATAAAAACATCGGCACACTGAGCAAAGGTTTGCTCACCTCGCAAGGCTCTGCCAGATAGAAAAAGGGCGGCGCCATGTCAGCGCCGCCCAGTGAGGCGTCCGGCGACCCCGCCGCTTGGGCGGCGAGGTCAGGGAGGAAACGCAGGACGCGTTTCTAGAAGTTGTATCCGACGCCGAACGTTACCGTCCGGGGATCGCCGTAATAAGCGCTGAGAACACCTTCCAAGCCGAGGGTTGGCGCACCCGTCACAGGATTGATGAAGTTATAGCCGGCGACCTTATAGCGCTCGTCAGACAGGTTCTTGCCGGTCAGGGAAAAGCTCAGCGGGCTGCCGTCTTCCTGCCAGCGCAGGCTGAGATCGAACAGCGTATAGGCTTCCTGGTCGAGTGGGCTGCGCACTTCGAACTGGCTCGAGTCACCGCGATAGGACGTCAGCTGATTGATCGTCAGCCGCCCGTCGCGGCGCAAGATATCGAAGGGTGTGTCATAGGTCAGGCGAAGGCTGCCTGTCCATTCCGGTGTATTCTGGAACACCCGCTCATCAGCCACGTCATTTCCGAAAGCGTCGATGAATTCGTCATATTGCGCGTCGATATAGCCAAGGCTGGCGCCCGCCGAGAACATGTCCCAGGTGTTGAAAATCTGCTCGCCGAGGATCGCTGTGCCTTCCCACTCGATGCCCCAGAGTGTCGCTGCGCCGGCATTCGTGGTGACGCCGGTGAAGGTATCGTTCACTCCGTCATTATTGGTGTCCACGCCAACCGAACCCGGCACCTGAATGTCCTTGTAGTCCATATAGAAGCCGGCGAGTGCCGATTGGACGCGGCCACCAAAGGCGTTTGCCTTCCAGCCAATTTCGTAGCTGTCGACCTCTTCCGGGTCGAATTGCATGAAGGCGAAGATCTCTTCGGGCGAGCGGACGCCGTCGCGGTTCAGGTCCGGTGCGGCCGTCGTCTGGCCGCGCGGATCGAAGGAGCCGCCCTTGAAACCCTGCGCATAGGTTGCGTACAGCGTGTGATCGTCAACCGGCTTGTAGCTTAGCGAAACGCGTGGGCTGAAATCGTCAAACTTTGCCGAGCCGTCGAAATTCGACGTTGTGGCGATGGAGACACCCGCGCCGCCGAAGAAGGGCGAGAATCCGCCGATATAAGTCCGGCGAAGCACGATCGAATTTCGCTCGTCCTCTGTATAGCGGCCGCCAACCGAAACTGCGAACTGGTCAGTCAGGTCGAATGTGAAATCGCCGAAGACCGACCAGGTTTTCGTGTTCACGTCGCCGAAGGTCTGGGCGTTCAGGCCGGGCAGATTGATCAGGGTTCCGGTGGTGCCGAGCAGCACATCGAACACCGTGCCGGAATTGGCTTCGAGGATATAGGCGCCGACAAGACCATTCAGCCGGTCGCCCGAATAGGCGAGTTGGAACTCGTTCGATAGCTGGTCGTTCGTGTAGATCGCCGGCACATCGACGTCGGCCACGGGAAGCGCGTCAAAGTCGATCGGTGTGGTGCCCTCGTCCTCGCGATAGGCAAGAATATTCTTGAGTGTGAACCGGTCGTTGAGTTCGTACTCGGCAACCAGTGAGATGCCTTTGACTTCAACATTCTGATCCACGACATTGAGGCCCGCACGGTTGTCATAAACATCGTCCAGCACCGGGAAGGTTGAAGGCGGGAAACGATCCGCGATCAGGCGGTGGCCCTGACGTGCATTCGACTCGTCATTCATGTAGTCGCCAGCGAGACGAAGCTGGAAGGCTGGCGTCACGTCCCATTCGGCTGACAGCCTGTAGGCTGCGACGTCCTTGTCGTAATTGTCCTCGCCCGTGATCAGGTTCTCCCCGAAGCCGTCCCGTGTAAAGAAGGCGAGACCGCCGCCAACGCGGAGGGAGTCCGTCAGGGGCGCCGAGCCAGAGGCAACGACGTCCTTCTGGCCATAGGAGCCGAGGGCGCCGCGGGCCTTGATCGTGGGTTCATCCGAGAGGCCGCGCGTCACATATTTCACCGCACCGCCGATCGTATTGCGTCCGTAAAGCGTGCCCTGCGGGCCGCGGAGGACTTCGATCCTCTCGACATCATAGACTTCCAGAACGGCGCCCTGGGGACGGTTCAGGTACACATCATCAAGATAAATGCCGACGCCGGATTCGAAGCCGGACACGGGGTCTTGCTGGCCAACGCCGCGGATGAAGGCAGACAGGGTGTTGTTTGTTCCGCGCGAGACTTCCAGCGTCACGTTCGGTGAGATCTTTGCGACTTCATCCAGCGTCTGCACGCCAAGGTCTGCCAGCAGGTCGCCGCCAAATGCGGAGACCGAGAGCGGGACGTCGAGCAGGTTCTGCTCCCGGCGTTGCGCGGTGACGACGACCGGTCCAAGCCGGCGCTCTTCGGAGGCTTCCGGCGTGCCGGTCGCGTCTTCCTGAGCTTGCGCGTAGATCGGCGTCAGAGCGCTGGCGGTCAACGCAGCGAATAGGAACTTGTTCAGGGTGTTCGAAGCCATGTGGTCCTCCCAGGACGGTTTTGATCAAGATTTTTTTCACTCAACATGCGTTGAGTATTTTCAACATCTGTTGAAAATGCACAGCCTGCCAAGACTGTCAATTAGCCGGGTTGCGGGCTGTTGATTGCCCGGCGAACCGTTGCATTCCGGCGACACAGGATTGCCTCGCCTGTTGCAGGCTCTCAGCCGGGTCGCTATAGGCGGCGAGAATCTCCCACACAGGACTATTTCCCATGCCCGCTGAGCGCACCTTCTCGATCATCAAGCCCGACGCCACCGCGCGCAATCTGACCGGGGCGATCAATGCCGTGATCGAGACGGCAGGCCTGCGTATTGTCGGCCAGCGGCGGATCCACATGACACGCACCCAGGCCGAACGGTTCTACGCCGTTCACTCGGCCCGGCCCTTCTTCGGCGAACTGGTCGATTTCATGATCTCAGGCCCGGTCGTTGTGCAGGTGCTTGAGGGACCTGATGCAGTCGCAAAATATCGCGAAGTGATGGGGGCAACCAATCCGGACCAGGCAGCGGACGGAACTATTCGCAAACTGTTCGCCAAGTCGATCGGTGAAAACTCGGTGCACGGATCAGACTCTGCCGAGAACGCGGCGCTCGAGATTGCGCAATTCTTTTCGGAAGCCGACATCGCCGGTTGATCTGGCAAGCGCACCGGCATCTCGCACTCATCTGAAGCAGCACGAAAGCCCGGACAGGGCTTCCCCTCCCGGATTTGGCGGCAGTCTGGGTGGTCCTGCGGATGGGAGCGGGGCTCCGGGTACACGAGGACTTGCAATCTTATTCTACTCTACTGGCAGTCCGGCCCCGTGATCGGCGGCGCCTCGCTCCCATCCGGCTTACTTGGCGGCTGTGCCTGCATCGCCTTTCTATCACGGCTGCAGCCTGGACCTGCCGGAACCTTTTCCGGCGCGCGCAGAATAACCCGGGTGAAGAGGGGGGCGGACAAGTTATTTTTCCCGGCGTCAAACCTGTCGCAATTGCGGGCGCTGGCCGCCTTTTGCTAGTGGGACAGGCCCGTCTCCGGCATTAGCCGTTGAGGTCGCGCCAAAGGTCCATCGCCTCGCAGATGCCGGGCTGCTGGAGCGCCGCACGCGCGCCGAGGCCAAACTGGTCCGAGGCCGAGGCGGCCCACACGCCCGCTGCGGCGTCATAGCTCGTCAAGCCGACTTCCGAGAGCCCGCGCGCTATCCGGGAGCAGATGATCCGGGCCTTGTTGGCATCCGGGCTCGCATTGATCTGGTCGATCTGGTCCTGCAATTCGAGCCGCGAGAAGATGTAATCATACATGCGCAGATCTTCGCCGAGCCGGAAGCCGAGAATCTCCGACGAGCTGATGCCGGAATAGTTCGGTTCGCCATTGAAATGCTCAACGGATGTGAACATCGAGGCGATCGGTGGATCAAGGTAGACGGCCCAGCGGCCGACCCCCTTTTTCTCGCTGGTATTCTTGATGTCGGACAAGGGCGGCATCGAGGCGCGCACAATCAGGATCGGATCGCCCGTCCAGGACTTGATCCCGAATGCGCCGATCGACTGTTCCGAGATCGATTGTCCGAACAGCTTCGAGGCCGATGAGTTCAGGAAATTCGACGCCTGTGTCATCAACGGTGCATTAAAATAGGTGATCAGGGCTGATGATGGTGCAATCAGCGTCGCGGCCTGCGACAAGGCAGACATGACGTTGGCGCCCGCCGAAGATTGACGTTCGTCCGACAGCTGGATCCGGAAACGGCCCTCGATCGTGGTGTTCGAATTGACCTTGAAGAACGGCGTTGCGTAGACCGCCATGCTCTCTTCGGTCGTCCAGATTTCGCCCTTCGTATTGTCGGACACGAAGGTCGACGCAAACAGGGCGTTGGAGGCCTTGATGTTCGGGTTCGTGATGTCGAACTCGGCCAGCAGGGTGCGCGTGACGTTGCGAGACCCGAACTGGCGCGCGAGCCAGCCGCGGCTTTCCTTCTGGTAATCGCGTGTGTCTTCCTTCGTCTTGCGCGTTCCGGTCGCGACGCCTTCCATATCGAATGCGTCGGGATCGAGCGTCAGGATCTGGATGCGCGTGTAACGATCCTGAAAGGGCGAACCTGTGCCGAAGAGCGAAACGTTGTCGTCGATCGCGACATCGATGAAGGGCAGGAAATCCTGAATCTTTTCGGGCGTGCGAAGTTCCGTCGTGCGATTGCGTTGCACGCTCCGCCCACCGGGGGAGGGACTGCCTGCGCCCGTGTCCGGTAGGTTTTCGAAGAATTCATCATCGGGGAGGCTTTCCCAACCACTTTCCGATCCCGGAGGCGGGGGTGGAGGAGGCGGGGGTGGAGGAGGCGGAGGTGGCGGCGGTGCGGGAGGCGGCGCCGTGGTGCTGGGGTCAGAACCGCCGCCGGAAGATTTGTCCGGAGCCGATGCACACCCCGCAAGGGTGAGCACGACGGCCAAAATCCAGAGTTCAGCCTTTTTCATCATCCTGTCCCTCCTTCGGCTCTCCCCGGAGCCTTAACAATTGGTAACACGCATAGATCAGCCAAGCGAGGGGCCGTGTCCACTTTCAACCCCTCGGCAATGCTGGCCAGCGATCACGGAAATCTTCACAGACTGGCGCTTTACCTTTCGGCATGTGACGTGCATCACGCCCTTGCAACATCGACGGTATTCCCCATTTACTCAATATGAGCAAAAGTGCTCGTGCCCCTCTGGAGGTCCCCACCCTTGCTGCTGACTCTGCTCAAAGCCAAGCTCCATTCGGCCACTGTCACCCAGTGTGACCTCTATTATGAGGGCTCGGTCTCGATCGATCAGGATTTGCTCGACGCCTCCGGCATCCTGCCCTTCGAGCGCGTTGATATCTGGAATGTCACCAACGGCGCGCGGATCCACACCTATGCGCTCGAAGCTCCGCGCGGATCGCGGACCATCGGCGTGAATGGCGCGGCGGCACGGCATTTCGCGGTGGGCGATGTCGTGATCATCGCGGCCTTCGCCGGCGTCGAAGCCGAGAAGGCGCGCCAGCATGTGCCAACGGTTGTGCTGCTCGGCCCCGGCAACGAGATCAAGCGCGCGGTCTGAGACCAGGGTTATTTCAGCTGCGCGTAGAACTGCACCGAGAAGGTTGATGGTCCGGCCATGGCACCTGACGGCCGGAAGCGGATGTAGGAAACTGCCGGGTCGAGGCCGGGCAGGGGCGTGTAGCCGAAAACGGGCGGTCCTGATGTCGTGTTGGAATAGCTGACTTCGCCGGGACCGGAACAGCAGGTTAGCCCGCTCGTAAAAGGCTCGAAAAGGAATGGCCCGGTCACGGGCGGGGCGGGATCAAACTCATCATTCCGAAAGATGATCTCTGGCGGTAGCTTGTCGATGAGTTCAACCGAATTTGTATCGGCGGGCGTGGTTCCCGAATTGACGGCCGTCAGCGTGTAGATGACGTCCTCACCCGGCAAAGCATAGGCATCAGCGAATTTGGCGTCGCGCAGCTCAACGCTTTTTGAGGCTGACATCACCACATTCGGCGCCCTGCAAAACGGAAAGGCAGCATCTGACGGCGCAGCTTGGCTGGTCTGTCCAGAGCCGCCACGCGTTGCGCCATTCGGACGGAAGCGTGCCATCGGGACGGCGGTCGTTGTGCCATGGCTGCCGCCGCTGGCCGTGACGATGGGAAAGCCCCCTTCAACCGCGATCACGCCGCCGCCCCCGCCGCCGCCCGGACCTTCGCTTTCATCATTGCCAATCAACTGATTGCCGCCCGCGCCGCCGTTGGCCTCGATGGTGATCCCGCCAAGGCTGGGTGTCTTGATCAAGATGCTTCCGCCGCCGCCCCCGCCGCCTGGAGCATCATTGTGACTGTTTGTGGTGTTGGCTCCGGCCTCGCCATTGGCGCGGATCGTTCCACCGCCGGTCACGGCGCCGGCCATGACAATAACCAGTCCGCCGCCATTGCCGCCGCGCCCGGCTGCAAAGTTGTTGCCGTCACCCGCGCCGCCACCGCCACCGAAAAAAATCCGGCCTTCCGGGTCGAAGGGGAGGGGACGCCCGCCAAGGCCCCCAACCTCCCGGCGCCCGTCGCCGCCCCACGCCGGGTCACCGGGTGGCCGGGTCAGCGGGTCGCCGTTAAAGGCAAAGGTGTATCCCCCCCGACCGCCGCCGGCGCTGACAGTCGAGGCCTTGAGCGTCGAGTCGATATTCCAGGCTGTCACCCAATCGCTGACCGATATGTCCGGATTGCCCTGACCATTCCAGGCTGTGCCATTGTCGCCATTCGCACCGCCTCCGCCGCCCGCATTGTGGCCGTTCCCTCCGCCGCCGCCATTGGCGGGTGCGCCGCGCCCGTAGCGGCCACCGGGATAGGTCGACTGATAGCCGGCGATACTCTCGCCCTTCTCGGCGCCGTCCTGTTGATTCGCATACAGATAGTTGAGACGGTAATAGTCGCCCAGATTGTCGATCGCGCCGCCCCGAAAGCCCCGAAAGCTCGCGCTGATCGCGCCGCTGAGATTGAGGGTTCCCTGAACGTGCAGGGCAACAATGCCGCCGCGTGTGCCATTCCACGCCAGCGGAATGATCGTGCCTCCGGATGAGACGGTCAGCTGCGAATATTGGGGCACGCGAACCACCTGCGCGCCGCCAGCGCTGGAATAGCTATGGCGCAGACCGCCGCAAGAGGTGCCGTATGTCTCGAAGAAGATCGTGTTGCCGCTGATCGACGCGACCGTTTGGAATTCATAGCGGCCTGCATTGCCCAGATCGGAGACTTCGCCATAGGCGGCGGTATCGGCGACACTGATTGTCGCTCCGCCGGCCTGGTAGAGCAGCACAAGATCGCCGGGCGTCAACGCGGGCAGGTTCGTGCTCAGGCTGTCGACCGTGATCGCGCCGGCCCCGGCAGAGACGCTCCCAGAAACAGCTGCGTACTGGTTGACAGTCACCAGCGAGGAGACCGTCGCAGCCCCGTCCTTGCCGGGTGTTTCGGCTGCTGCCGGAACACTCGCGACCAGCAACAGGAGGCTGATCAGAAATTCGCGAAAGGTCAGCCGCGACATTCAAATGCTCCAATGAACCTTCGAACACGTCATTGCGACAGGATCGGCTAACTGCTCGTTAAGCAAACTCTCCCGCGGGGCCGAACCCGGCAGGGGCAGCCAACCCTTGCGATGACAGGCAGATCGCCTTGAAACGCTTGCCCATCTGGGCGGGGTCCACGAGTTTTTCGGCGGCCTTGAAGATCGAGTCGGCGTGTTCCGGATTGGCTTTTACGAGTTGCGTGAGCCTCGCCTGGGCGCCGAGTCCCATCAGGAACAGGCCTTGCGGCACGGGTCCCGCGACAGCGACCCCGGCCGCCGTGGCGAGACGCGCGAAGCGGCCGAAATCGACGTCGACGGTGAGATCAGCGCTGCCCGGCTGGTCAAGCGGCGAGACCTGCTGGTTCGCCCGGTAGGCGCGCAGCGTGTCGCCGGGGGCTGCGCCGTCCGGTCCGTAGTCAATGTAGAGCGCACGATAGGGTCCGGTTCGCGAGGCAAGGTCGGCGATCGCCAGATCGAGCCCGGGCTGGACTTCGACCGCGTCGCCGGCAAGTGCCGTGCCTTGCGGGGGACGGGGCTCATCGGCCGCAAGTCCGAAGGCGAGCGCGCCGGCAGGGTCGCGCCCGATGACGCATTCGCGCCAGGTGCCCTTGACGTTCCGGAATTGCCGGGCGGGCAGGCAGTCGAGATATTCGTTGGCAACCAGCAGCATGGGGCCGGGCGGAACAGCTGACATCTGCGCCTGGAAGACCGGGCGATAGCGGGCGAGGCGCTCAAGCTGCGTGCCCCGCAGGGCAGGGCTCGGTTCAATCAGCGTGAGCCGCGCGGCCGACAGGAACGCGTCACCGCCTGCGATGGCGGCAAGACGCAGCGCATCGGCCATCAACACGCCGCGGCCGGGGCCGATCTCGACCAGCAGGAAATCGTCAGGCGAACCGAGGGCGCGCCATTCGTGCACGAGCCAGAGGCCGATCAGCTCGCCGAAGATCTGGCTGATTTCCGGCGCGGTCGTGAAGTCGCGGCCGAGACCGGGACGGGTCGCGTAGTAGCCCTCGGCAGGATCGTGCAGGACGAGTTGCATGTAGGTGGACAGCGGGATCGGGCCGCTGGTCTCGATCAGCCGGAGGAGGCGCTCTTCGAGCGTCACGGGCGCGTCAGTCTGGCGCGTGGAGGGGCTTTGCCTTCAGCGCATTCCACACGAGGAAAGCCCCGCCGAGCCACATCGGCACCGAGAGCAGCATGCCCATCGTCAGCCATTCCGGAAGGCCCTGAACAAAGGCGTCAGGCTCGCGGAAGTTCTCCGCGATCGAGCGGCCTGCGCCATACATCAAGAGAAACAGCCCCGCGATAAGGCCCGGGCGTTTGAGGGCGCCAAAACGCCAGATCAAAACCGACAGGACGATCAGCGGGATCCAGCCTTCGAGCACGGACTCATAGAGCTGGCTCGGATGGCGGGCGACTTCGAGGCCGGAATAGACCCAATCGCCCGTTTCCCAATTATAGGAAGGCGGCGTCGAGCCCGGAACATAGCCCTCCGGGAACACCATGCCGAAGGAACTGGTCGTCGGCCGGCCGTAGAGTTCGGCATTGACGAAATTGGCGATCCGCACGAGGCCGATGCCGATGGGCGCGACGACGCCGCCGATATCGCCAACCTGCAGCAGGTTGACGCCGCGCCGTGTCGCAAACCACGCCATGACGATCGCGACGCCGAGGATGCCGCCATGGAAGGCCATGCCGCCATCCCAGATGCGCAGCACCGTCAACGGGTCGGCGGCGATCACGTCGAACTGGTAGGGCACCATGTAGAACAGCACATAGCCGAGACGCCCGCCGAGGATGATGCCGATCATGATCCAGAACATGAGGTCGTCGAGGCTGTTCTTGTCGAGCGGGCTGATGCCGCCGAACAGGGCCGGTCGCCGGATCAACTGGCTGGCATACCACCAGGCAAGCCCGATCCCGGCGATGTATCCGAGCGCATACCAACGCAAATGGAAGGCCGGCAGCCCGAGAAAGCCCAGATCGATCGAAACAAGCGCGGGGCTCCATTCGGGAAAGCTCAGCGCCCCTTGAAGGATGGGAAGGCTCAACACTGCGACACTCTCAAACATGCGCGGTCTTTTCCCTGTCTGGCCGGCTGCCTATCTGGTAGGCGGTAAGGGCCGTCAGGCCCGCCGCGCGAGGAGTAACCAAATGGCTGCCACAAATCCACTGCTAGATGACATTGCCAGCCTGATGACGGGCGCGCTGGGCGCCGCACGGGCGGCCGGCGAGGAAGCCAAAACCGCAGCGCAGGCCCGCATCCACGCGCTTGTCGCCGACATGGAC
>JBGSVY010000096.1:0-1841 GCA_041752715.1 Hyphomonas sp.
CAGGCCCCCAGCGTGATCGCCAGCGCGCACGCCGCAAGGGCGAGCGTTCGCGGCAAGCGCTGGGCGCCGTGCGCTACTGACTGGCGGCCCATCGCCATGACGCCCTCCGGGTGCAGCCGGGAATCCGGCTATTCCCCCGATTGTTAGCGGCGGCGATGTAAATTTGTGTTTAACGGGCGCGGCTGGCGGGCCGCACCCCGTTGATTAGCGACGGTATTGCTGGATCCGCGTGGCGCGAAGGCCCTTCGCGCCGTGGCGCGAATAGAGCCGTTCCCAGGCCTCGAACTCTTCGTCGGTCAGGCTGTAGCGTTCGCACGCGGCCTTGCGCGTCAGGAGCCCGCCCGTCACGGCGGCAACGACTTCGGCCTTGCGGCGGGTAACCCAACGCGAAATGTTCGGCGACGGAAGGTCGGCGAGTGTCAGCGTCTGGCCATCAGGGCCCTTGACGCTCATCGTGCGTGCATTCTGCATGTCCATGTCTTGACCCTTCTCAGGCGATGACCAGTTCCCCCGGCTTCTCCGGGTTTCAGGCTTGGACACTACAGGCAGCGGTTTAAGCCTGCGCTTGACGGCGCGATGCAGTTTGGCCGCGCGCGTTAGGAGGGTGTTTGGAAAGCTGTTCCGGACCGGCACAAATTCACCGTCCTGCTGTATTTTCAGCGCTCGGCGCAAAAAATAGTCTTCAGTAAAGCAGCGCGAGCCCATCATTGTCACGCACCTGCGCGGCGTGGCGGCGGAGCATCGTGAGGAACATCTCGTCGCCCCGTTCGGTCTGCTGGACGATCATCGCCGCCGCGAAGGCGACCGATATGCCGTAAAACGAGAACCACCGGTAATGCGTGTAGAGGTCCTCGAAGCTGTAGCTCGTGATCCCCTCGGCTCTCAGGCGGTCATGGTAATGGCGCAGCAGGGCCTGTTCATGCTTCGGGCGCTCCTCGCGGGTCAGACCCGCGCCGATGAAATAGGCCACATCATTGGCCGGGGCGCCCTTGCCGGCCGTCTGCCAGTCGACCACGGCGAGCGGTTTCTTGGCGCCCGGCTTGCCGAACAGCATGTTGTCGAGCCGGAAATCGGAATGCGTCAGCGCGAAGGGGCCCCGGTAGGCCTCGCCCCATCGCGGCAGGCTGGCGGCATACGCGTCGCCCACCTCGATCTGTTCGGCATCGATATGCGCGGCGTAGCGCGCCTTGAAACCCGTCCACAGGTCCGCAACCTGTTCGGATGTCAGCCCCGGCGGCGGCGCCTTGGCAGAGCCCTGCAACCAGGCATGGTCGTCCAGCGCCGGATCTTCCCAATGCGCCGCATGCAGCACAGCCGCCGCTTCCATGGCAAGGCGCGCCTCCTCCACGCTGCACCCCTTCAGCTGGTCGCCCTGTTCGGATGGCGCCATGTCTTCCATGATCAGCACAAAGCGGTTGGTCTGCGGATCATAGTCCGTGTACAGCGCATCCGGCGTGATGCGGCCTGCCACCTTCGGGAAGGTGCGATAGAACATCACTTCCCGCTGGTAATGGTTCAGCATCTTGGCCGTCGCGACGCTGATCGCGTTGGCGGAGGGAAACTTGCCGACAAGCGATTTCGGGGCATTCGGCCCCGCCCTCGCATAGTCGAACACGAAGCGGACATTCTCGCCGATCTGGCCGGTGCCGATCGACTTCGACGTCAGGCTGCGCACCTCTGCGTCAATGCCGATCTCGCCGAACAATTGGTTGAACCAGTCAGGCCCAAGCTCCAGCGGATGCGCATCCAGTCCCGGGCGCGTCACGCAGCGTGTTCCTCGGAGGTCGCGCGCGCGGTCCGCCGGCCAGTCACCCGCGACAGGCGGCCCATGCGCTCCTCGG
>JBGSVY010000097.1:0-3451 GCA_041752715.1 Hyphomonas sp.
TTGGGCAAGGCCCGCCTCGACAAGCGACGCCGCCGCGGTATCGAGCGCGGCACGGCGTTCGCGCAGTTCAGCGCGCACATCGGCCGTCGCTTCAGAGAGCGTGCGGCCCTTCATGCGTGTCGAGAGATAGTTGCCTGCTTCGATGAGTGTCGTTGCCGGCAGGCCCTCGGGGATGCGCACCAGCCGGTTCTCGATATCCCCATCCTCTGTGACGAGCACGCACAAGGCATCGCCTCCGGCGAGCGGCACGAACTCGACATGCCGCACCGGCGATTCCCGCGTTGGCGACGCAACGAGGCCCGCGCCGCCCGCGAGGCCTGACAGGATCGCCGAGGCCTCGCTCAGCACGGCCTCGACATCGGTGCCGGCGGCGCCCATGCGATCATCGATTGCTTGCCGGTCCGCCCGCGAGGGTTCGCCGAATTCGAGGAAGCCATCGACAAACAGCCGCAGGCCGCGATGGGTTGGCGCCCGGCCAGCCGACACGTGCGGCGCATCAAGCAGGCCGAGATCGGTCAGGTCGGCCATGACATTGCGGATCGACGCCGAGGAGAGGGCGATTGGCCCTTTCGACAGCGTCCGCGAGCCAACTGGCTCGCCTGTGGAGAGATATCCCTCGACGATCTCGCGGAAAATGTCGCGGGACCGCTGGTCGAGGCGCTGCATGAGGGAATGAGTCTGGAATGGCTCGTTCATGCGCTTGGAGTAGGCGCGCCGGGGCCCATGTTCAATAGGGGCTCAGCTCAGGCCTTCGATCAGACCCGCCTCATTGAGGTGGATGTGTTCTGCTGCCGGGCGCCGCGGCAGGCCGGGCATGGTGAGGATGTCGCCGCAGATCGCGACGACAAATCCGGCGCCGGCCGACAGGCGCACATCGCGCACGTTGAGGACATGGCCCTCAGGCGCGCCGAGGAGGGCTGGATCCGTCGAGAAGCTGTACTGGGTCTTGGCAATGCAGACCGGGAGATGCGCATGGCCAGCCTTTTCCCAGCGGGCGAGCTTTTCGCGGACAGCCTTCGTCGCATCGACCCGCTCGGCCCGGTAGATGCGTGTCGCAACCGCTTCGATCTTCTGGAACAGGCCAAGGTCGGATGGATACAGCGTCTGGAAATTTGCCGCCCCGGACTCCACCAGCGTCACGACGCCCTGCGCGAGGCCCTCGGCGCCGCGGCCGCCTTCTGCCCAATGCGTGCAGAACGCCCCCGGCACACCGATCTTGCCGCAATAGGCTTCGATCGCCGCCAATTCGCCGGACGTGTCGCTGGTGAAACGGTTGACCGCGACAATCACCGGCACGCCGAACAGGCGCAGGTTTTCGACATGCCGCCCGAGATTGGCGAGCCCGGCGTCCAGCGCGCTGTAACTCACCGTCGCAAGGTCGCCGCGCGCGAGGCCGCCATGCATCTTCAGGGCACGGACGGTCGCGACGAGCACGACCGCGTTCGGCATCAGGCCCGCCTGCCGGCACTTGATGTCGAAGAACTTCTCGGCCCCGAGATCGGCGCCAAAGCCCGCCTCGGTGACCACATAGTCGGCCATCTTCAGCGCCGCCCGCGTCGCGATCACCGAATTGCAGCCATGCGCAATGTTGGCGAACGGGCCGCCATGGATGACACAGGGCGTGTGCTCGATCGTCTGGACGAGGTTTGGCAGCGCGGCGTCGCGCAGCAGCGCCATCATCGCACCGACCGCCTTGATGTCTGCCGCCGTTACCGGTTCGCGCTCCCGCGTGTACCCGACGATGATGCGCGACAGGCGGCTTGCAAGATCTGCGCGATCGTTGGCAAGGCAGAGGATGGCCATGATCTCCGAAGCGACCGTGATGTCAAACCCGGTTTCCATCGGCACTCCATTGCTCGATCCGCCGAGCCCGGTGACGACCGTCCGGAGGCTGCGATCATTCATGTCGAGCACACGCCGCCAGGTGATCCGTGCAGGATCAATCTCTGGCGTCTCGCGCCAGTGGACGTGATTGTCGACCATCGCTGCGAGCAGGTTGTGGGCTGTCGTGACAGCGTGGAAGTCGCCTGTGAAGTGCAGGTTGATGTCGTCCATCGGCACGACCTGGGAGAGGCCGCCACCGGTCGCGCCGCCTTTCTGGCCGAAGCAGGGCCCGAGCGAAGGCTCGCGCAGGCAGAGCGCAGTCTTCTTGCCAATCCGGGTCAGCGCATCGGCGAGGCCGACAGACGTGGTCGTCTTGCCCTCACCGGCGGGTGTCGGATTGATCGCCGTGACGAGCACCAGCTTGCCGGCCGGGCGCGACCGGAGGCTCGCGAGATGGCGCGCGCTGATCTTGGCCTTGTCGTGGCCGTAGGGGATCAGCTCCTCTGGTGGGATGGCGAGCATTGCGCCGATCTCGGCAATCGGGCGCTTTTTCGCCGCCCGGGCGATATCGATATCGTTGGCCATGACCGGAACTGTCCTCTACCCCGTTTGCCGCCCACGTGTAGACAGGCGGCGCAAAACCCGCAATCAGGCCCTCAATTAGAAGGATTCCCCGCCATGACCAAACTCGTGCGCCCGTCCGGCCGTGCCTTTGATGCCCTGCGGGAGGTTTCGCTCGAGACCAACGTCACCCGCTATGCTGAAGGCTCCTGCCTTGCGAAGTTCGGCAATACCCACGTCCTCTGCACCGCCAGTTGGGAAAAAGGCGTCCCCGGCTGGCTGAAAGGGCAGGGCAAGGGCTGGGTTACTGGCGAATATGGCATGCTGCCACGCGCCACCCACACGCGCGGCCGCCGCGAAGCGGCCCAAGGCAAGCAGTCGGGCCGCACCCAGGAAATCCAGCGCCTGATCGGCCGCAGCCTGCGCTCGGTGGTCGATCTCTCGGCGCTCGGTGACAACCAGATCACGCTCGACTGCGATGTGTTGCAGGCCGATGGCGGCACGCGCACTGCCTCGATCACCGGCGGCTATGTCGCCCTCGCGCTCGCCTGCCGCTACCTGCAACGCGAGGGGATCATCAAGGCCAATCCGATCCAGAAACAGGCCGCGGCGATCTCGGTCGGCGTCTACCATGACCACCCCGTGCTGGATGTAGACTATCCCGAAGATTCCGAAGGCGAAGCCGACATGAATGTCGTGATGAGTTCGGATGGCGGCTTCATCGAAGTTCAGGGCACCGGGGAATCGCGCCCGCTGACGCGTCCCGAACTCGACGAGATGCTCCGCCTCGCCGAAAAGGGCTGCAACGAGCTCTTCGCGGCGCAACGTGCGGCGCTGGGATGATTACTTCGCCGGCGGCTTGCCGCCGGTCCAGGTCGCCTCGCGTCCATACAGCGGCACGGTCGACAGGCTCATCTTGGCTGATCCGTCGACCACCGTCCGGCTGAACGACACGTACATCAGGCTGTCGGTCGAGGCGTCATAGATGCGGCGCACCGCGAGCTGCTTGAACACCAGGCTCTGGCTCTGGTCGAAGACTTCCTCGCCGGATTTGTCGAGGTCGATC
>JBGSVY010000098.1:0-3447 GCA_041752715.1 Hyphomonas sp.
TCAGAGGCGCTTGGCCGCAAGCTGACCTATGTGCTCGGCAAGCCGGGCCTCGATGGCCACTCGAACGGCGCCGAGCAGATCGCGGCACGCGGGCGCGAAGTGGGCATGGAGGTCGTCTATGAAGGCATCCGGTTTACCCCTGCTGAAATCGCGGCGCAGGCAAAGGCGGCAAATGCACATGTCGTCGGCCTGTCGATCCTCTCAGGCAGCCATCTCGACCTTGTGCGGGAGACGATCTCGGAACTGCGCGCTGCAGGCCTCGGTGATGTGCCGGTGGTCGTCGGCGGTATCATCCCGCCCGAAGACGCACGGGCGCTGAGCCAGATGGGGATTGCGCGCGTCTACACGCCGAAAGATTTCAAGATTACAGGAATCATGGGTGATGTGACGCGCATCGTCGAGACGGCCTGGCTCGTCAAGGGTTGATGGCGCGATTTCGCGTTGTCGCTTGCCGCGGCCGCCCGAATACCGCTAGTCGAAGCTGACGCCCGGCGCAGGGAGATCATCCATGCCGCAGAACGCCCCGTTTGAGCTTGGATGGGAAGAATGGCTCGGCTTGCCCGATCTCGGCCTGCCCGCGATCAAGGCCAAGATCGATACCGGTGCCAAGACATCCGCGCTGCATGCCAGCATCATTGAGCCCTTCGGCCCTGCGGGGGCGCCGCAGGTTCGCTTTCTCATCCAGCCGGACCCCGACGATCCGCAGCTGGAAGTGACCTGCTCGGCGCCGGTCGTCGACCGCCGCGAAGTCACAAGTTCCAATGGCGAGACGGAGCTTCGCTATGTGATCGAGACGATGGCGCAGATGGGGGGCCGCCGCTGGCCGATCCAGCTGACCCTCTCCAATCGTGAAACGATGACCTACCGGATGCTGTTCGGACGCGCAGCTGTGCAGCCGAACATGATCGTTGATCCGAACGCCTCGTTCCTGCAGCCCGCGCTCGACTATTCGCTCTACCAGAACCTGCCGCGCCGAAAGCCGGTGCGGCGCCCGCTGCGCATCGCGCTGCTGACCCGCGAGCCGAACAATTATTCCTCGAAACGCCTCATCGAGGCTGCCACGTCGCGCGGCCACGTGATCGAAGCGGTCGACACCGCACGGTGCTATATGCGGATCGGCCCGCTCAATCCGGAAGTGCACTATGATGGCAAGGCCTTGCCGCGTTATGACGCGGTGATCCCGCGCATCGGCGCCTCGATCACCGATTATGGCATGGCCGTGCTGCGCCAGTTTGCAAACACCGGCGCTTATTGCCTGAATGGTGCGGGCGCCATCGGCCGCAGCCGGGACAAGTTGCTCGCGCACCAGTTGCTCGCCCGCGCCAAGATCGCCATGCCCGTCACCGCCTTCGCCCACAGCCCGAAGGATACCCGCGACCTGATCGGCCTGACGGGCGGGGCGCCGGTGGTGCTGAAACTGCTCTCGTCCACGCAAGGCAAGGGCGTCGTGCTGGCGGAAACCCGCAAGGCGGCCGAGAGCCTCGTTGATGCGTTCCGGGGCCTCGATGCCAACTTCCTCGTACAGGAATTTGTCGAGGAGGCAGGCGGCGCGGACGTGCGGGCGTTCGTGATCGGCACCAAGGTTGTCGGCGCCATGAAGCGCCAGGCCGCCAAGGGCGAGTTCCGCTCGAACCTGCATCGCGGTGGCTCGGCCAGTCCCGTCAAGCTGTCCGCGGATGAACGCGAGACGGCGCGGGAAGCGGCGAAAGTTCTGGGCTTGCAGGTTGCGGGGGTTGATCTCTTGCAGACGTCGGCCGGTCCCAAGGTGCTCGAAGTCAATTCTTCGCCAGGCTTGAAAGGCATCGAGATGGCCACTGGCCGCGACCTCGCCAGTCTGATCATCGAGCATCTCGAAACAAAGGTCCGGCCACTCTCGAAGGTGCGCGAACCGCTGCCGCGCGATGCAACTGTTTGAGCGCGCTCAGCGCCGGCTGAACAGCTGACCCCTCTCGGTGATCAGAACGATGCTGAGTGACACGATGCCGAGGCAGGCAAAGCCGGTCATCAGCGGGATCGTTGATCCATCAAACTGCGCGCCGATCAGCATACCGAGCAGGCTTGAAACGAGCGTTGTGGCAAATCCGTAGGCTGCTGAAGCGGTCCCTGCGATCTTGCCGAGGGGCTCCATCGCAAGCGCCGAGAAGTTCGAGCCCATCAGCCCGAAGCACGCAAAGGCAAGGGCAAAGACCGGGAAGAAGACCATCAGGTTCTCGCCCAGCAGGTAGGTCGTCGCCGCGAGCCCGGACGAAAGCAGCGTGAACGCGATCAGCGCGAAATGGCTGATCCGGCGCATCCCGATCCGCTCGACAAGGCGGGAGTTCGTGAAGTTCGCCACCGCCAGCATCCCGGCGATCCCCGCGAACCAGAAGGCGAAACTGTCGCCCTGTCCGAAGACGCCCCGGAACACCTGTTCGGAGGACGCGATGAAGCCGAACAGGGCCCCGAAGATCACGCCCGACGCACACATGTAACCAAAGCTGACGCGCGACCGGACGACCGACAGGTAGGCGCCCGCAATGCTGCGCCCATCCATCGGCCGGCGGGCCTCGGGCGCCAGCGTTTCCGGCAGGCGCGTCCAGGTCCAGGCGAGCATCAACGCTCCCCAGACTGCGAGCACGAGGAAGATGCCTTCCCACGGCGCAACAAACAGGATGACCTGGCCGAGCGCCGGCGCGATGATCGGGATGATCATAAAGATCGTCATCACCAGTGACATGAAACTCGCCATCGCGCGTCCGGCGAACAGGTCGCGCACGACGGCCGAGGCCACGATCCGCGCGCCCGAGGCGAAGACGCCTTGAAGAAAACGCGCCGCCAGCAGGGCCCAGAAATCGCGCATCAGCACGCACAGCAAGGCCGCAGCGATGTATCCGGCGAGCGCGATGAAGAGCGGCAGCCGGCGGCCGAAGCGGTCGGTGATCGGTCCCCAGACGATCTGCGGCGCGCCGAAGCCCATCACATAGGCAAAGATGACATATTGCTGGCGATTGTCACTCGGTGCACCGGCTGCGATGAGGCCCGTGGCATGCGCGATCTCGCCGAGCGCCGGCAGCATGATGTCGATGGCGATCGCGTTGAGGGCCATCAGGCCGGCAATCATCGCGACCAGTTCCGCCTTGCCTGGCACGGGCCGGGCTGGCATCGGGGCGGACATGTGCGCCTTTTGCGCGTGGCTGTCGGCCATGGGCCCGTCCCTGCTGGGCACCCTGACCGGGCGCACTGGACGGCCTTTTGGACGTTCAAGGCGGGCTTGCCTAGAGGCGCGGCGGCAAAAACATGTCGCAGGCCGCGCCTGTCGGAATTGACACTAGGCACCGGGTTCGCAGCCAGTTACGCCTTGGTGATGCGGCTGTTCCAGAAACTTTCTTTCGGTCTCGTGTCCGCCACGCTTGCCGCCTGCAGCGGCGGTGGGGGCGGCGGCACGCCTGCACCGGCTCCGCCTGCGGC
>JBGSVY010000099.1:0-3411 GCA_041752715.1 Hyphomonas sp.
CTGATCTGGAAGGTTGATTTCCGGCGCGACAAGCTTGGCGAGATGGACACCGAGCTCTTCAAGGAGTTCTTCCACGCCCTCGCCAGCAATTGCGGCATGTGCCTGCACGTCGAGAACCTCTACGGCGAGAACAACCACCACCTCGCCGAAAGCTGCTTCAAGGCCACCGCCCGCGCCCTGCGCACCGCGGTCTCTATCGATCCCCGCCTCGGCGGCAAAGCCGCGAGCACCAAGGGCAGCTTGTAGCCCCCGGCAGCCGGTCGTCGTGATCCCGGATCGGTACACGCGCTCAGGTCGATACCTTTGCAGGAGAGCCGATCCCCCAAGGCAAAGACAGGCGCTCCTTCCCTGTTACGGCCGGGCCCCGCGGTTGACTGCGTAGATTGCGGGATAACGGCTCAACTCGCCTGAGCCCACCCGGCGGCGGCTGGCATTGCGAGGCGCGCTTCGAGATTGCGGGCCGACATTGCGCGGCCGAACAGGTAACCCTGCAGGCTACTGCAACCGAGCGACTTGAGGAGTATGGACTGCATCTCTGTCTCGACGCCTTCGGCGACAATCTCGAGATTGCTTGCCCGCGCCCATTGCACGAGGGTGCTGACGAGCATTGCAACGCGGTCACTTGATTCCATTTCCGCAATCAACGAGCGGTCGAGCTTGATCTTGCTGAACGGGAGGCCGACCAGCGAGCGCAAGTTGGAATAGCCGGTGCCGAAATCATCAAGGGCAATTCGTACTCCGGTGTGTGTCAGCGCGAACAGTTGCGCCCGCATGAGATCGAGATTCTCGATGAAGACTGCTTCGGTGACTTCGATGACCAGGTGGTCCAGCGGGAAACCGGTGGCGGCGACCATAGCCGACAATTCGTCGGCAAAGCCGGGTGTTATCAAGTCGCGCGGCGAGACGTTCACGCTGATCTCGCGGACCTTGCCAGACTGGACCCATGGCAGGGCCTGGAGGCAGGCCTGCTGGATAAGCCAGCTGTCGAGGGCGACGCGTTGACCCATGTCCTCGGCCAGCGGCAGGAACTCGCCAGGCCCGATCAGACATCCCTGTTCTGGCCAGCGGGCCAGCACTTCGAGCGACATGGCATGCGGATCGCGCGGATGGATGATCGGCTGGAACCACGGCTCGATCTCCCGGCGCTGGATCGCGCCGCGCAACATGACCTCGAGTTCCTGCCGGCGCTCGATCTCGGCCAGCATCTTCTCGTCAAACCAGCAGATGCCGCGCAGCTTCTCCGCGCGGCATCTTACAAGCGCGGAATCGGCGGCCAGGCGCAGCGCATTGGTGTTCGGCGCGGCAAAGTTCGTTCCGGCTGCAGCCACGGCGACCTCGACACGCACTTCGCGCCCGTCAAGCAGGATGGGCCGCTCGATCAGGGCGAGGATCTCGTTTCCGAGATCCTCGATGGCGCCAGCCCCGGCCTCGAGGAATATGGCGAACTCAGTGCCGCTGAAGCGGCCGGCGACGGCAGAAAACCGGCTCGTCACCTTGCGCAACCGTTCCGCCACGCCCCGCAGCACCGCGTCCCCGCCTCGGGGGCCGAGCGCGGCATTGATGAACTGAAAATGCTGCAGGTTGACGAGAAAAAGCCAGGCATGCTTGCCTTCGGCCCGTCCGGCGGCCATGCGCTCGTCGATCAGGTCGAGCAGGGCGCTGCGATTGGGCAATTGGGTCAAAAAGTCCGTACGCGACATCATCAGCACACGGTCGCGTTCAACCTCGAGCGCCGCGATTTGCCGCTGCAGGGTCGCGTGAGCCTCGAGCAGGGCGGCGTTGGCGCTAAAAAGCTCGAGCGACTTTTGCTCCAGGATGCGCTCGGCTTCCTTGCGGGCCTGCTTCTCGCGGGAAATCCGCCGCCGCAGCAGCTCGAGGTCAGACCATGCAGCGTCCTGGGGCTCGGTCATCAGGATGCGCGGGCGAGCGTGAACCGGACCGATTTCACGGCGGCCTCGTCATGTGCGGTTGCAGTGATGTGGACGGGCTCATCGAAGATCGTGCTGCAGCCATGGAAAAGGCCGAAGGCGAGGTTTTCGAGGCCCCGGGATGAGATATAATCGATGACCAGCCGGTCCTGCTCGCGCGAAACTGTGTGGAAGCGCGGCAACTCGGCGTCCGGATAGAGTTTCATGACTTCAACGTGAATATGGGAATCGACAGATTCAACGAAGTCGAAGAATCCCGGCACTTTGAAATGTTCCGGATAGACCTGATGGAAGGTCTGCGCGAGGCGCCCGCCGAACTCGTGAAGTATCGATACCGGATCGCGGCCGGACAGTCTCGCCAGCGCGCCGATCAGCTGGCCCATTTCCTCACAAGGATAGGTGCCCACGCTCGTATAGACGCCGCCCGAGGCCAGATCGCAGGCCTCGATGATGCTTTCGACCATGGCTGGGCCAAGGGCCTCTTCCACATGGTCAAGGAACTCGGTGAACACAATGCCCTTCATACGGACGCCCTCCTGAGAAAGGCGTAGGAGAAAAAGGTTTAAGAATGGCTACAGCAAACGCTTGCATTTCAGTGTCCGGCGGCATTCGCAAAGGACCGGGCCGCAAGCTCTTAGATGTTTGGAACCCGCGCGGCGCCCGAGACGACGAGCAAGGGGGTAAAATGCGACGCCTGTTCGCGATCCTCAACGACAAGGGGCTTTATCCGAAGGTGGGCACCCGTCTTTGCCCCACGCGGTCGTCGATACCGGAGATGGCGCCTCTTTCGAGGCGAGGATGGAACGGCAGACAAGTTCGCTTCTTGCCGATCCAGATTCTCACAGATCGATGCCGGTAGAGATTTCCAGCGCACAAGAAAGGAACGGCGCCCGCGCTTGGCGGGTCCGGGAACGGGTGTTGAGATCACCAAACAAGCCAGGCCCTGCCTAGCCATTGGGGAATGTGGCAAACCCGCAACAAGTACGAGGCGCAGGAATAGAAAATGCAATCGTTTGAATTATCTTCTTGCAATGGATTGTATTCTGCCTCTAGCTGAGGCTCGGCAAGTCGAAAGGTCGACTGTCAAGATACGTCCCCGGGAGGATTTCGGCACATGTCTGCAACCAAGAGAACCCTGCTTTTGAGCGCTGGCGCGCTCGCGCTCGTCCATGCGGGCGCTTACGCACAGGACCAGATCGGAGCCTCCGAAGAGGCTGAAGCCCGGCAGGAAACCGTGATCGTGACGGGCGTGGCCCGGCAAACGACCATCTTCGATTCCTCGGCGTCTGTCTCGGCGATTGGTGAGGATGAAATCGCAAACCTCGCACCGCGATCGGTAAATGAACTGTTCCGCGCCATTCCCGGGGTCAAGTCGGAAGACACCGGCGGCGACGCCAATGCCAACATCAAGGTGCGCGGCCTGCCCATCGCGTCGGGTGGCTCGCGCTATCTTTCGCTGCAGGAAAACGGGTTCCCGACCCTG
>JBGSVY010000100.1:0-2943 GCA_041752715.1 Hyphomonas sp.
CTGCTTCACTCACTACATCTATTTGCGTAGCGCCGGCATCCAAAGCATTTTCGACCAACTCTTTAATAACAGACGCAGGACGCTCCACCACTTCTCCAGCCGCGATACGATTCACGGTAGTAGAGGGCAAAACACGAATAAGCGACATGATCTAAGCAGCTCCTTGCACCAGTTGTTCTTTAAGATAAGAACGCGCGCGGATTTTACCGTCTTCAACAGCAGGCTGATCATAAGGATTAACACCCATAATATCCGCCGTCAAAACAGTCTCAAGCATAAAATGCTGCATCAACGCTCCGGCAGCAAATTCCGAGGGTGTATCAATATGCAACACTCGAACAGGCAACCCACGCGCAATAAACGTCTGCACCGTACCAAACTGCACCGCCTGCTCTTCCGTCCAGCCTTTCGAATGGAGACCGGTATCCACGACGAGCCGGATCGCGCGCCAAATTTCAGAACCGAGCCGTCCGAAATCCGAGTACGGATCTTCGAATGTGCCCGGCATCTCTGAAGCCAGTTTTTCGGAGTAGAGCCCCCAACCTTCAGCATAGGCCGTAAAGTTTGACTGTGTACGGAATTTCGGAACGCTGGTCAGCTCCTGCGCGATCGATATCTGCATGTGGTGGCCCGGCAGGCCTTCATGGTACGCGATCACTTCCAGCTCGCCCTTCGGCATTGCCTTCATGTCGGCGAGGTGAGCGTAATAGATGCCCGGGCGCCCGCCATCCGGTGTGCCGGGAAAGTAGTGTTGAGCGGCGCCGGGCTGTTCGCGAAACGCTTCGACGCGCTTCACGACAAGATCGGCTTTGGGGAGGATGCCGAAATAGTTCGGCAATTGGGCCTTGATCTTGTCGATCGCGGCGGTCGCGTCAGTGATGTAACCTTCGCGTCCCTCATCCGTGTCCGGATAATAGTGCAGTTCGTTGTCTTTGTCGTCGCGGATGCTGGCGAAGAATTCCTGCAGTGTTCCGGAGAAGCCGACCTCGGTCTTGATGGCTTCCATTTCAGCCTGGATGCGGGCGACTTCCGAGAGGCCGAGATTGTGAATCTCATCCGCCGTCATGCCGGTTGTCGTCATCTGGCGCAGCATGAAATTGTAATAGTCCTCGCCCTGTGGCTGGAGGTTTGCGCCTTGCGGGCCTTCCGGCGCAGGGGAATTGGCCATGTCTTCAGTCGCAAAGGCGATCAACTCGTTGTAGACGGCGAGGAAATCGCCTTTCAGGGCAGCTTCGGCCTGCGTGGTCAGTTCGGCGGCGGTTTCCGGTGTCGTCTTTCCCGTCTCGACGAGCCGTTGCACATCGGCCTTGAAGTCCGCGAAGATCGCCGCATCCGGACCGTCCGTGAACGGCGCGCCCGTGATGATCTTCCGCGACTGGTCGATCACGCCCTCATAGGCAAATTTCGGCGCGTGCACGCCTTTGCCTGCATTCTCCTTGGCAATCGCGAGACCGTCACGCAGCGCGCCTGCGCCGGCCGTGATCCGCGCGATGTAGGCGCGCGCGTCGGCTTCCTCGTCGACGGCGTGGAACTGCATCATGAAGGTCGGCAGGAAACTCTGCGCCCCATTCATCTGGTCATAGACGAAGCCGTTATTGCGATAGGCGACGCCGGCGGCGGCCTGCTCATACTGGTAGACCCAGAGATCGTAGGAATCCTTGTCGGTCGGCGACAGGGCGTCGTAATTGAACGATGCCTTCATCTCGTCAGTGGCAGCCTTCTGCCAGGCAAGCTGGGTGTCGGCGCAAGCGAAGGTAAAACAGTCGATCTGGTCGTTCTTGTCCTTGCGGCCCTGGAAGGACAGCTGGATCGGACTGAACTGCAGCTGTTCCTCGTATTTCGCATCGAACCAGGCGTTGAGGCGCGCGGACAGTGCCTCGGGCGATTCCTCGGTTTGCGCATTGAGCGGCGCTGAGACGGGGTTTGGCGCGCAGGCGCCGAGCGCAAGGGTGAGGGCGAGGACTGAGATGGCTGTGCGCAACATGGGGCGGGCTCCGGGTCTTTCCGTTTAACGATATGGCTGCGTAGACCGCGCCGGGCTTCAGTGTCAATTGGCAAGGCGCCCGAGCAAGGCTAGGGAAAGCCATGACCAGCCCTCACCCGACCCGACCCGCCCGCCGCATCCGCCTTGGAACACGCGGCTCGCCGCTTGCCCTGTCCCAGGCCAACCAGATCGCCGCGAGCCTCGCCGCAGCAAGCGAAGGCGGTCTCGACGCCGAGATCGTGACCTTCACGACCAAGGGCGACCAGCTGACGAGCGAACGGCTGATCAATTCCGGCGGCAAGGGCCTGTTCACGCGCGAGCTCGACGACGCGCTGACGCGCGGCGAGATCGACATTGCCGTCCACAGCCTGAAGGACGTGCCGTCCCGTCTGCCGGCAGGGCAGGTCTTTGCCGCTTTCCCGGCGCGCGAGGATCCGCGCGACGGTTTCCTTTCGGCCCACGATGGCGGCCTGATCGACTTGCCCAAGGGCGCGCGGGTCGGCACGGCGTCGCTGCGGCGCGAGGCGCAGGCCTTGGCGGTGCGGCCGGATTTCGAGATCATTACATTCAGGGGCAGTGTCGCGACGCGGATGCGCAAGCTGGAAGAAGGACTTGCGGATGCAACCTTCCTCGCGATGGCGGGCCTCAACCGTCTCGGCCTTGCGCACTTTGCCCGCCCGATCCCGCTCGACATCATGCTGCCCGCCGCCGCGCAGGGCATAATTGGTGTGGTGGCGCGCGACGATGCAGATGCCGATCTGATGGCAGCGCTGCGGGCGATCAATGATGCGCCGGCAGAAGCCGCGGCAACCGCCGAGCGTACGCTGCTGGACATTCTCGATGGCAGCTGCCGCACGGCGATCGCGGCGCACCTCTTCGACGAGGGCACGCACTGGCGCCTTGCCGGAGAGGCGTTGTCGCCCCGCGGCGACGCCTGCTGGCGGGCGAGCGGCACCGCG
>JBGSVY010000101.1:0-6504 GCA_041752715.1 Hyphomonas sp.
CTCGCTCAAGCTCGAAGACTGGCACATGGGCCTGCTGGGCGGCCTCGCCTTCGCGATCTTCTACACCACGCTCGGCATCCCGATCGCGCGCGTGGCCGACCGGCGCAGCCGGATGATGATCATCATCATCTCGCTCACGCTCGGGAGCCTGATGACCGTGCTCTGCGGCTTCGCCACGAGCTTCATCACCCTGTTCATCTTCCGCCTGCTGGTCGGTGTCGGCGAAGCCGGATGCACGCCGCCGGCCCAGTCTGTCATCGCTGACTACTTCAAGCCAACCAGCCGCGCGACGGCGGCCTCGATCTACGCCCTCGGCGTGCCGCTGGGCGGAATGTTCGCCGGCCTCGCGGCAGGCCCGATCAACGATTACGTCACCGGCGAAAACATCTACACCTTGCTCGGCGACTGGGGATGGGGCTGGGCGCAGGGCCTGATCGACTGGAAAAGTCTCGAGGGCTGGCGCATCGCCTTTATCGCGGTCGGCCTGCCCGGCGTTCTGTTCGCAGGCATCCTGTTCTTCACCGTGAAAGAGCCGCCGCGTGGTTATTCCGATCCGCCCGGCGCGCCGCGCAAGGCCGTGCCCGATGGCTTCGGCACAGTGCTTAAAGACCTGATGAAGAAGCCGACTTATGTACACGTCGTGGCAGGGGCCGCGATTGCCTCCTTCGCTGGCTATGGCGTCGCGGCCTTTTCGACTTCCTTCCTCTTGCGAACCCATGGCCTGACCCTGACGCAAGCCGCGCTGATCTTCTCGCTGGTGCTCGGCCTGATGGCGGCCCTCGGCGTGTTCCTGTCGGGTTTCCTCGCCGACAAGCTGTCGGTTCGCTATCCGACCGCGCTGTCCTGGATGCCGGCGCTCGGCATGGGCCTGTCGGTGCCGCTCTACTGGATCGGTTATCTCAGCCCCACCGTGCCGATGATGATCCCGCCGCTGATGCTGGCGGCGACGCTGCACTATTTCTATCTTGGCCCGATGTATGCCGTCTCCGCCGGCGTCGTGGACAGCCGGACGCGGGCGACCGCTGTGGCGATCACGCTGTTTGCGGTGAACCTGATCGGCATCGGCCTCGGCCCGACGCTGGCGGGCGTGCTCTCGACGGCGTTCAAGACCATGTTCATCAATGGCTCGGACCTTGGCCTGACGCTTGCGATGTGCCGGGACGTGACTGTGCTCGCCGTCGAACAGGCGGCTGGGTGCAAGAGCGCCGACGCGCGCGGCTTGCAATGGGCCATCGTGGTGTTCGCTTCGCTCTATGGCTGGGCGGCGATCCACTACCTGCTGGCGGGCAAGACGCTGTCGCGTGACATGCTGTCCAAAACTTAGTAACCCGCCCGCCCATGGCGGTTTATACGCAAGTTTCCGATGAGGCGTTGGCGGCATTCCTTGCCGCCTACGATCTCGGCGAAGCGATTGCCTTCAAAGGCATCGCGGAAGGCGTCGAAAACTCGAACTATTATCTCGAGACGACGCAAGGGCGGTTCATCCTCACGCTGTTCGAGAAACGGGTGAAGGCGGACGACCTGCCCTACTTCGTAGCGCTGAAGCAGCACCTCGCAGGCAAGGGCTTTCCCTGCCCGCTGCCGGTGATGGGACGCGATGGCCGTGCCCTGCGCACGCTCGAAGGGCGCCCGGCTGTCATCATCACCTTTCTCGACGGGCTGTCGCCGCGCCGGCCGAACGTGCGCCAGTGCCGGGCGCTGGGTGAGGGCCTCGCCCGCATGCACCTTGCGCTCGCAGATTTTGGCGGCGTCCGCGAAAATGCGCTTGGCCCCACAGCGTGGCACCGGCTGTGGCAGGGCCGCGCAGCAGATGCGGACGCGCTGCAACCCAGCCTTTCGGCAATCGTCGAAACCGGCTTCGAGACCATCCGCAGCGCCCGTGCCTTTTCCGGCCAGCTGCCGCACGGAACGATCCATGCCGACCTCTTCCCCGACAATGCCTTCTTCCTTGGCGACGACTTCTCCGGCGCCATCGACTTCTACTTCGCCTGCACCGATGCGCTGGCCTATGATCTTGCCGTCTGCCTCAACGCCTGGGCCTTCGATGACGGCAAGGCGAGCGACGCCTCGCAGCTGGAGTTCAACTATTCCAAGGGCGCGGCGCTGATCGCCGGCTACCAGTCCCTGCGGCCGCTTGTCACCGCCGAGCGCGACGCCCTGCCGGCGCTCTGCCTCGGCGCGGCGATGCGCTTCTTCCTGACACGGCTGGTCGACTGGACGGCGACGCCCGCCGGTGCCCTCGTGCGGCCAAAAAGCCCTCTTGAATACGCCGCACGCCTCGCCTTTCATCTGCGAGCGAAGGCTGCCGGAGACTATGGCGCATGACGACCGCAGAGCCGGAGCAAGCAAAGCCTGACGCCGATCCGGAACCGCCGATGCCTCCGAAGTTCAGGCGCATTGAACTCGCTGTCGCCCTCACCACACTGGCCGCGGGCTTCGGCGTGTTCATATTGGGGGCCTTGAGCTGGCAGCGTTTCAGAACGATACTGACACGCGCCGAACTGCATGCGTTCGAACCGCCCCTGCATGATCTGTTGGCAGGCTTGGAGACTGCCTTCATGGCTGCGACCCTCAGCATGCTGGTCGTCTACGTTACGCTTCCCGTGTGTGCCCTGGTCATCAGTCTGACGGTCGGGCGCATGCCGCGCCGGCGGATCACCGCTACGCTCCGCTATGGTCTGTCAGGCGCACTTTGGGGCTCTATCCTGGTTGGCGGCACAACAGGCGGGATCACGGTGTGGAACGCACCCCACGCGTTTCATGGTCCCCTTTTCATTCTCGGCGCTCTTCTCGGCGGCATCCTGATCGGTTGTGCCGCGGGCGCCGCCAGCGGTCTGTTGTTTCATGCGATCGTGCGGCCTGCGAAACAGATCGCCGCATTTGACCGTCAGGAAATGGCGGGCGGCACGTGACCGGCGTTGGAACGTTCGGGGCGATTGGGCCCGGGTTCCGGCGCCAAGCGTGGCGGCTCAGATTCACGCCTGTTATCGCATCCCGCGCAAGGGTGGCCTTGAACAGGCCGCATGGTTTGACGTTGTTCAGCGCATGCAGGGGGCGCAAAGGTATGGCACATGAGCGATGAAGCTGGCCAGCAAGCGACTGCCGCAGCGACCCTTCCCGCCTATGCCGTGTCGCCCCGGCCCAAACGCGTCAAGCGGATCAGGCTGGCGCTCTTCCTCTCATCGCTCGCCGCCTGCCTCAGCGTAACGCTGATCGGCGCGATCGGCCTCGGTTTCGTGGCGATGGTCTCCGGTGCCTCAGGGCTCAGCCTCGAACTCGGCCAGCGCAGCTTTCCCAGCGGCTTGATGGTCGGCCTGCAGCTGGCCTCGCTCAACTTCTTCCTTTTCTTCATCACCATCCCGGCCGCCGCGCTGGCGCTTGGCCTCTCGATCGGGCGCATGCCGTATCGCGGGATCACCGTCCAGCGCAGCTATGCCCGCTGGGGCGGCATCTGGGGCGCGATTCTCGTCGGCGTCACGACCGGCTTTTTCGGGGCGATCTCCGGCCCCGCATCGGGCCTCGGTGCGCTTCTCTCGGGCGGGATTGTCGGCCTGCTGGCGGGGGCCGGATGCGGGCTGTTGTTTCACGCCATCGTGCGCCCGGCGCGGCAGATTTCCGACGTCGATGTCAACGTGTTCTGACCGCGCCCTTGACGGACACGGCAAAGACCCGCACCTGCCGCCACCATGACCGAGACGATCGACATCTGGACTGACGGCGCCTGTAGCGGCAATCCCGGCCCGGGCGGCTGGGGCGCGCTCATCGTGATGGGCGAACATCGCAAGGAAATCTTCGGCGGCGATCCGGCGACGACCAACAACCGAATGGAAATGATGGCCGTGATCGAAGCGCTCGGTGCGCTGAAGAAGCCGTCAAAGGTTACCCTGCACGTCGACTCCACCTATGTGAAGGACGGCCTGACCAAGTGGATCAAGGGCTGGAAACGCAATGGCTGGAAAACCGCCGACAAGAAGCCGGTGAAGAACCAGGACCTGTGGATGGCGATGGAAGAGGCCTGCGCCCGGCACGAGATTACCTGGAAATGGGTGCGCGGGCATGATGGCGATCCCGGCAATGAACGCGCCGATGAACTGGCCCGCATGGGCACCGCCGAGGCCCGGCAGAAAAAGTAAAAGCCCGGCGGAGTGCGCCGGGCTTCGTGGACGTCTCATGTCGTCGTTGGTTCAGGCAGCCGCGTTGACGTCGTTTGTGCGGCTGCTGGGACGCGGGTCGCGCAACACGTAGCCGCGCCCCCAGACTGTCTCGATATAGTGGTTGCCGCCGGTCGCCTGCTGCAGCTTTTTCCTCAGCTTGCAGATGAACACGTCGATGATCTTGAGTTCCGGTTCGTCCATGCCGCCATACAGGTGGTTGAGGAACATTTCCTTGGTGAGCGTCGTTCCCTTGCGCAGGGAGAGCAGCTCGAACATGTGGTATTCCTTGCCCGTCAGGTGGACGCGCTGATCGTCGACCTCGACCGTCTTGGCATCAAGGTTGACCACGATCTCGCCGGTGCGGATGACGCTCTCGGCATGGCCTTTCGAGCGGCGAACGATCGCGTTGATGCGGGCGATCAGCTCGTCCTTGTTGAACGGCTTGGTGAGGTAGTCGTCAGCGCCGTAGCCCAGTGTACGGACCTTCGCCTCAATATCAGGGTTGCCCGAGAGGATCATCACCGGGGTGTTGATCCGCCCCATGCGCAATTGCTTTAGAACTTCGAAACCCGTGATGTCCGGAAGCGTGAGATCAAGCAGAACCATGTCGTATTCATAGACCTTGCTATGCTCTACGCCATCTTCGCCCATATCGGTCATGTCGACGACAAATCCTGCCGTCTTGAGCATCAATTCGATCGAGCGGGCGAGCGCCCTGTCATCTTCAATAAGTAGGACGCGCATCGCTCGTCTCCCGAATCAGTTAAAATGGCTAGTCTTGTTTTAAAGTGTTAACGCGGAAGGGTTAGCTAAATCTTAACGCGCGCCAACAATCTTGGTCCGCGTGTGATCTTCCGGCCACAGACAATCCCGATCAATTGCCACGCTCCGCAGGTAGTCCGTTTCCCATCAGCATCTGCGCGATGCTGATAGCATCCTGAATGGGCTGAGCGGCGGGCTCTGTCGAGATCAGGGTCTTCTGACAACGGATCGCATTTCGCACTTTCGGATCACTCATCACGACTCCGGCAAGATGGGGGCGGAAACCGAGGAATGTCTGGCAAGCCCGCGCGATGGCTTCGTAAGTGCGCTTGCCCGCATCGCGGGTATCAGCCTGGTTGATACAGATCACCGGCTCGACCGACGGCGCATACCCGCGCAACACCTTGATGAAGGCATAACCATCGGTCATCGATTGGGGATCATCCGTGATCACCATCAGGGCCTTGTCAGCGGCCCGGGCCAGCCGCATGCAGTTGGCTTCGATGCCGGCGCCGAGATCGAGCACGACCTGATCGTATTGCAGCGCCAGCGCCGATATGCCGGCGGCAAGCCGCGAGACTTCCTCTGGCGACATTTCCGCAAGCGCGCCTGATCCCGACCGTCCTGGCAGAACGTCGAAACCGCCATTGCCTGCCCCGCCATCAACCGGCGTCACGGCGTCATCAAGCTCGACCCAGCCCGCGACGACAGCTGCCAGATCGGTCTCCGGGGCGATACCGAGCTGGACATCGACATTGGCCAGGCCAAGGTCGCCATCGATGAGCAAGGTCCGCTTGCCCGCCTGCGCGAATGCCGAGGACAACGTGATCGACATGAAGGTCTTGCCCACCCCGCCCTTGCCACTACCAACGGCAATGATCGACGCCGGCGCAACGCGCGGCGGCGGGCGGACGGGCGGACGGTCCTGTGAACGGCGAAGCGTGAATGTCATGGCTCAGGCGGCTCCTTTCAAGGCGATCACATCGCCGGGGGCGTCTTCAAGCAACAAGGCAGCAAGGCGGGACGGCGCAGCCGGCACAAGGCCGCCACCGATAAAGGGGGTCACAGCGAGGTGGGAGAAGGCGATCCCCGCCGATGTCAGCGCCGCGACGGCGCCGCCGCGTCTGCGCACGACATCGAGCTTGGTGAGGATGGCCCGGCGCACGCCTGCCCGCTGGAAGGCCCGCGCAATGTCCGAGAGGTCTTCGGGATGCCCTTCGGCCGACATGACCAGTACAGGTTCAGCGCGGATTGCCGCCATCAGGTCAGTCAGGCTGGCGAGATCTTCAGGCTGGAACGGGTTGATCGCCGGCAGGTCGATCACGCAACGCCGCCCTTCCGAGCGCAGCGTCCGCAGCATGCCAAACAGGTCATCGACCGATGACGCGGTGCGGACCTGGGCACGTTCGAGCGCAAGATAGGCCGCAAGCTGTTCACCGCCGGCCGAACCGTCGAGATCAGCCGCAACAGGAATGAGTTCGGCACGCGCCACAGCCGCGCGGCGGGTCAGTTTGGCCGCGGTGGCTGTGCGGCCATGCCCGGGGGGGCCAACCAGCACGATATCACGGTCCAACCGGGCGGGCAGCGC
>JBGSVY010000102.1:0-7239 GCA_041752715.1 Hyphomonas sp.
AGCGGGCGATGGTCGCCCAGCTGCGCGCTGAGCCCTTCGATCCGGTCGCCGCCCGCGCTGCGCTCGATGCGTTCAGGGCGGCCGACTGTGCGGCCCGCGAAGCCACCGCCATCGCAATTTTCAACGAACTGGAAACATTGACGCCAGATCAACGCGCCTATGCCGTGCGCATCCTTGCCTCGGGCTCCGATCGCCGCGGACGAAGGTTTCGGCCAGACCGCGAGGATCGCCTGCCGCCGGGACCCTGAAGCGTCACGCGATCGGAGCGAATCAATCTGATCGAGGCACGATGCTCTCGTCTTTCGACTTGTCTGCCAGACGCCCCGCATTGGCTTCCCAGTTCTGTCCATCGAACGGCACGGGTGTCACATCAAGTGACATCCAGTCATCAAGGCATCGCCACGTGACCGCCACACCGTCTGGGTTCGAGCGCGGAATGTAGAAGCTCTTGATCCCGCAGGTCCGGCAGAACAGGTGCCGGGCCTTCCCGGTATTGAATGTGTATTCGGTCAGAAGATCCGTCCCCTGAAGAAGCCGGAACCGGCTCGCCGGAAGGATCACGTGGACATTGCCGCTCTTCGCACAGATCGAGCAGTTGCAATCTTCCACCTCGAAAGCATCAGGAATATCCACCTCAAATCGCACAGCGCCGCAATGGCACCCGCCAGCCCGTGTCGTCAGCATGCCCACTGCCTAGCCCACCCAGACCGGCGGCCTGCGATGCGCCCAGGGGGCCGCCCGCTCAAGCTGGCCAGCCAGCGAGAGCAGCAAGCCTTCCGCCCCGTACCTCGCCCCGAACATCATGCCGATCGGCAGGCCGCCAGGCGCTGTTGCGGTCGGCGCCGTCCAGTGCAGCGGCACAGACATGGCAGGCGCCCCCATCTGGTTGAACACGCCGCAATGCGGCGCAAACCCTGCAACAGCCTCCGCCATCTTCTGCGGGTCCGCCGTCAGCGCCATCGTGCCGAGCGGGTCAGGGGCCCGGTGGATCGTTGGCGACAGCGTCAGGTCAAATCCGCCAGCATCAAGGAAATGCTCATACTGGATCGCTGCGGTAATGAAGGCATTGTTTGCCTTTGCGAATTCCATCATCGGTACCGTCCGCCCGAGCCGGACCATACCGGCGGTGATGGGCTCAATCTCATCATCCGTGAACGGATGGCCCCGGGCTGCGCCATGCTCATCCAGTTGCGCCGCAATACTGGCGGCAATCGTGAACAGCGCCGCCCGGCCGAGCGCCTCGCCATTCAGCAGCGGTCCGGCCTCGACCACCACGTGCCCGAGGCTTTCCAGCAGCTTCGCGGTCGCCTCAAGGCCCGCCGTGGCGTCCGCATCGGGCCTTGTGCCATTCGGAGCGGTGCGCCAGAGCGCGATGCGAAGCCGCAGCGGATCGCGGTCGAGCTCGGAATGGTAGGGCCGTGACGGGGGCGCCGCCACATAACGGCTGCCTGTCTCCTGGCCGTGCGTCAGGTCGAGCAGCGCGGCGGTATCCCGCACCGTCCGGCTGACAACATGAACCGTCGACAGACCATTCCAGCCTTCCGTGCGCGATGGCCCCATCGGCATCCGCCCGCGCGAGGGTTTCAAGCCGAAAACGCCGCAACAGGCCGCCGGAATCCGGATCGATCCACCGCCATCGCTCGCCTGCGCGACGGGCAACACGCCCGCAGCAACGGCTGCCGCTGCCCCGCCGGACGAGCCGCCCGCAATGCGTGTCACATCCCAGGGGTTGCGCGTCTGGCCATACAGTGTCGATTCAGTCGTCAGCGTCAGGCCGAATTCGGGCGTCGTGGTCGAGCCAAAGAAGACAAGGCCAGCCTCCCGGTAACGCCTTGCCAGCGTCGAGTCTTCGGTTGACACAACGTCCTTGTACGCACGGCTTCCACCTGTCAGCGGCGCCCCCTTGACGGCGACCGCAAGATCCTTTGTCACGAATGGCACACCGGCATACGGCCCCTCCGCCAGTCCAGCAGCAATCTGCGCCCGCGCCAGATCGGGAAACAGGGCCGCAAAACAATTGAGTTTTAGTTGTGCCGCTTCGGCCCGGACGACCGCCGCCTCCAGAAGTTCGCCGGGCGTCACATCGCCCTTGGCCACGTGCGCCGCCAGGGCAAGCCCGTCATCATTTGCGTCGATTGTCATCGGGCGTCTCCCCCTTGCGTGGTCAGGCCGTGGCGCCCAGCTCAGGCCTCGTCCAGCTTGGCATCCATTTCCTCATCCGACCAGCCGAAATGATGGCCGAGTTCATGGATAAACACATGCGTGACGAGATCAGCTATGGTTGTGTCGCCGCGGGCCGCCCATTCAAACAGGATCGGCATACGGAACAAATAGATGAGCGGCCGCTGCAGCGAGGGCTGGGTCACACTTTCCAGTGTGAGCGGCAACCCGGAATAGAGCCCTGTCAGGTCGAGTGGGTCGTCTATGCCCATCTCGTCCAGCAAATCGTCTTCGGCATAGTCCGCCACAACGATCCGCACATCGCCGGCGGCCTTGCGCATGAACTCCGGCAACCGGGAGAAGCAGTCCTCGGCACAGGCCAGAACCTCATCCGCGCCCGGCGCCGTAAGTCCGAGCGCGGTCATTCCAGCACGACGGCAGTGCCCGAAACCGCGACCATCATCATCGAGCCCTGCTGGCCAACGACGCCATAGTCGAATTTCACGCCGACAATTGCGTTCGCCCCCAGCTTCCCGGCGTTCTCGATCATTTCGCGCAAGGCATCATCGCGCGTTTCCCGCAAGGTGCTCTCGTAGGATTCCGACCGCCCCCCGACGAGGTTTGTGAAACTTGCAAGGATGTCCTTGCCGATATGCGCGCCGAAGACGACCTCGCCGCAGACGATGCCCTTATAGCTCGCGATGGCGCGGCCTTCGATCGAGGAGGTGGTTGAAACAATCATGTCCTGTCGTGTCCCTATTCCGCTGCTGTCAGGGCCGGATCTGACTTGCCGTCCAGCAATTCGAGCATGCGAATCGCGCTGTCGGCAATCACTGTGCCCGGTGGGAAGATGGCGGCGGCACCGGCCATGCGCAAGGCGTCGAAATCCTGTGGCGGAATGACCCCGCCAACAATGATCCGGGCATTTGCCACGCCTTCATTGCCGAGCGCGCGCTTCAGTTCGGGCACGAGGGTCAGGTGGCCGGCCGCCAGCGAGGAGGCTGCAACGATATCGACGCCGGCCTTACGGGCATCGGCTGCTGCCTCTTGGGGCGTCTGGAAGAGGGGGCCAATTTCGACATCCCAGCCGAGGTCCACCAGTGCCGAGGCAACGACTTTCTGGCCCCGGTCATGCCCGTCCTGGCCCATCTTCGCGATGTAGATTTTCGGCCTGCGCCCCTGCGCCTTTTCGAACGTGGCCGCGAGCGCCTTGGCGTGTTCGGCCTTGTCATTGCCCCGCACGCCGCCGCCATAAACGCCTTTGATCGAACGGATCACCGCCTTGTGACGCCCCTGGCTGCGCTCGACGGCTTCCGAAATCTCGCCTACCGTCGCCTTGGCCCGGGCCGCGTCCACCGCAAGGGACAAAAGGTTGCCCTTGCCGGTTGCGGCCGCTTCGGCAATTGCGTTCAGCGCCGTTTCGACCTCGGCGCTGTTGCGCTCTGCCTTGAGGCGGGCCAGCTTCTCGAGCTGCATCCGCCGCACAGCGGCATTGTCGACCTTCAGGACAGGAACATCCTCGTCCTCATCGAGAAGGAACTTGTTGACGCCGATTACGGCCTGCTCGCCGGAATCGATCCGCGCCTGCGTCCTTGCAGCGGCTTCCTCGATCCGCAGTTTTGGAAGGCCCTGTTCGATCGCCTTTGCCATGCCGCCCAAGGCTTCGACTTCGGCGATGTGGGTCAGGGTCCGGGCCGCAAGATCGTGGGTCAGCCGCTCGACATAGTAGCTGCCCCCGAACAGGTCGATCGTCTGGCAGGCACCGGCCTCTTGCTGCAGCAGGATCTGCGTGTTGCGGGCAATGCGCGCTGAGAAGTCCGTCGGCAGAGCAAGCGCTTCGTCGAAACTGTTGGTATGCAGACTTTGCGTCTGCCCGCCCGCTGCCGCGATGGCTTCCAGGCAGGTGCGGATGACGTTGTTGTAGACATCCTGCGCCGTCAGGCTCCAGCCGGACGTTTGCGAATGCGTCCGCAGGCTCAGAGATTTATCAGACTTCGGCGCGAAGTTCTCCTGAACAAGTTTTGCCCAGAGTAGCCGGGCTGCGCGCAGCTTGGCGATTTCCATGAACGTGTTCATGCCGATGGCCCAGAAGAAAGAGAGGCGCGGCGCAAACGCATCCACATCAAGGCCAGCTGCCTTCCCGGCCCGGATATACTCGATCCCATCGGCCAGCGTGTAGGCAAGTTCAAGGTCGGCTGTCGCGCCGGCTTCCTGCATGTGATAGCCGGAAATCGAGATCGAATTGAACTTCGGCATCTTCTGCGATGTGTAGGCAAAGATATCCGAAATGATCCGGATGCTGGGTTTTGGCGGATAGATGTAGGTGTTGCGCACCATGAACTCTTTCAGGATATCGTTCTGAATGGTTCCGGCGAGCTTTTCCGGCGGCACGCCCTGTTCCTCGGCGGCGACAATGTAGAGCGCGAGGATGGGCAGGACCGCGCCGTTCATGGTCATCGAGACCGACATCTGGTCCAGCGGTATGCCCGAGAATAGTGTACGCATGTCATAGATCGAATCGATAGCGACGCCCGCCATGCCGACATCGCCGGAGACTCTGACGTGATCGGAGTCATACCCCCGGTGCGTTGCCAGATCGAAGGCGACCGAGAGGCCTTTCTGCCCCGCCGCCAGATTGCGCCGGTAGAAGGCATTGGAATCCTCCGCCGTCGAAAATCCCGCATACTGACGGATTGTCCAGGGCTGGTTGGTATACATCGTCGGGTAAGGCCCGCGCCCAAAGGGTGCGAGGCCCGGATAGCCGTCCACGAAATCAAGGTGGTCGCGGTCCGCTGCGCTGTATGCGGTCTTCACCGCGATACCTTCGGGCGTCGCCCAGGGTTCGCCAAGCTGAGGCTGGCCGGCCTTCACGGGAAGCGCGCCAAGCGAGAGAGTCGTGAAATCGGGAAACTTGGTCATCGGCTCACTCCGAGTTCGGTATGCGCAAGCTGGAGAAGCTGTACGATATCGGCGCCCGCAAAGACGTTTGCATCGATGCCCGCAGCTTCATGCTTTCCCGCAAGCCAGACGCGCCGGGCGCCGGCTTGTCGCAGTGCCTCAGCGGCGCTTTCTGCTTCCGCCTCATACATCTTGTCCGTGCTGCAAAGCACGGCCATCTGGCAGCCCGACGCCTTGAACGCGGCGGTGAGCTCAGTCACCGACTTCGGCGGCACGGGGGGTTCCTTCGAGACAATCCCGCCTGCTGCAAAGACATTACGGGCAAAGTCGGCCCGGGCCGTGAAATCGGCGAGGGGACCAAGCGTTGCGAGAAACACCGTTGGCGGACGAATAGCCTTCGCCGCAGCATTCCGCAGCGCTTCGAAGGGTGCAGCGAGCCGGATGGGCAACAAGGCCGGGCAACTTGTGGGCGCGCCGGTTGGTGTGATGCCATCCGGGATTTGAGCGGGCAGGTCTCGCTCCGAAGCCGCATCGCCGTGGGTTCGTTCAGCAACCGCAGCGACGGGGGCTGGGACTTCCTCGAGCAGCGGAAACTCGCTGACGCCGGTGATGGCGATCTTTCGGCGCGCGATGTCTTTTGCCCGGGCATCTCGAACCGCCTTGACCCGGGCTTGGAATGCGCCGCTGGTGAGCGACCCGGCAAAGCCACCTTCCGATTCGATCCGTTGGAATTCGGCCCAGGCCGTTTGCGCCAGCTCCTCGGCAAACGTCTCGGTGAACCATGCCCCGCCGAGGGGGTCTGCAACCCGTCCCAGTGCGCTCTCTTCCATCGCGATGATCTGCGTGTTGCGGGCAATCCGCCGGCCCAGTTCTTCGGGCACGCCGAGGGGTTCGTTGAACGGCCTGACAGTCAGGATATCTGCGCCGCCCACAGCGCCGGCAAAGGCGGCACATGCGCCGCGTAGCATGTTCGTCCACGGATCATACGTCGTGAGCATTCGCGCCGAGGTCGTTGCCTGCAGGGTCATCGGTGCGGCGTCAAGGTTCAGCGCGCCGAGGCACCGGGCCCAAAGCCGCCGGGCAGCCCGGATCTTTGCGATCCCAATCCCGTAATTTGCATCAAGGGCAATAGCGAAGGCCAGCTTTTGCGCTATGCCGTCGAGGGCTGTGTGGACGCTCAGCCGCCGTAATGTGTCCACGGCCGACGCGATCAGGGCGCCGAGTTCCTGTGCTTCCGATCCGCCGGCTTCATGCACGAAACCGGCATCGATGCGGTACACGGACGCTTGGGCAAGCCTGTCCGTCAGGCCGGCCTCCATGGCGGCGAGGCGGGAGAAGGTGGCATCGAGGCCTTCCCCGATCCGGCCAGTGCGGGCAAGGCATCCGAGCGGATCGAGATTGAACGCAACCCTTGAGCCCTCCGGCTGCTTCTCTGCCCAGCGCGCAAACAGCGTTGCCGTGCCAAGGCCGGGCGAGCGGGCATGCGAGAAGGAAACCGTGGCGATATCGGCCCGAATGCCCTGTAGAACGGTTTCAAGATCGGCGAGACGGGAAATCTGCACGCCGTCCTCGCCGAGGGGATCGACGACGATTTCGACCGAGCTGACACCCCGCTCGAGATCGCGCAGGATTTCGGCATTGGTTTGCTCCGGGGACGGATGGGTGAAACGCTGACGGATGTCCCAGGGCAGGAACCTGTCCGGCGCCGCCGTCTTGCCGCGCAGGTAGGGAGCCTCGCCGGGCGTGCCGAGCGGGCCGGTGGCGGCGGGGAAGTCGGTTTCCCGGTAGAGCGCCTTGATGGCGATTCCGTCGGCGGTTTTCCGGGCGAGTGTTTCCGGTCCCTTGCCCTTGAGGGCCTTTTCGACTTCGGCGAGCCAGGCCCGTTCGGTGGCCTGCGGAAAGGATGCGCTGAGGGGGGTGTCATGACCTGTCATGCGGCGGGTTTAGGGCATGTTGCCCCGGCTTGTGAACTCCTTCCGTTGCGCCCGTGGCTTGACGGGGGTGTGCCAATATAAGAATGAGAATAAGTCGCAAATTTGGAGCCGAGACATGCGCCAGACCTTCGACCGGCAATCTGTTCCTCACGATCGGGACTGGCCGGCAGAGGCGGGATTGGCTGGCGTCGCCCGGAGCCCGGTGACGGCCTCGCCGGACCGGCCGGGCGATCCTGACAGGCCAGCG
>JBGSVY010000103.1:0-21677 GCA_041752715.1 Hyphomonas sp.
GTTGCGCATGCTGACAATCTCCAGCGGACGCGCATTGTCGGCGCCCGACAGATCACTGACCGCAAGCCGCCAGGGATCTGCACATTCGGGCGCGGACCAGACGCGCATGTCGCCGCCGATGTCAATTAGAACACCGTAGACGGAGGGAAGTGCACGCCGGGCCGCAGCCAGAGCGGCATCGATGATGTATCCCTTCGCGAGCGCGTCAACATCGAACAGGACCGGTTCCGGCCGATGGATGCGGCGGCGCAAGGGATCGAGCGTGACATCTGCCGCGTTTGCCAGCCGGTGACGAAGGGCATCGAAAGGCTGGCCCGGAAGGCTGCCCGTCCGGGCACTGAAGGCACCCGACGTGCGCCGCCGCCAGGCCTCACAGGCCGAGATGACCGCGAAAAGATCCGGCGATGCCGCGTGCACGCGCGACGTGTTCAGCGCAGCGATTTCCGAGCCTGGCGTCCAGTTGCTGAGCACCTGCTCGAGCCGTGCGACTTCCCTCAAAGCCTCCTGCCCGGCGATGGCTGCGGCCACGTCGCCGGCGCCGTTCACGATCAGGTCAAACGACGTGCCCAGCACGCGGTCTGCCCCCCACTGCCCGGTTTCGAACTGGGGCGCCGCCCACACTCCGGCGGATACCGCGGCGGCTGTGCCCAGCGCGCCGAGAAATGTCATGCCCATCAAAAAAGCCCCTCTGCAAAACACCAAAAGTCACTTGCACCGATATTACCGATACTTTAAATGCGAATGAGAATGATTTGCAAGTTTCGTTGCGCAGAATGTGAGGTAGTCAAAAATGCCATTGAAACCAAACTTGGGAGGTGCAGGCGTTTCGGCCCTGCTGTGCCTGATCGGCGCTGGACCGGCCGCAGCGCACGTCTCGTTCATGGAGCCGAGCGTGTTCGTCACGGTTCAGGCCGAGATCGTGACCATCGAAGCCTCGTTCGCGGAGGACTTCATGTTCCGGCCGGAAATTGCCGTGACGTCGGAGGATTTCCACGTGGTGCAGCCGGATGGCCAGCGAACCCCGTTCTCGCGGATCGAAGCTTTCTCGCAGGTCACCATTCTTGAAAGCGGCCTGCCCCAACCCGGCACTTACCGGTTCACGACCGGCGAACGGCTTGGACGGACATCCACCTATGTTCAGGACCAGGGCCAGTGGCGCCCGCTCGCGCCGGGCGAAACGGCTCCGGCCGGTGCACCGGCGATGGCCAGCCAGACGGCAACGGTCTCGGACGTTTACGTCACCAAGGGCGCCCCCAGCGACGCGGCCCAACAGGTCGAGATCGGACGCCTCGCAATCGTTCCGGTCACGCACCCGAACGCGATCTATCGGGACGAAGGGGCCGTGTTCGAAATCCGTTTCGATGGCCAGCCGATGGCAGGCCAGGAGCTGGAGCTTGACCGGCAGGGCGGTGACTATGAGGAGCCGCGTTTCGGGCAAGCAATCAAGTCGGACGCTGCGGGCCGCGTGACGCTGACGTTTGACCAGGCTGGCGTCTACCTGCTGCACACGCGTCACCGCGCTGATGCACCGCCCGGAAGCGCCACACCCATGCGCAGTTACACCACTTCCCTGACCTTCGAGGTGAGCCAATGAGACATGTTTCGACCGTCGCAGCGCTGATGTTGTTGCTTGGCCTGCCGGCCGCCTTCGCCGAGGAAGCGGATGCGCCGCGCGGACACGGCAAAGCCGATTTCCTGCGCAAGTATGATACCGAACTCGACGGAAAGGTGGCCCGCGCCGAGTATGACGCGGCCCGGCATGATCAGTTCAAGGACATTGATTCCGATGGCGACGGAACGCTGACTGAGGACGAGTATGTCACGGAATACAGCATCCGGCTGGATCAGGAACTTGCGGCCATGCGCAAGGGTCAGATCGCGCAGGCGAAGGTTCGCTTCGGAGTGATGGACGCCGACCAGAGCGCCCGGATGACACCTGAAGAATTCGGCGCCACTGGCGCCCGGACATTTGACGCGCTGGATACCGACAAGGACGGCGTCGTCTCAGACGCAGACACCGCTCGCAAGTACTGACCACGCCCAGATACGGCCGGACGGCCGATCCAAATATGATAATGAGTCTCAATCGCAAAAAGGAAATCCCATGAAATCCCTCTGGAAAAGGGCCGCCTTGCTCGGCGGATCCGGTCTTGCCGCCTTCGCCCCTGTCGGTCTTGCCCAATCGCAGGGCGAGGATCTGGAGCTTGAAAAGATCACCGTGATCTCGACGCGCCAGGAGCGGCCGATCGACGAGGTCCCGGCCACAGTCACGGTCAAGTCGGCCAGTGAAATCGAGGACGAGTTGGCGACCGATGTCAAAGACCTGGTCCGTTTCGAGCCCGGTGTTTCAGTGCGCACGGCGCCGTCCCGCTTCACGGCGGCCGGCGCAAACACCGGCCGGGATGGCAGCGCCGGCTTCAACATCCGGGGACTGGAAGGCAACCGGGTCCTGATTGTCGTCGACGGCGTGCGGGTGCCGGATGCGTTCACGTTCGGCGGGCAATCCACCGGACGCGGCGACTATGTCGATCTGGATCTCCTGAAGTCGGTCGAGATCCTGCGCGGCCCCGCCTCCTCCCTCTACGGCAGCGACGGCGTCGCCGGCGCAGTGAGCTTCACGACCCGGGACCCAGACGACTTCCTGAATGGCGATCAAACCTTCGCCGGGCGGGCAAGGGCCGCCTACGCCTCGGCGGACGAATCCTGGTCCGGCGGGGTTGTCGGCGCGGCCGGCACAGGGCCCTTTTCGGCGCTCCTCGCCTACACGGAGCGCCGCGCCTCCGAAACGCAGAACCAGGGTGAAATCGACGCCCTCGACATCACACGCACGACTGCGAATCCGCAGGACATCGAGTCGAGGAACCTGCTTGGAAAGCTGATCTATCAACCGAGCCCGGCTCATCGCTTCCGCCTGACGGCGGAACAATATGAGCGCGAAATCACCACCGAAGTCTACTCGGCACGGGCCGTCCTTCCGACGACGACTCCAACGGCAACGCTCGACCTCGACGCCTTCGATACCATTGAGCGTTCGCGTGTCGCGCTGGATTACCGCTACGAACAAGCGGGCTTCATCGATAGCGCGCTTGTTTCGGTCTATGCGCAGGAATCGGACAACCGCGAGTTCGCGGAGGAAGACCGCAACACCTCAGCCGACCGGATCCGGATCAACACGTTCGACAACAAGATCAAGGGCGGCGCCGTCCAGCTTGAGAGTGATCTGAACGCTTTCGGGATCAAGCACGATCTCGTGTACGGCCTCGACTACTCGATGACGCAGCAGCAAGGCGTGCGCGATGGAACCATTCCGCCGGCCGGGGAGACCTATCCGGCCAAAGCCTTTCCGGATACGGACTACACGCTTGCCGGCATCTACCTGCAAGACGAGATCCGGCTTCTCGACGGAAACCTGATCCTGCTGCCGGGGATCCGCTACGACTATTTCGAGATCGATCCGGAAGCGGCCGACCCGGCCTATTTGCGGCCCGTTGCGTCGCAGGAGGATGGCCAGCTGAGCCCCAAGTTCGGCGCCGTCTACTGGGCCACAGGAAACTTTGGCGCTTTCGCATCCGTCGCCCGCGGCTACAAGGCGCCGTCGCCGAGCCAGGTGAACAACGGCTTCTTCAACTCGGTCGCATTTTATCAGACGATTTCGAACCCGGACCTGAAACCCGAGACAAGCACGTCCGTCGAGGCCGGCTTGCGCATGCGCGATGTTGACTTCGGCGGCGGCAGCTGGCTCGGCCAGATTGTCGGCTTCGATGGTCAGTATGAAGACTTCATCGAACAGGTCTTCGTCGGCGGCACGTTCGGCTCACCGGCGGATCCGGCGACTTACCAATACGTCAACCTCTCCGATGTCGAGATCAAGGGAATCGAAATCAGCCTTGAAGGCCGCTGGGAATCGGGGCTGGGCGCGCGTCTGGCCGCGTCCCGGACAGACGGCGAGCAGACCACGGACGGCGTGACGAGTGATCTTCAGAGCGTTGACCCTTGGAAGCTCGTGGCGGGTCTGTCCTAATCGGACCGGACAGGCCGGTTCGGTGGTCAACTAATCGCAACCCATGTCGGCAAACGCGATGACGTCCCCGCCGGCAGTTTTACGCCGGATGCCTTCACGATCCTCGACGTGACCGCACGCTGGTCGATCACGCCTTCGGTGGCCCTCCGGGCAGGCGTGTTCAACATCACGGATGAGACCTACTGGTGGTGGAGCGACGTCCGAGGATCGACCTCCGCCTCGACCGTGCTGGACGCCTATACCCAGCCGGGACGCAATGCCAGCATCTCGATCGCCTACACCTTCTGACGGAGACCTCCATGACCTTCATCATCACGCGGCGCCGGGCCCTTGGCGCAGGATTCACCGGACTCGCGCTGACATCAGCGGCCTGCGCGTCATCCGCAACACCGCCGCCTGTCACACCGGCAGCGGCATCTGATCCTCACGCGTTTGAACAGGACCGTGACGCCATCCTGGCGATGGCCGGCACGTTTCACGTGCGGTTCGAGACGCGGGAAACCGTTTCCTTCCTGCCTGACTATGAACCCTTCGACTCGAAAGTCAGCCTCGGAGATGAAGTTGTCCGGGTTGTCGAAGACACCGGCCGATTGATCCGTCTCCAGCATATTCTCGTGGTCACCCAGGACGGCCAGTCGATGGTTGTGCGTCACTGGCGCCAGGACTGGATCTACGAACCGGAGACCGTGCTCGCGTTCGAGGGCGCGAACGTCTGGCGGATGCACCCGGTGCCCAAGAGCGAACGTGCGGGCCGATGGGCGCAGGTGGTCTACAACACCGATGACAGCCCGCGATACGGCGCAGCCGGAAAATGGGAGCACGACTATGGCGTTTCGCGCTGGACAGGCGGACGCGGTCTCCGGCCGATTGCGCGAAGGGACGCTGTACGCCATCCGGAGTACAAGCATTATGCCTGCCAGAACCGCCACGCGCTGACGCCGGCCGGCTGGGTGCATGAGCAGGACAACGCGAAGCTTGGCGAACGTAACGGAACACGGGTCACCTTCGTACACGAACAGGTCGTGAATTCGTACGACCGCTCCAACGCCTTCGACATCGGCGCAGCAGACACATACCTGTCGGCCACGCAGGCCTACTGGAACGAGGTGCGAAACCTGTGGGACGCGCGCATCGGCGAACTGGGCGGCATGCGCCTCGTTGAAGGCGAGCAGACGGGGTCTGCCGCCGGGCCGGCGCTGATGCAGCTCGCCGAGGACATCCAAGGCGGAAAGATCGTCCACGCGGAGGCCGTCTCAAGCGCCCGCGCCATCATCACGGCGGCCACTGAGAGACCGTAGGCAATCGTTCGGGCCGGCATTTTGTTGAGCGCCGGACGACAGGGCATCGCGCGGCGCGAACCCGTTCCTTTGCATGAGCGAAGGAGCGGGTCTCGAACCTCCGGCGCAAGCGCGATCCGCATTCAACAATCTGTGTGCCGGCACCCGAAACGCGCCGATCCGATGAATCAAGCGCGCCCGTTCAATCGCTCAGGGCCAGGCCAGGCGACCCTGAAGCCAGCCATAACCCTGTAGCCCCCGCTTTTTTTGAAACTTGTGGTGCCCAGAAGAGGACTCGAACCTCCACGCCTTGCAGCGCTGCTACCTGAAAGCAGTGCGTCTACCAATTCCGCCATCTGGGCACGGGGTAGAGAGGCGGGGTAATAGGGTTGGCAGCGGCGAAGGTCAACGGGGAAAAACGCTGGACTGGCAGTTCCCGCGTTGGCGTCAGAATAAGCCCCGCGCTTCCCGGATGCAGATTGGCCCGGCGCGATGCCGGGCCAGTTCCGCGACCGGGCCGGTTGCACACCTAGTTCAGACGGGCGCGGGCTTCCTCGAACTGCCGCATGATGTTCTTGACCAGCTGGTCGCAGGTCGGGATGTCGTGGATCAGGGCCTGACTCTGACCGGTGGTCCAGATGCCATCATCCATGTGCCCGTCACGCAGCACGTTCTCGCGGCCGCGAACGCCCGCCATCAGCTCTTTCACATCGGCAAAGGTCTTGGTCGGATCCTTCTGGATCTCGGCGACCTGGGTCGAAACCGAGTTCTTGGCCACGCGCGCCGTGTTGCGCAGGGTCCGGCCGACGAGGACAGTGTCGAGTTCATTGTTCTCGACGATCTTCTTCTTCACGTTCTCGTGGATCTTCGCCTCAACCGTTGCGCAGAAGCGCGTGCCCATGTTGACGCCCTCGGCGCCCAGCGCGAGCGCGGCGAGCAGGCTGCGTCCGTCGGCCATGCCGCCCGAGGCAACGACCGGCACGTCCACCGCGTCCACCGTCGCCGGCAGCAGCACGATCAGGCCGACATCATCCTCACCCGGATGGCCCGCGCATTCGAAGCCGTCGATCGAGATCACGTCGACGCCCTTGGCGACAGCCGACACCGAGTGGCGCACCGAGGTGCATTTGTGGATGACTTTCACGCCATGCTCCTTGAAGCGCGGCAGGTGATCTGTCGGCGCGCGGCCGGCCGTTTCCACAATCTTGATGCCGGACGCGATGATCGCCTCGCGGTACTCGTCATACGGAATCGGGTTGATCGACGGCAGCAGCGTCAGGTTCACGCCGAACGGCTTGGAGGTCAGCTGCTTGGTCTTCTCGATTTCGTCGAGCAGGTCCTTGCCGGTCTTGAACATGTGCGCCGTGATGAATCCAAGCGCCCCGGCATTGGCCACGGCCGCGACCAGTTCGCCATACCCGACCCCCGTCATGCCGCCCATCAGGATCGGCGTCTCGACGCCGAACATTTCCATCACCCGTGTTTTCACCATAACGCGTTCTTCCCTTGCTGTGCTGCGCGCGGGCGCCCGCGCGTCTCTGGCAACAAGGATGACAAAGCCGCGCCCCGCCGGAAAGGGGTCACGCTGCGGAAGCAGGCCCGGCCCCGGCGGTCAGAAGCTCTTCGGCAGGCCAAGGACGTGGGTGGCGACATGGCTGAGGATCAGGTTCGTCGAGATCGGCGCAACCTGATAGAGCCGGGTTTCCCGGAACTTGCGCTCGATGTCGTATTCCTCGGCAAAGCCGAAGCCGCCATGCGTTTGCACGCACATGTCCGCAGCATACCAGGACGCTTCGGATGCCAGCATCTTGGCCATGTTCGCCTCCGTGCCCGCCGGCTTGCCCGCATCGAACAGGGCGGCGGCATGGGCCACCATCCGCGCGGCCGCCTCGGTCTGCACATAGGCCCGGGCGATTGGAAACTGCACGCCCTGGTTTTCGCCGATCGGCCGGCCAAACACCGACCGCTCGCGGGCATAGGCGCTCGCCCGGTCAATGAAGAAGCGCGCGTCGCCGATACATTCCGATGCGATCAGGATGCGCTCGGCATTCATGCCCGAGAGAATGTAGCGGAAGCCCTTGCCCTCTTCGCCGATCAGGTTTCCGGCGGGCACTTTCATGTCGTCAAAGAACAGTTCGGTGGTCGCGTGGTTCAGCATCGTGCGGATCGGGCGGATGGTCAGCCCGTTGCCCAGCGCCTCGCGCATGTCGACCAGGAACACGCTGAGGCCATCGCTCGTCTTGGCGCCTTCGTCGCGTGGGGCGGTGCGGGCCAGCAGCACCATCAGGTCCGAATGCTCGGCACGGCTGATCCAGATTTTCTGGCCATTGACGACGTAATGATCGCCCTCGCGCCGGGCGAAAGTGCGGATGCGTGTGGTATCGGTGCCGCTCGTCGGCTCGGTCACCCCGAAAGCCTGAAGGCGCAGTTCGCCGCTGGCCACCTTCGGAAGGTACATCTCCTTCTGGGCCGCCGATCCGTGGCGCAGAAGCGTGCCCATCGTGTACATCTGGGCGTGCGCCGCCCCGCCATTGCAGCCCGAACGGTGCACTTCCTCCAGCACCGCTGTCGCCGCCGCAAGGCCGAGCCCCGAACCGCCATACTCCTCCGGAATCAGCACCGACAGCCAGCCATCCTGCGCCAGCGCGGTAACGAACTCGGTCGGATATTGCCGGTCGCGGTCCAGCGCGCGCCAATAGGCACCGGGAAATCGCGAACACAGGCGCCGCACGGCGTCTCGGATGTCGGGGAACGTCTCGGGTTCGATGTCGGTCATGCGGGATTCCGGTCGGCGGCGGGCCCCCGGTGTACCGCGTAATGCCGGGCTGTAAAGCGGCGGCGCCGGGCCGGATCAATGACGTAGGACGGATGACCTATTGAGCCCGCGACCACTCTGGGCACCAGCTGCGTTCAACACCTATCCTCCCTGCATGACCGGAAGACTGGAGACGACTGGATGACCGATACACCTGCCCCCCGCAAGCTGCGCGTCTGGGACCTGCCGACGCGCCTGTTTCACTGGAGCCTGCTCGCGCTGGTGCTGGTCAGCTGGTTTTCGGGCGGCGAGGAAGACACCGCCTTCGTCCACCGCCTGAGTGGCATGGCTTTGGCGGGCCTGATCGTGTTCCGCTTCATCTGGGGCTTCGCCGGCGGCGAACACGCGCGCTTTGCCGCATTCTTCCCCGACCCGCGCGCGATCTTCGCGCACCTCAAGAACGTCGCCGCCCGGACACCGGAACGCCATCTCGGCCACAATCCTGTCGGCGGGGTCGCCGTCTTCCTGCTGCTCGCCTCGGTCTCGGCCTGTGTCATCACCGGCCTGTTCAGCAGCGGCGAAGGCCTCAGCGGACCCTTCGTCACGATGTTTGGCCTCGACATGACCGAAATCCACGAACTCGCCTTCCGGGCGCTGCAAGCCCTCGTGGCGCTGCACCTTCTGGGCGTCGTGGCCGAAAGCTGGCTGGCCCGGGACGCCCTCGTTCCGGCCATGATCACCGGCCGGAAGACCCGCCGCACCGGCGAACCGGGCAGCGATGCCAAGCCAGGTTCCGCCATCGGCCTGGTCATGGCGCTGTTGATCGGGGCGTCGGCAACGGCGGGGCTCTGGGCCTTGCCGGCGCCGGTCCCGGCGGAAGACGGGGGGCGCGGCTCCGACCATCGCGGCGAGGAAGATCACGACGACGACCGGGATCGTGATAGGGACTAGGCAAAGGACCCCGCACCGATGAGCCGATTTCACACCCATGCCGAACGCCACGCTTTCGAACGGATCGGCTGGCTGCGGGCCGCCGTGCTCGGCGCGAATGACGGCATTGTCTCCACGGCCAGCCTGATCCTGGGGGTGGCCGCCGCCGAAGCCTCGCGCGGATCGGTGCTCACGGCCGGAATCGCGGCGCTGGTCGGGGGCGCCATGTCGATGGCCGCCGGCGAATACGTGTCGGTCAGTTCGCAGTCCGATACCGAAAAGGCCGACATGGCGCGCGAGACCCGAGAGCTGGAGGAGGACCCCGGCGCCGAACTCGAGGAACTCCAGGGCATCTATGTGCAGCGTGGCCTCGATCCGGTCCTCGCCCTCGAAGTCGCCATGCAACTGACGGCGAAGGATCCGCTCAAAGCACACCTGCGCGACGAACTCGGCATTTCCGAAGTCCATGCGGCCCGTCCGATCCAGGCCGCCATCACCTCCGCAGCCACTTTCGCGGTTGGCGCCGCCCTGCCCCTGCTGATCGCGGCGCTGGTGCCGGCGACGTCCCTGATCCTGGCGGTATCTGTTTCAACCCTGCTGTTCCTCGCCCTGCTCGGCGCAGCGGGCGCCCGGACCGGCGGCGCGAAAATGGGCGCCGCGATTGTCCGCGTGACCTTCTGGGGCGCGCTGGCGATGGGTGTCACCACCCTGATCGGCAAACTGACCGGAACAGTGGTCTGACCCCCGGAACGCAAAAACGCCCGGCAAGCCGGGCGTTTGGGTCGCGGTTTCCCGGGACGGTTCCAGAGTGGCGCGAGTGACGCGCGTTAAAACAGACCCATAAACTCTTTTGTTTCAACAACTTACGAAGTTGTCGATCGCCATTTGTAGTGCAAAAAGTCGGCAATTTGTAGTGCAAACTGTTGTGCACGTTCTCCCTCGTTCTTGAGTTCGACGCTGCCCATCAGCGCCATGAAATCTTCTAAAGTGATTTGTTTCTTGGGTCACCCCGACCTGCCCTGATTCTTCGGACCACGGCTATTTTGGGTGAGCGAACAGAACTGCCGTTACGATATGCCCCTGACGGAGCGGTTGCGCGACGGGTCGGGGCGCGAAGGCCCCACATGCGGCAGTTCCTCGAACACCGCCACTGCCATGTGGATCACTGCACGCGCGTCCGGCTAGCCACCGCTTATCGGAGGAAGGAAGTCCTTTGCTTGCCAGGACTTGCTCGCTGCGCGGGTAGATCACGAGATTGATGCAGATACGGATCGCCCGCGCGCGAAGTGCTTGGGCAGGGTCGAACGTCCGACTGCGGATCGAAGCCCCACAATGCGGCAACCGCAAGCCCAAGCGACTGCCCCCTTCCCCCAAGCCACGCTGAAGGACAGGATCCAGCCCCTCGCCATCGGCTCAATAGGCGCACGGAACGAGCACTCGGGGTTTTTTATGATAGGATAGGTACAGGTAAAAGGGTAGCCTGTGACATTTTCGCGTTTCTGAAAACCTCACGCCCGACTATCTGATTACCGGAGGCAAGAGGATCAGAGCACAGATGGGTCCCGGCAGATTCGACAGTGTACGCCCGAGGTCCAATCTCCCTTGAAACTCAATGGAGTTTGTTTCTGCAAGCACGAAATTAGAATTAAATTCCGATCAGAAAGCGATAAATGCGAACCCGCCTAGATTGACTGCACACCTGCTGCCGCTCAAAGAGCAATCATGCAGAAGAACTCCAGACTGGTTGAATCCCTAAGTCTCCACAGCGCCGTGAGCCGTCAGATTTTTATTGACTGCACACGGTACCTGCTACCGCTGTTTGCCGTCTCCTGCGGGATCAACTTCCTATTCCTGGCATCTCCCATCTACATGCTGCAGGTGTACGACCGCGTACTCGGATCCGGAAGTATGGCCACGCTTTCGTTCCTAGCATTGATCGCGGTTTTTTGTTTCGCCCTGATGGGCTGCCTTGATTTTGTCAGGTCGCGTTCCCTCAATTTTCTGGGCGCCTTCGTCTTTTCACGAAACGCCCCGGTCGTTCTGGAACTGAGCGCTCTTCAGGCTGCAAAATCAGGTCATTCGACGACCATTGGGCTGCGTGAAATGGACGTCATCAGAGGGTTCGTTTCTGGCGGAGCCGCAAACACACTGCTTGATGCGCCCTGCACGCCACTCTTCCTGATTGCCATATTCGCGATCCATCCGCTCATGGGATTGGTCACGGCAGCTGGCGGCGTGGTTCTTTTTCTTATCGCTTACTGGTCTGATCGGAGGACGCGGTCGACGGCTGAAGCCTCACACAATGATGAGACGCGGGCGTTTGAATTTGCTTCCGAAATTTGCGACGGTGCAGACTATCTCGTCGCCACCGGCCGAATGAGCCGGATAGGACACGCCTACAGCGCAGTTGTGGACCGGCAACTCCGAATGCAGCTCAGCACCAGCGAGACAAACTCTTACGCCTTAAGCCTATCCAAATTTCTCCGGCTGGTCCTGCAGGTCATAATACTCGGAACTGGAGCTTACCTCGTTGTTGATGGACGCTTGTCAGCCGGCGCCATGGTTGCAAGCAGCATCATCACAAGCCGCGCCCTGGCGCCGATCGAGCAGTCGATAGGGGCGTGGCATCAGTTCCAAGCTGCCCGTAGGGCGCTCGTTATGATAGGACAGCTGGAGTTGTTTCGGCCAACAGAACGGCCGAAGTTTGACCTGCAGGCGCCCAGGGGAGCGGTGCGCCTTGACCGGGTTGGATTCAGGCTCGCAGGCGCCCAGCGCCCGATCCTCTGGAATCTCACTTTTGAGGCTCAGCCCGGCGAGCTGATGGCCATCGTCGGCGAGTCCGGGACGGGGAAAACAACCTTGTGCAGATTACTTACCGGATTGGTCCTTCCAACTTCCGGAAAGTTCCTGATTGACGGGATCGAGTTTTCATCCTGGGGAGGTCTCCAGCTCGAGACGCTGGTCGGGTATCTGCCACAGTCACCTAAATTTCTTTACGGGACCATCGCCCAGAACATCGCGAATTTCGATCCCGATGCCACAGACGAAAAGATTGTCCTGGCGGCCCGGCAGTGCGGTGCGCACGAAGTCATCACGCAACTACCACAAGCCTACTCCACGATCATCGGGCCACGCGGGGCATCATTGTCGGGCGGGCAGTCCCAGCTGATTGCTCTGGCGCGAGCCCTTTTCCCTGACCCGAGGATCCTTATTCTTGACGAGCCCACAGCTCATCTGGACCAAGCTGCAAAGAGCCGGTTCGGAGCATTCCTGAAGCGCTGCACCCTGATGCAGAAGACTGTCATCCTCGTCACACATGACCAGCATCTGGCACGAGCGAGTGATGCTGCCATTATCCTTCACCAGGACCGATATGAGCTGAAGCGGAATATGGACCGGTCCCTCTCCCGGGACGCATTGTCAGACGCCGCCATTGCCTCGACGCACAGCGCAAGCTCGGTAATTTAGGCATGAATCAGGCTCCCTCTGCTTTCTTGTCGACCCCGGGTGCCGGGTTGGATTTCAACACCCGTCTGAAAAACCTCCTGTTTGGCGTTCCAATGATTGCCGTCTGCCTGCTGGCGCTTGGATTCGGTGTTTGGGCGACTTTCGCACCTCTTGCGGGCGGCGCTGTTGCGCCTGGGCAGGTCATCATCGACGGCGCCCGGCAATCGATCCAGCACCTCGAGGGGGGGATTCTGTCCCAAATGAACGTGCGGGAGGGTTCACTGGTGGAACAGGGCGACGTCCTGGCGGAAATTGAATCAACCGCCGTCGGAGCAAGGCGCGACGCCGTCGCCCTGAAGCTCTTTGCGCTCCGGGTCAAGGAAGCGCGATTGCTATCCGAACAGCGCGGCCTTGATGCCTTTGCAATTCCAGGATCGCTCTCCACGGAAGTCACATCACAAAAGTCTGGCGATATTGTTGGAGAAGATCAGAACATACTTCGGCAAAACCGGGAAATTCTCGACGCACGCTTGCGCCTGCTATCTGAAAAAGAGGGACAGACCCGCGCGCAGATCCTGGGTCTCGAGTCTCAACAATTGTCCGTTAACGAACAGATTTCTTCGCTGAAGGAAGACATTGAGGGGCAGAAGATACTACTGGAAAAAGGGCTGGCTCGCCTTCCCACCCTCAGGCAGCTGGAAAGACAGCATTCTGAATTGCAAGGCAGCCTTCGTCTGTCGGCGACCGAAGTCCAGAGGCTCAATGGCGTGCTGCGGGAGCTTGACGCGAGCAGACGCGAGGTACTCGCGGACAGAGAGCTGCGCGTAGCGACAGAGCTCATCGAGACCAAGGCCGGCATTAAGCAGGCGACTGAAGAACTGAAGCTGGTAGAAGATGCGTTCACTCGCGCGCGTATCGTCGCGCCGATAGCGGGGCGCGTCATGAACGTAGTCCAACAGTCTCCCGGCGCCGTAATATCGCCCGGCGAAGAGATCATGGAAATCGTCCCTGAATCTCCAAAACTGATTGTTGAGGCACACGTCTCACCGACCGATATCGAAGACCTTCAGGTGGGGGATCAGGCAATTCTTGTGTTCCCGAACTTCAGCCAGAGAAAACTTCCGAGAATGGAAGGTGAACTCGTATCATTGAGCGGGGACGTAATATTTGACGAGGTGTCAGGGCGTCCTTTCTACATCGCCAGGATTGCTGTTCCCGCCGGTGATATTCGGTACCAGGAAACTCTGGACAAGTTGAGACCCGGCATGCCAGCGGATGTGACTATTGTAACAAAATCCCGGACGCTGGCCGAGTACTTGCTTTTGCCGCTTACCGAGTCTTTTCGTAAGTCAGTTGTCTCTGGCTAGCGACGGAGCAGGCGTTTTCTCTTTTCTCCAGAAAGGATATAGACCGGCGCCGAGTTTAAACCTCCAAGCTTACTTCTCCATGATCAGGGCTCCAAAGAAATGATTACCCGAGATAATGCATTTTTCCTGGGATGGCGCCGGACAGCGCTTGAGTACTTCGTGAAATCCCTTTTCCAGAATAGCCCCGCCACGATGAATGACGGGCGGGTGGAACTGGCCGTCGTACAGCCCTATCTGACTGCGGGCACAACCATTATCGACGTCGGTGCCCATGTGGGTGTGTTTTCACGCCGGTTCGCCCGCCTGGCCCCAAGCTGCTCAATCGTCGCCTTTGAGCCCCAATCGCTCCCTCGCGCCGTGTTTACGCTCGCCGGATTTCTCCGGAAGTCGAAGAATATACTCGTTTTACCGTGTGCGCTCGGAGCAGAATCCGGGCTGATTGAACTGAACGTTCCGATCAAGAAGAAGGGTTCGGTGGCCGTCGGGCTCGCGCACATCGGAAATGACGGGGACCTGCAGGAGCGCTTTGTGGTCAAGAAGGAAGTCGTTCTCCTTTCGCGGCTTGACGACGTGCTTGCGAAAATGAGCCTCGGCCCGATCAGCTTTATCAAGATTGACGTTGAGGGAGGTGAACTCGACGTCCTGCGCGGCGCGCAGAACACGCTGGCGGTTCACTGCCCCGCGTTGCTCTGCGAGATTGATGGCAGGGAAGAACGCTTCGGAACCTCCTCGACGGCCTTGTTTGAATTTCTGTCTGAACGTGGATATCTGGCACGGAGTCTTGAAAGCGGACATGAGCTGACGGCCACAACGTTGGAAAAGAACACGCTCTTTATCCATCGCAATTCTCTCCGTACACATACAGAATAGATCCGTCGTCAACCCGCCTTGGTGTTTTGGATGATCACGCCCGGAGATTTATCGTGAAACCTTGGCAATCTATCTATGGATTAATCCATCTATGCGTCCAAATGGACTATTGATTGATCGTCCCTGCCATTCCGGAGGGACGATCAGTGGAAGGATCATTTTGATGCCAAATTACTATTATGGGACGAGCGGCAACGACACCAAGAACGGCAATGGTGCAGAAGACATCATGTTCGGCGGCGCCGGAAACGACACGCTGCGTGGTTACGGCGGCAATGACACGCTCTACGGCGAGGATGGCGAGGACACGCTCCAGGGCGGTGACGGGCATGATACACTGTACGGTGGTGATGGCAACGATCCATACCTGCGTGGCGGCAGCGGCAATGACTATATATACGGTGATGCCGGCAATGATGAATTGATCGGAGATCCCGGCAATGACTGGCTTTACGGCGGGTCCGGAAACGACACGGTCAGGGGCGGAGACGGAACGGATTTTGTTCACGGAGGGACCGGTACGGATGAACTCTGGGGCGGAAGCGGGAGCGACATCTTCGCATTCGACAGCGGAGATGTTCAGGGCACGGAGGTCATCAAGGACTTTGAACTGAACCAGAGCGACAAGATCGACATCAACGAGTCCTATACGCTGTCGGTCAGCGGAAGCAATTTCGTCCTCACAACAGCGACGGGATCCCTGATCGTCGAAGGTGCTTACACGGATTACTACAATGAAGCAGTTGCCTTCTACCAGGCAACCGGCTTCTGGGTGTCGCCGGAAAGTGCATTCCTACAAGACGTGATCTAGCCAGGAAAACTGGTGCAGTACGGGCGCAGAGGTGTTTCGGCACCTCTGACGCCTTTGACTTTTGCCTGCGGGTCGTTCTGCGGGAATCAGATCCGGATGGTTTTGTGAACATTCTCTTCCTCCACAATAGCTTTCCGGGGCAATTTGGCCCGCGCGCACAATTCCTCCAGGACCGAGGCCATAAAGTCATCTTCCTGACAGCCCATTCCGGCGTCGAGCACATGGGCTTTGAAGTTCGCAGCTTCAAAACCAGACCAATTGCAGGCGATTTATCTGACTACAGCCGCTCGTTTAACGAGGCTGTGGCGAGAGCCCACAGCGTGGCTGCGTCTATGATGGCACTGAAGCAAGAGAACTTCACCCCAGATGTAGTCATTTCACACGTCGGGAATGGCTTGGGTTTCTTCACAAAGGATGTGTGGTCAACGACCCGTCACTTAGCGTACCTGGAATGGTATTATCGTGTTCCCGGCGCAGACATTGAGTTCCTTTATGGTGACACTCCAAGAAGCCGTCGGGACCTTGTGAACCGTCTCCAGAACGCGGCATCACTACTTGAGGCAGCAGGAGCTGACCGCCATATCGTTCCGACGCAATGGCAGAAGCAGCAATTTCCGGACTTCCTTCAAGACTCGATTGAAGTCCTGCATGACGGGCTCGAAGTCGAGAGGACAACTTTTTCAATCGAGAAGCTTCGCACCGTGCTTGAACGTAGGAATATACCAACAAACGCGACGTATATCACTTACCTAGCGCGCGGCTTCGAACGTTATCGCGGTTTCTCCGAGTTCATGGCGAGCCTGAAGATACTCCAGGCCAGGCATCCCGACCTGCATGCGATCGTTACTGGACTGGACCGCGTTTTCTACGGAAGGAGAAACGCTGACGGACGGACATTCAAGCAAGCGGCACTTGACGATCTGGAACTTGATCTCGACCGCATCCATTTTCCTGGCTGGCTGGACCGGGGTGAATACAAACTCGTTTTGCAGGGAGCGGCAGCGCACGTTTACCTGACAGTTCCATTTGTCCTCTCTTGGTCTTTACTCGAAGCAATGAGCCTGGGGTGCGGGATAGTTGCATCAAGGGTTTCCCCAGTCGAAGAGTTCATGACCGACCGAAGAGAGGGCCTGCTCGCGGACTTTTTCAATGCAGACGATATCGCTTCCAAGGTTTCTGAACTCATTTCGAACCCGAGCCTGCGATTCTCTCTCGGAAGAAACGCCAGCCAAAGGATGAAGCAAGCGCAGAACAGGGCAAGACTGTTCAGAGAGTTCGAGACCCTCTTGAAAGGAATGGCGGGCTTCCCGCAGGCGCCATAGGGTGCGGCGCGCCGCACTGAACTATTCGCTACGATCAGTCTTCATCCGGATATTGTCGCCCGATTCAATCCCCGCTCACTCCATTGAACCAACGACCCGAGTCCCCAATCGAAACTCTTCTACCACGCCGAACCACGAAGATGCTCAGCCACCAATACGGTGCAGTAGTGTCCTGCCGCAAATAGGCTGACGCATCGAAACCGGCGGCATGTGTATAGTGAATGGAACTTTAACCATCCGAGTACCGAAGAAAGGTAGCCGAAGAAATTCCTTCTATTCTTTGGTAAATCGAAACAGCTTGAAGGTCAGTCAGGGAGCAAACAAAGTCAGATGCCGACCGCTTTGAGGCCTGGTCAACGCCCATAACCTCCGACAATTTAGAAAAGGTATCGATCTCTCCCCGCGGGACCGGCGCCGGCCGACCGTTTGCAAGGCTCTCGCTTACCGCAAAGTGAATTGTACGAACAATCTTGTTATAGCCCATTCTTTGCGACAAGATTTGGTCGTATTCCTGAGCGAAGAATTCGGTCAGGAACTTGAAGAACGCAAGCTGAGAACGCGCGTCGTCGGAAAACACGATCTGCGGAAAGCCTTTGTCGTCAGACGCGACCCCCATTTCGTCGCGAAAGTACTTGATGATGTTGGATGAGGACTGCCGCAATTGCGCTTTCTGCATTCTCGATCCATCGTATTCGTGGTTCAGCTCAATCACTGATCGCATGAGTTCACCAAGCGAGATGGGATCAAGACGCTTCGCATGGCGCGTGCGAGCTTTCAGAAATTGGGCGTACACGTAATCCATAGAGTCCCGGCTGTTCAGCAAGGAGTAGAGCGGTATGACTTTTGCCCGGGTGAAATCCATAAGATCGTGGGCCGCATAGGCAATATCATCCGCCAGATCCATGATATCAGCTTCGATCGTCCTCATCTGGAAATCGCCTCCATACATCCACTCGACGACAGGGGCTTCCGTTGAGTACCAGGAGTATTTTTTCTCTCCGGTCGCCGAGTATCTCGGATACTTTGTAAGGGCCTTCAGGGTCGCACGCGTAAGGTTGAGGCCAATGAGGTTGGGCCTATAAGGCTCGATCGCGTTGACAATGCGAAAGGCTTGCGCGTTGCCTTCAAAACCGTCGACTTGCGGGCCTACCTCCATGCACGCATTCAGTGCGCTCTCGCCCTCATGCCCAAAAGGAGGATGGCCCGTATCATGTGCGAGGCAAGAGGCCTCAACAATGTCGGGGTCGAGATGAACTTTGAGATCCAGCGAAGCAGGGGCAAGATCGAGCAGCCGTTCGGCCAATCGTCGCCCCAACTGCGCCATCTCAAGGGTGTGCGTCAATCGATTGTGAAAAACGTGACCGTCGACGACTGAAGCAACCTGACAGACCCCGCCCAAACGTTGCACCGCATAAGAGAACATCAGTCTGTCTCGGTCCCGTTTCGGTTCCAATCGATGATCTATATCATCCGTCAACTGATAGCGTTCAAATCTCAGCGACGCTTCTTCAGTCATGACAGTCTCCATGATCAAATTGGAAATGGCCGAGCAAATCGAGGGGTGTTTCGAGGCACTTGAAAGGGAATGCAAAACTGATCTCTGCTTGCCTGCTGCGCAGCCATGGCGTGAGGCTGTCCAGCAGATGCTTGTGGCTTTCGTCAATTTCCGTGCCGTACTTGGCCCACGCTACTTCGAATCCGAGATGGTGCGCGGGTGCCAGATCCCTGTCGATACTGTCTCCCACGACCACGACCTGTTGAGGATCGAGTTTTGCATGAACCGAAATCTTTTTGTACATCAGGGCGCTTGGTTTTCTGTGCGATGCGCCGACTCGGACTACCATTGCATTGGAAGGGCTGAGATCGCCCGTCTCGCCTTGAGACCAAAGTGTGTGGGCTGACTGTCGCGCGCGCCCACCTGACCAGCCGGCCACGCAATCAAAGTAGTCGAGGCAGCCGAGTCTTCGAAGCCGCGCAAGAGCGGCATCGACCGGCGCATTTGTTGCCGCATTTATCGAGACACGGGACCGGCGCAATTGATCTAACAATTCTGCAATGCCGGGATAGAGCCGCAAGTTTTGATAAAGCGAGGTGGCAAAGCGCTCCTTCAGCTTAGTCCAATCGCTCCTGCCATACTCCGGCAGACGTTTGGGCCAGCCTTCGACCGTATCAGTCCACCGAAAGTGCCGACAAAGAGATGTATAGAGTTCGCTATGGGGGGCTCCAAGCGCAAAACCGCTCGGGTAGACGTCTTCCAGCGCCATCACATAGCAAGAGACGAAGTCGTACAACGTGTTATCGAGATCGAAGATAACACCTCGCAACATCTGTCACAGCTCCCACCAGCGAACAGGCGTATCGCCACCCATTTCAGGTTTCACGTATCGGGGGGCCTCAAAGGGGGCATTGACGATCTGTCCGTCGTAACCACGCCCCGCGCTAGCGAATGCAGAGCGGATCCGGTCCCTGACATGTTTTTTAGTTTCGTCACGTGGCAGCTTGACGCTTTGGAACGATATTTCGGGCTGCAATAGCAGAAATGAGCCACCCACACCGAACGTATATCTGCTGCTTGTTGGCGGGTAGACGTCGGACAGGGCCAATACGAACAGCTCAGTTCCAAATGCCGAGAATTGCCAACTTTCAGTGAGGACCGTGTCAAACAAATCGCCATTCGGGTCACCAATGGCATGGATCCATCTCAGGGTATGATTGACGCGGGCAGCGAGTTGTTCGACGTTCCGGATTGATTCGCTGTCCGGAAGCTCAAGTATCAGGCCATCAATCAACTGGAAGCGGGTCACCGATACGAATCTTTCGATCGTGACCGCTGCGCGCGTCAGATAACTTTCCGCTTCTTCGCCATTCGCTTGCTCGGGACAGCCCCAAAGAGATGCTTCTTCTGCAAACGGACAGTGGGTGGCGACCACCAACGGACGAAGGCGCTGAAGAACCGGTGCAGCAACAGGATCGAAACGCGCCCGAAACCTGCCGCTGTCTCGTTTTGCTTTCGCAGCAATGGTCTTTCCTGCTTCGGCAATCATCACGGCGCCAAGATCGACCATCAGGAAGTTGAGTGCAGTTAGCAATCCGGCATAGTCCGCCGCCAGAACTGGCCTGCTTCCGTCCGGCTTTACGTTCTTGATGTTCTCCAGCAGCAACACGTTGCGCGCAAACCGGCCCGCGTAGATCGCGCACACCGCGATCCAGTCGTCAGCTTTCAGGTTGGAAATGACATCTGAATGCGCACGGCGAAGGTCGACACTCGTGACCGTGACGCAATACTGGTTAGCGACAGCCGTTGTGATAGTCAGCAGGTCCATTGCTTCTTCGAGAATGCTTGCTGGGGTTCCTTGCTTGAACGCTTCTGAAAGTTCGCCCAGTTCCTCCAACATCCGGGTTGAGCCAGCAAGAGGGGGCCAGTATCCTCCAACCGACAGGATCATGTCAGAACACCGGCGCTGTATCTGAAGTACTTCTGCTGCTTTCAGTTTCTTGTCAGCGCTCATGGCGGTTTGCATCCCCCGCAATGTGTTGGCATATCTCGTCAACTTCGTTGCCCCTCTCCAACAGTGAGTACGGAATTCCGTATTCGTGGACGATCGCAAGGACCTCTTCGTGAACCTGTCGCGCGGACGTGACTTCCGCGTTGCGGATCAGGTCGCTCGGATCAGATTCATAACTCCCCTGGGTAATGAAAGTGTGCCGGTAAACCTTGCAGTACTCGCGTGTCACAAGTTCTACGATGTCATGGATCAGCGACGCCCCTGCAGGCTGTTCCCTGATCCTAAGATAAGCAAGGTTGTCAATGAGAGACCGGTCCGCCAGTACCAGTGAAGACGATCTCAGGGCACGAATATCCGCTATGAGCTGGAGAGCGGCGATCTCGAGGTGTAGGGGCGCGCTGCGTGAGCCTGCTATCAGGTAGTGTGCTTCACGCGCTGTTTCGGTTGTCCCCACGACGCTTATCCTTCGCGACCGAAGTGTTCCCAAAACACCGTGGAATATTGTAGTTTTACCTGAGGCGTGAGCGCCACTTATGCAATAAATGGTGCCTGGCCACATCTACAGTTTCCTTCTTTCGCAGAGCCATCTTAGATAGATTGATCGTAGGCTTTCAAGCGGTTTTGTATAGATCAGTACTATATATTTATCAAACTCAGTCCCCACCTTTTGATAGCATGCGAGCCCGCACATTCCGGTCGTTTAATTGCTTCGACCACGCCAATGCATCCCAGCGCAATTCCGGCATGGAGCGACCACCATGGAGAGCGGCATTGGCCGTGTCCGGAGGATTTTTTGAGACGCGGGAGGGAGGCAGTTGTCACCTCCCGCACCCAGCTCACTTCAGTAGCGCCGCGACATAGTTCTGCTGATAATCCCGCACCTTGTTCCGGATCGGCACGCTCAGATCACGGACGGACTGGACATTCACCGATACTTTGGAACTCTGCACACGCAAAGTCGCCTTGTGTTTCTTGACCTTGAAGAACAGGACCTGTGTGAAAACTTTCTTTGCCTTGAGCCCGAACGCCATAAGCGTAATTAGGATGCCATCATCAGCTTGTTCCACCAGGGTAATCTGGAACCGTCCGGCCTTCGCCTGCTGTGTTTCCCTTTTGAAAATCTTGATCCAGCCGGCTTCGGAATCCACTTCCTTCAAGGCATTAACTGTGGAAGTCAGCACCGCGAGGGCTGAAGGTGCGTCACCCAGAAGAACCGTCGCGACAGAGATGATCTTCTCATGCACCTCAAATCCGCTGAACTTCTCGGTGTAGTCTGTGAAACCCTTGTCCTGGATCGCCCAGCCAATGTTGCTGAGCACGTCAAAATACACATTATACCACTGATAGATGTCCTCTTCGTCATCTACCTGT
>JBGSVY010000104.1:0-13704 GCA_041752715.1 Hyphomonas sp.
GCGCCATCGTGATGTCGCGGCCCGATGACCGCACGCTCGCGGGCGGCGGCGTGATGCATGCCGGCGAGTTCGCTGCGCGCCACGGGCTCTCGGGGATCCCGATTGAAGCAGAGTGGCTGGGCGCCGCGCGAGATGTGGTGCTGGCCGAACAGACGGGCTGCACGCTCATTCTCGACCAGATCACGTCTCTGCGCACGCTGGAGATTGTCGAAGGTGCGCGCCAACGCGGCGCGAAAGTGTTCACAACGGCGGCGGCGCACGCGCTGTTCTTCAATGAACGTGACGTCGGCGACTACCTGACCTACTGCAAGGTGAACCCGCCCTTCCGGTCCGAGGAAACACGCAGAGCGCTCGTTCGCGCACTGAGGGACGGCGCGATCGATGCCGTCGTTTCGGCGCATGATCCTCAGCCCCCGGAAGAAAAGCGCTTGCCGTTCGGCGAGGCGGCCTTTGGCGCGGCGGGGCTCGAAACGGTTCTCCCCTGCCTGCTGACACTGGTCGCTGAAGGCGAACTGTCGTTGCTGGAGGCGCTAGCCCCCGTCACGAGCGGCCCAGCCTCTATGCTCGGCCTGCCACAGGGCCGCATCGCGGCGGGCGCGTTGGCGGACCTGATCGTGTTCGACCCCGGCAAACCCTGGCTCTGCGACCGCGACCACCTTCTCTCGCGCTCCAAGAACTCGCCCTTCGACGGGCGTCGGCTCCAGGGCCGCGTGATGCGGACTCTGGTGGGCGGGAATACGGTGTTTCAGCGATAGGGCGCCAGACGAGGGCCTTGCCCCAAATCCCCTCCCCCCCTAAACCTTTCGGCAACAGGCGCGGCCGAGGAATACGTCACAGATGCCGGAATGGGCCATCTTCGCACTTGCGTCGGCCGTGGGTTATCTCGCCGGGTCGGTGCCGTTCGGGCTCGTCATTACGAAGGCTGCTGGCCTCGGTGACATTCGCGCCATAGGCTCCGGCAATATCGGCGCGACAAATGTGCTGCGCACCGGGCGCAAAGACCTCGCGCTCGCCACCTTCCTGCTCGACAGCCTCAAGGCAGGTCTCGCGGCGCTCGCCTTTACGCTGATCGGTGGACCAGAGCATGGCCGTGAAGCGGGCTTCATCGCGGGCGCCGCTGCATTCATCGGCCATTGCTATCCCGTCTGGCTGAACTTCAAGGGCGGCAAGGGCATAGCGACCTATGCCGGCCTGCTCGTGTTCGTCACGCCACTAAAGGGCCTCGTCATCGCCGCGCCGATCTGGCTCGGCCTGTTCGCCCTGACGCGCATCTCGTCGCTCGCAGCTCTCGCCGCCGCCGCCGCTGTGCCCGCGGGAACCTACCTCTTGGGCGAACGCAACCCGATGATCCTGTCGGGTCTCACGCTGCTCTCTGTCTTCGTATTCTGGACGCATCGCGCCAATCTAACCCGTTTGCTGAAAGGCACCGAGCCGCGCTTCGGCACACCCAAGGCGAAGCCCGATACCTGATGCAGACGCGGACGCTGACCGCAGCCGAACGGCGCGACTGGTTGCGCCTTGCGCGCACCCCTTCGGTCGGCCCAGTCACGTTTGAGCGGCTGATCGCGCAATTCCGGACGCCCGCCGCTGCCTTGGACGCATTGCCGGACCTGGCGAAGCGCGCGGGACGTGGGCGCCCGATTTCCCTGCCTCCGCCGGGCGATATCGAAGCCGAGATCGCGGCGACGGAGGCCTTTGGCGCCCGGATCGTCGCAGCCTGCGAGCCGGCCTTCCCGCCTTTGCTGCGGATGCTCGATCCGCCACCGCCGGTTCTTGTTATGCTTGGACGCGTACCACTTGGCGCTGGACAGACGGTCGCGATTGTTGGTGCCCGCAATGCCTCGGCCGCTGGCCGCAAGATTGCCCGCGACATGGCGGCAACGCTTGGCATTCGGGGATTCGTGACCGTGTCTGGCCTGGCGCTTGGAATCGATGGTGAAGTCCATGCTGCGAGCCTGCCGACGGGCACCGTGGCGGTCCTGGGCGGCGGGATCGATCATGTTTATCCCCCTCAACATGAACGGTTATATGCTGAGATCGCAGCCAACGGACTGATCGTCTCGGAGAGCCCGATTGGGTACAAGGCCAAGGCGCAGGATTTTCCGCGCCGGAACCGCATCATCACAGGCCTTGCGCGCGGCGTGGTCGTCGTTGAAGCGGCTGAGCGGTCAGGTTCGCTGATCTCGGCACGAATGGCCGGTGAACAGGGGCGCGAGGTGATGGCTGTGCCAGGCTCGCCGCTTGATCCACGAGCAGCTGGAACGAATGGGCTGATCCGGCAAGGCGCAATCCTCGTGCAAGATGCGGATGACGTGATCGAATTGCTGACGGGCCTCTCCCCGTTGAATGTGTCCGCGCCTGCACCTTCGCCATTTTCTGGAGAGCCGGACGCTGGCGCGCTGCCGAAAGCGCAGATCGACAGCGTACGTGACGCGCTGACCCCGCACCCCATGCCGATCGACGAGATTGCGCGGGCCACAGGTCTAGGTGCCGGCAGATGCAGCGCGATCCTGATGGAACTCGAACTGGCGGGCGACGCTCAGACCTTCCCGGGCGGTCTGGCCGGCCGTGCCGTCTGACCGGATTGTGTCAGTTTCGCACCGCCGCTGCCCCGAAAGCAGGCGCGCCAGGGCCGGAGGCTGGACGTATCCGGCGTTCGCCTCTAAGCCATTGATCATGGCGAGCGGTCGATCAAGCGATCAGCGCCGGCCAGCCGTGAGCGAGGATTGATCTGTTGAAGAACTGGTCTCATTTCGCGCTGCTGGCCGGGATATCGGCGCTTATTCCGCTGCTTTCGACGGCGCAGTCTGACGAGGCCGCATCCGCTGAACAAAGCGAACAGGTCGTTCTGGAAGCCGATAATGTCTATGAAATCCAGGCCGACAACAGCATCGTTGCTGAAGGTAACGTCGAAGCGCTTTATCAGGGGCGGATTCTGCGCGCCGACAAACTGATTTACAACCGGACAACGGAAAAGGTTCGCGCAAGCGGCAATGTGATTATTGTCGATACGGATGGCAGCGAACAGTTTGCCGACGAAATCGAGGTCGATTCCAAACTCACCAACGGTTACGCAATCGGCTTTTCGGCCCGGTTGGCGGAGGGGTCAACCGTTGCCGCCAATTCGGCGATTCGCCAGGATGACGGGGTCAATGCGCTCGATCAGGTTGTCTACACTTCGTGTCCCGTTTGTGCCGAGGACCGGACACCAACCTGGGCGATCCGGGCCCGCCGCGCAGTGTTGGATCAGCAATCGCAGATGATCTCATATCGGGACGCGGTTGTGGAAGTCGCGGGCATCCCGGTGTTCTACATGCCCTTTCTGGCGCACCCAGACCCCAACTCGGATCGCCGATCAGGGTTTCTGTTTCCCGGGCTCGGCGCCTCATCGAAGGTCGGGGTATTTTATAAGCAACCTTACTATTGGGCGATCTCGGATCATTCGGACCTCACGATCTCACCCCTCCTTTCAGCAAACGTGAACCCGGTCCTTGGCCTCGACTACCGCAAAAGATTCTATTCAGGCGAGATAGACATCGAGACGAGTTTCACAAGCGAAACAGATTTCGATAGCGACGGCGTGCGGTTTGGCGAGGAAGAAATTCGTGGCCACCTCTATGGAAGCGGCGCGTTCGCCATTTCGCCGGAATGGATCTGGGGCTTTGGCGCCGAATACCAGAGCGACGACCTCTACGATCGGCGCTACGACATCGACGGACAGGACCGAAAGCGCGGCCTCTACTCGAGCCAGCCACGTCGCTTGTTGTCCCAACTCTTCCTCGTTGGGCAGGGCGACGATTATTACGCGGACGCTGCAATCCTCAACTTTCAGGGCCTACGCGGAGGCGATGACGACGCGCAGCTGCCGGTCGCCTCACCGCTTCTTTTTGCCGAAAAGTATTGGAACCTCGGCGATCTCGGCTTTGCGAGCGTCAATGCATCGTCGGCTATCCTCACACGCGAGCTCGGTGCTGACAGCCAGCGGGTCAGCGTCGGCGCGGACTGGGCAGACATGAACATCCTCCCGGGCGGCTTCACCTTCGAACCGTTCGCAGAGGTGCGCGCCGATTATTACGGGCTTGATGAAGCGGTGAGCGGAAAGGACAGCGTGACGCGCGCTGTCGGCAATGCAGGGGCAAGACTTGCCTACCCGCTTGTCCGGCCTGGTAAGTCAGTTGATATCTCGCTGGAACCTACGCTGATGACGGCATGGGGCTTTTCCAACACCAACGACCCTGCCATCCCGAACGAAGACAGTGTTCTATTCGAGTTCGACGAGACCAGCCTTTTCGAGGCAAACGGCTTCAGCAATTATGATCGCTATGAGAGCGATGCGAAGCTGAGTGCCGGCCTCACCGCGCGAGCCGTCTGGAAAAGCGGCTTCGAGCTCAGCACCAGTTTCGGACGCCGTTGGCGCTCTCGGGCCGACCCGACTTTCGACGTGGCAAGTAATCTGGACGGGACATCGTCCGACTGGGTCGCAACCGCATCGGCAACACTTGGCAAACCCTTGCGGATCGATACGCGCCTTCGTCTCGACGATGACGACTTGAAACTGAACCGGATAGACATGCGCATGACCGCAAACTTTGATCGTTTCCGTGCCGTCGGTCAGTACTACAAGATCGATCCGCGGATCAGCCCTCTGGGTAAACCTGACGAAGGGATATACCTGCGCGGTGAGGCTGAGCTGACCGACCGGATTTCGCTTATCTTCGGGCAATTACGCGACATCGATTCCAAACTGAATGCACAACAGGAATTCGGCATCGCGTACTCTGACGAATGTTCGCGATTCGAACTGGCGTATACCCGGTCTGAACTCACCGACCGGACACTTGGCCCCAGCGAGAATCTGTCGCTGAGATTTACCCTGAAATCGATTGGAGCTTTCGGTTCAAGCGAGTTTGACTGATGTTTTTGTTAAGTCCCTGAAAAAACAGAAATGTCTGGATAGCAACTGTGCTGGCGCATTGCGTAGAATGTCCGGAATAGTAAGGATCATGTGCAAAGCCCTACAGAGGCTTCAGAAAGCTTAGCGGAGTCGTCCTGATGTTACGCCACGCCTTATTTGCGACTGTTCTTCTCGCAGGATCACAGCTTGTATCCGCCCAGCCGGCCCCTGAAACCCCTACAGAGTCACTTTCGCTCGAAGGGGTTGCAGCAATCGTTAACGATTCGCCGATCTCATATTCCGATGTGCGCCAGCGGGCCCGCCTCCTGCTTCTGAGTTTCGGGGGCGGACAACCGACGCCCGAGCAGATCCAGCAAATCACGGGACAGGCATTGGAACAACTCATCGACGAAAAACTACAACTCAACCGCGTTGCAGAATTTGAGGTTGTGGTTGCGCCTGAGGAAATCAACGACGCCGTGGATAACATGGCAAGCCAATCAGGCCTGACCGGCGATGTCCTTCGTCAACAATTGATCGAGGCCGGGGTCAATCCCGTGAGCCTTGAGGAGCAGATGCGGGCCGACATCGCATGGAATCGCTTGATGAACGGTCTCTACGGGTCTCGCATCCGGATATCCGACAGCCAGATCGCAGACCAGCTGGAACGCTTGCGGTCCTCCCTGCAAAAGCCGCAATTCCGGGTGTCCGAGATCTTTCTGTTCGCCCCCGAGCCAGAAACCCGGGCGCAGGCTTTGACCGCAGCCGAAACGATCCTTGCCCAACTCAATCAGGGCGCTGACTTCAGAGTGGCTGCGCAGCGTATCTCATCGGCGCCCACGGCCGCCACAGGCGGAGATATGGGCTGGGTGGGGATTGATGACCTGCCGGAGGCTGTCGGTGCGGCTGTGTCCGCAGCAGAGAAGCCCGGCTTCATCGGACCGATCGAAGTTGAAAATGGCATCTACATCCTTTCGCTTGTGAACAAGCGGGAGCCGAGCCAACTGACCACCAAGGTCGATCTGAAGCGACTTGTCGCAACAGATGGAAACGAGGCCACACTGCGCGAGGCGATGGCGCGGATTTCGTCCTGTGAAGACGTCAACAGCGTCGCCAATTCGCGCTCGACGCTGCGAGCCTCCGATATCGAAGATATCAATGTCGACGAACTCGGTCCCGAGGGACGTGCACTCGTCGATGCGACCGAGCTTGGCAAAGCAACGGATGTCTTCGCGGCGGGATCCGGATTGGCCGTCATGTACGTTTGCAGAAGGCAGGAAGGCGCCGAAGCGCTACCTTCTCGCGAAGACCTTCGCAACACGCTGAAGTCGCGCGAGATAAGCATGATTTCGGACCGGGAGCTTCGCAATACACGACGCGAATCGACGGTCATTTATCGCTAGGCCGCCAAAGTCACTTGCACCGGCTTGGCTTTGACGCCAGACCCCAGCATGTGACTGACAACAGACTTGATCCGATTGCGCTGACGATGGGCGATCCCGCCGGTTGCGGGCCCGCAATAGCGGCCCTCGCCTGGCAGGCGCTGCGGCAGGACATGCGCTCGGCGTTCTATTTGATCGGCGATGCCGGATTGATCCAGTCCGTTCCAGTCAAAGAGATCGGTCACCCGCGCGAAGCGGTGGGCTGCTTTCGCGACGCTGTTCCGTGTCTGGCATCGGGACTTCCCTGCAATGTAATGCCGGGACGGCCCGATCCGGCGTCAGCGCCCGCGATTATTTCGGCAATCGAAACAGCGACCTTGCAGGCACTTTCGGGCGATGCAGCGGCGATCGTGACGAACCCGATCAACAAGGCGTTACTCTACGCTGAAGGTTTTCGCTTTCCCGGGCATACAGAATTTATTGCGCATTTGTGCGCGCCTGCGGGTGAACCTACGCAACAGCCGGTAATGATGCTCGTGGGCGGAGGATTGCGCGTTGCTCTGGCAACGATCCATCTTCCGCTCCAAGATGTCGCCAGCAGGTTGTCCATTTCCGGACTGATCAAGACAGGACAGATCGTTCAAGCAGCGTTACGGCGGGACTTTGGCCTCAAAAAGCCGAAACTGGCCTTCTCGGGCCTCAACCCGCATGCAGGCGAGAACGGCACACTCGGGCGCGAAGAGATTGATACAATCAATCCGGCTGCTGAATATCTACGCGCCAACGGGGTTGACATCAGCGACGCCCGGCCAGGTGACACCGTGTTTGCGGAAGCCTTGTCGGGACGTTTCGATGCGGTGATCGCGATGACACACGACCAGGGGCTGATCCCTGTAAAGACCCTCGATTTCTGGGGCGGGGTGAACACAACACTCGGTCTCCCGATCATTCGCACGAGCCCTGATCACGGCACCGCCTATGACGCTGCTGCGAACGGAACCTGCCGCGCTGACAGCCTTATTGCGGCGCTCCGGTTGGCACGACACATGGCCGATCGCCGCCAGAGTGCGTCTTGATGGCAACCGGTATACCTCCATTGACCGAAGCGACCGCCCGAAAGGCGCTCGGCCAGCATTTCTTGTTCGATCCCAGCATCCTGCGGCGCGTGGCGCTGGCGGCGGGTCCGGTGACAGGCCGCACGGTAATCGAAGTCGGACCCGGCCCTGGCGGATTGACGCGCGCGCTTCTCACCGAAGGTGCGGGCCGCGTCATTGCTGTCGAAACTGATCCGCGTTTTGCAGAAGCGCTCATGCAATGGCCCGAAGTTGCTGCCGGCAGGCTGATCGTGATTGCAAAGGATGCACGCAAAGTCGATTGGCTGGTCATGTTGCAGGAACTGGCAGCGCCTTTGCCTGCGATGATTATCGCGAATTTGCCCTACAATGTCGGCACGCCGCTCCTGATTGACTGGCTTAAGGCTGGGGCATGGCGCGGGGAGATGGCCCTGATGTTCCAACGAGAAGTCGCCGAAAGGATCTGCGCCGCGCCAGATACGTCTGCATACGGACGGCTCGCTGTATTAGCCCAGGCGGTGACACGTCCGCACATTGCATTCACGCTTCCACCCGGCGCCTTTCGTCCGCCACCAAAAGTCGAAAGTGCGGTCGCCGTGCTGGAGCCCTTGCCGTTGGCGGACCGGTTTTTACACATCGACTTGATCGAAGACGTCGCCGCGGCCGCTTTCGGTCAAAGGCGGAAAATGCTGCGGGCCGCGCTGAAATCACTGGCCGCGAGACACGGGCGCGATGCGGTACAATGGCTTGTTTCATGCGGTCTCGATCCGACTGCCCGTGCCGAAACGCTTTCCCAGAATGAATTTCGCCGTCTTGCGTCAAGCCTCGCCGAGTAGCATGCGAACGTGATCTTCAAGACCGATCTGGCGCAGGCGCTTCAAGCGCTCCACCAGCAAGATCCGCCGTAACCGCTGATAGGCGTCGTCCAGCGAGTCATTGATGATCGCATAGTCATAGCGTCGCCAATGCATGATTTCGCGGCGAGCCTCGTCCATCCGCCGGGCGATCATGTCTGTCGTGGACCCCTCACGTCCCGCCAATCGGGCCTCTAGCGCTTCGAGGCTAGGCGGCAGGATGAATACCGAGACGACGTCATTCGGCATCTGATCATGCAGAGCATCGGCGCCCTGCCAGTCAACGTCGAACAGGATGTCCTGCCCGGCCTCGAGCTGCGCGATTGCCCCCGACCGCGGGGTTCCGTAGTAGTTGTCGAAGACACGCGCCCATTCGAGAAAAGCGCGCTGGCTGATCATTTCCCGAAAGGCATCAACGGATTTGAACGTGTAATGAACACCGTCTTTCTCAGCTGGCCGGGGCGGACGCGTTGTGACCGACACTGAAAGCCGAACGTCTTCGAACTCGTCCAGCAACATCCGCGACAGGGTTGTTTTTCCTGCCCCTGACGGGCTGGACATTACGAGCATCAACCCGCGACGCGGACCTCTCTGTTCATTCGACATTGGCCGCCTGCTCCTTGAACTGATCGACAAGGGCTTTGAGGGCAAGTCCGGACTTGGTCAACTCCATGCTCACCGATTTGGAGCATAGGGTATTCGCCTCGCGATTCAGCTCCTGTGACAGGAAATCGAGTTTGCGCCCCGCCGGGCCGCCGGTTGCCAGCAGGGATCTGGCAGATGCAAAATGTGCGTCGAGCCGGTCAAGTTCTTCGCGGACATCGGCGCGCACGGCGGCCAGCGCAGCTTCTGCCGCCAGCCTGTCAGCATCGACCTTACCTGACAGGTCAAGCTCGGTCAGTTGCTTTTCGAGCCTGGCGCGAACGAGCGCAGGTTGGCTCGCCGCGAGGACACGAGCTTCATCAGCTTGCGACGCCATTTCGTCGACGAGGCCGTCGAGTACGCTTGCGAGCGTTTGCCCTTCACCAAGGCGAGAGTCTGCGAGCTCATCGATAGCGCGCGTGCCGTCAGTCAGTAGCGTCTCGACAAGGTCCGCATCTGCACCAAGGGTGCGCAGGTCGATAGAGCCCGCATCGATCACGCCGCGGGCCGTCATCAGGATCGCAAGTTCAATCGGACGAACGGCTGGTCGCCCCGTGCGTGCACGATGCACATCAACAAGGGCATCGAGTAGCGCGACATTTACAAAGGTTTCCGTGCTCGCGGCTTGTGCATCAATGCGAAGGCCGACCTGAATGGATCCACGCGTGAACCTTGTGCTGGCCGCCGCTTTGATCGGGCGTTCGAGCATCTCGAAACCGGGCGGCAGGTTGACCCGTAGGTCGAGCCCGCGTCCGTTCACGCTCTTGGCTTCCCACGCCCATGTGCCCCAGGCGGCTTCGCCCGACACCCGTGCAAATCCGGTCATGCCCGAAAGCTCTGCCATCAATTTGCCCGCTCGCGTGCGATCTCGGCATCCGCACATTTCCTGTAGGCTGCGGCTGCGCGGTTATGTTCGGCCAAAGTCTTGCTGAACACATGGTCACCCGTGATGTTGCCATCCTTGCACTCCGCCACAAAGAACACATAGTCCGTCTTCGGAGGATTGAGCACGGCAGCGATGGCCTCGCGGCCGGGATTGCAAATGGGGGTCTTGGGAAGGCCGACGAACTGGTAGGTGTTCCAATCGGTTTTCCGGTCGATCTCGGACCGGAAGAGCGTGCGGCGGCGGCCATCCTTGTGGACGAGCGGTTCGCCCTGGGAGATGCCGTAAATAATGGTTGGATCGCTTTGCAAGGGCATGCCGTTGCGCATCCTGCCGACGAAAAGGCCCGCCACTTCATCGCGCTCGTCCGGACGCCCTGTTTCCTTTTCGACGACCGAGGCGAGGATGACCGCTTCTTCAGGCGTGCTGATCGGGAGGTTGTCTTGCCGCCCCGGCCACAGCTCAGCCAGTACGTCTGCCTGCGCTTTCTGCATTTTTTCGATGAGCGCCGCTCGCGTCATGCCCTTATGGAACTGATAGGTATCAGGCAGCAAGCTGCCCTCGGGCGGAAGGGGCGGCAACTCCCCTTCGAGGTTTTCGTCGGCTTCCAGCATGCGGAGGATCTGGGCGGTCGTGCGCCCTTCCGGAATCGTGATCTTGTAGACGACGGACCGGCCCTCGATGAGGATATCAAGGATCGTCGCAACGCTGGCGTTTGGTTCGATGATGAATTCGCCCGATTTGACCTTGCTTTCGGTCTTGTCGATCCTGGCCTTGAGTTTCAAGAGTGTGGCGTCTGAGAGGATACCTTCCGCCACGAGTCGCTCGGAGACGCTCGACAGCGTTTCTCCAGGCTGGACATCGAACACAACTTCGTTCGCCAGCGGGCCCGGCTTCGTCAGTTCATTGTTGAACCATACAAACCCCGCGCCGCCTGCGACCAGAGCCAGGAAGGCGAGACCAAAAAGGAAAGACAACACGCCACGCAGGAATTTCATCGGTGCCTCCTCTGAATCCCCGCCCGTAAAGCCTAGCTGCCGAACACAGGCCGATGGAAGGGGCCTATGTCACCTGGCGCAGAACAATCGATGCGTTCGTGCCGCCAAAGCCGAAGCTGTTCGACATCGCAGCGCGCACCCGGCCGCGCTTCGCCTTGTGCGGGATCAGATCGATCACCGTCTCGAAGCTCGGATTATCAAGGTTCAGCGTCGGCGGCATGATCTGATCACGGATGGCCAATGCGCAAAATGCGCCTTCGATTGCGCCGGCTGCGCCGAGCAGATGGCCGATCGCCGATTTGGTCGACGACATCGACAGGTTTTTCGCGTGGTCACCAAACGCCCGCTCAACTGCGCCTGCCTCGCCTTCATCGCCCTTCGGCGTGGACGTGCCGTGCGCATTGACATAGTCGACTTCTGAAGGGTCCATGCCTGAGTTCTTGAGGGCCATCTTCATCGCCCGATAGCCGCCTTCGGCGCCTTCGGCCGGGGCGGTGATGTGGTAGGCATCGCCGGTCAGGCCATAGCCGGAGACTTCGGCGTAAATCTTGGCGCCCCTTGCCTTTGCATGCTCATATTCCTCGAGCACGAGGACGGCTGCGCCTTCACCCATGACGAAGCCATCCCTGTCGCGGTCGTACGGGCGTGAGGCTTTTTCCGGCGTATCGTTGAACCCGGTCGACATCGCTTTTGCCGCGCAGAATCCTGCAATGCCGATGCGGCCGATGACAGCTTCGGCGCCGCCGGCGAGCATGACGTCGGCATCACCGAACTTGATCAGGCGTGCGGAGTCGCCAATCGCATGAGCGCCGGTGGCGCACGCGGTAACGACGGCATGGTTCGGGCCCTTGAAGCCGTGCTTTATCGAAACCTGGCCCGAAGCAAGGTTTATCAATGCGGACGGAATGAAGAAGGGGCTGACCTTGCGCGGGCCATGTTCGTGCAAAGTAATCGCGGTTTCATAAATCGACTCGAGGCCACCGATGCCCGAGCCGATCATTACCCCAGTGCGCTCCTGCCCCTCGGCATCGGTCGGGCGCCAACCTGAATCCTCGACAGCCTCATCCGCCGCCGCGATCGCATAAAGGATGAACTCGTCAATGCGGCGCAGCTCTTTATTCGATACAAACTTCTCAGGATCAAACGCGTGCGGGTCGCCCGCACCGCCGCCTCGCCCTGAAATCCATGGCACCTGGAACGCTATCTTGCAGGGCATATCCGACGGGTCGAACACGTCGATCGGGCCGGCGCCAGATTTCCCCGCAAGCAGGCGCTCCCAAGTCGCCTCACGCCCGAAAGCGAGCGGCGACACCATGCCTATCCCGGTTATGACGACGCGGCGGTCAGACATCGCGCGATTTCGTTATCAAATGTGAGCTTTGATGTGCGTTACGGCGTCGCCGACCGAGCGGATTGATTCCTGCACGTCATCCGGGATCTCGATATTGAACTCTTCTTCAAAAGCCATAACGAGCTCGACGAGGTCGAGAGAGTCTGCGCCGAGATCGTCAATGAAGCTAGCGCCTTCAACGACTTTATCGGCATCCACGTCGAGATTCTCGACAACAATTTTCTTAACACGTTCAAGAACGTCAGACATGAATACCTCTCTCGAAATGCCTGAGGGCTGGCTCGTTTCCAAACCATTGTGTTGCGCGTAGCACACACTTGGCGCGACCGCCAAGCCCTTGTGTTCGCAGCACTGCTGCACCTTCAGATCATCGCCATCCCGCCGTTCACGTGGAGGGTCTGGCCCGTCACGTAGGCGGCTTCGCCGGAGGCGAGATAGACGGCGGCGGCGGCGATGTCGCTGCCCTGCCCCAGCCGGCCGGACGGTATCTGCCCAAGCAGCGCCGTTTTCTGGGCATCGGGCAGGCCATCCGTCATGGGTGATTCGATAAAGCCCGGCGCAATCGTGTTGGCGGTGATTCCCCGGCTGGCGACCTCTTGGGCCAGCGACTTCGTGAAGCCGATCATCCCGGCTTTTGAGGCGCAGTAATTCGCCTGTCCAGGGTTTCCCGTCACGCCGACGATCGACGTGATTCCGATTATGCGGCCATGGCGGCGCTTCATCATGCCCCGAACGGCGGTCTTGGTGAGGCGGAAATAGGAGCCGAGGTTGACGTTGATTACGGAATCCCAGTCCTCGTCCTTCATCTGGATCAGCAGTTTGTCCTTGGTGATGCCCGCATTCGCCACCAGAATGTCGAGCGGACCGATGGCAGCCTCCGCCTGGCCGACGAGCGCATCAACTGCCGCCGAGTCAGACAGGTTGCAGGGACAAATGGCGCTCTCGCCTTTCAGGGTCGCTGCGACTTCCTGCAGGACCGCCTCGCGTGTGCCGGAGAGGGCGACCTTGGCGCCGGCTGCTGACAGGGCCTGAGCGATGGCGCGGCCAATGCCGCCCGAAGCGCCGGTGACGAGGGCCGTGCGGCCGGTGAGGTCGAACATGTCTCTTATCCTTTGAAGGCTTTGGCGAAGGCTTCGAGATCCTCGGGATTTCCGAGGGTGAAGCCGTTGAGGGATTTCTCTATGCGGCGCTGCATGACCGTTAGCACCTTGCCGTTGCCGGTCTCGGCGGTCATCGTCACGCCTTCGCGCACCATGAACTGCACGCTCTCGGTCCAGCGCACCCGGCCGGTGACCTGAGCAACGAGATTGCGTCGGATGGTTTCCGGATCGGTGACGGCCGAAGCCGAGACATTGGCCACCAACGGAACCGCCGGGGCGTTGATCGTGGTTGTCGCCAGTGCTTCGGCCATCGCGTCGGCGGCAGGTTGCATGAGCGAGCAGTGGAAGGGGGCGGAGACGTTGAGCGCCATCGCCTTCTTGACGCCATTGGCCTGCGACCAAGCGACAGCGGCATCGATAGCCGCCTTGGTGCCGGAGATGACCAGCTGGCCCGGGGCGTTGTCGTTGGCAACCTCGCAGGCGCCGCCGGTCTCGCGGCCAGCGGCACACGCGGCTTCGGCCGTCAC
>JBGSVY010000105.1:0-3045 GCA_041752715.1 Hyphomonas sp.
AGGCCTGCCGCGCCCGGAATGGGAAGCCCTGCTGCGCGAAGCCAAGAAGCGCGCCGACAAGGCGGGTCACCTGCGCTACGCGCTGCCGGAGGAGTTCGGCGGCCAGAACGGCACCAACCTCGGCATGGCGATCATCCGCGAACATTTCGCCAAGCAAGGCCTCGGCCTGCACAATGACCTGCAGAACGAGCATTCGATCGTCGGCAACTTCCCGCAGATCCTGATGCTGCGCGACTTCGCGCGCCCCGATCAGAAACACCTCGCCGAAGCCGCGCTCGCCGGCAAGTTCATCGCCTGCTTCGGCCTCACCGAGCCCAACCACGGCTCGGATGCCACGCACATGGAAACCCGCGCCGTGCGCACCAAGAAAGACGGCAAGGATGGCTGGCTGATCAACGGCGAGAAGATGTGGATCACCGGCATGCATGTCGCGACCCACATCATGTTGTTCTGCCGCACCAGCGGCAAGGACGGCGACGCGAAGGGCATCACCTGCCTGATCATCCCGGCGCGTGACCCCGGCGTGATCATTGAAGAATACATGTGGACCTTCAACATGCCGACGGACCACCCGCGCCTCAGCATCAAGGATGTCTGGGTGCCGGAAGATGCCGTGTTCGGCCCGCCCGAAGGCGGCCTCGCCTTGGCCCAGCACTTCGTGCACGAGAACCGCATCCGCCAGGCGGCGTCCTCCTGCGGCGCGGCAATCTACTGCATCAACGAGAGCGTGAAGTATGCCAACGAGCGCAAGCCCTTCGGCAAGCCGCTCTCCACCAACCAGGCCATCCAGTTCCCGCTGGTGGAGCTCGCCACGCAGGCCGAAATGCTCCGCCTGCTGATCTTCAAGACAGCCTGGGAGATGGACCAGATGTCGAAACCGGAAGTCGCCATCCGCCTCTCCGACAAGGTCTCGATGTGCAACTACTATGCAAACCGCCTCGTCTGCGAAGCGGCCGACCGGGCAATGCAGGTGCATGGCGGCATCGGCTATTCCCGCCACAAGCCGTTCGAGCACATCTATCGCCACCACCGGCGCTACCGCATCACCGAAGGCTCCGAGGAGATCCAGATCCGCAAGGTCGCCGGCCACCTCTTCGGCTTCATGGGCCCGAACAAACACGGCCAGCCCAAAGGCGAAACCGACGCCAAGGGCAAGAGCACCGAGCCGACGGATTTCGCGGTTCGGTAACTCACTAGCCGATTAGGCCTCAATGCGGTGGTAGTCACGGTGCCAACCTAAGAAGTCTGGGTGCGGCCGATGGCGTGAATCGTTCGGCACCCAAGCTTTGCGTGTGGGAGACATCATGCCCCATACGCGTTCTGGGTCGTTGACTTTGCGTGACACGAGTATGTCCAGATCGTTGCTCAGGCTGACCAGCCCGCGGTCAAACATCCAATGGATCGTACCTGATAAGGCTAGACCGTTCTGAATATGGTCAGGCCCTTTGTGTTCCACCGGTTTGATGTGGGCAGCTTGTACCTCGGCGCGTCCGCGGCCGTTGATGAACTGAAGGCCAGTGAATGCGCATCGCTTTTCATAGGCATTGATCACATTCGTGCGGAAAATCTTCTTGCGAAATGGTCGCGAGAGGATCTGCTGAAATCTCTCCCGCTCAACATCGAAAGTGAAAGGCGTTCTGTCGTCATATACACCTTTGGGATTATTCGGAGAAAATTCGTCGTCTTCATCCAGCCGGGGCAGTTCATCTGTCAGTGGATTGCCCCGCAGGCAAATGCGGAAAAAATCCGTATCCGAAATTTCGCGAACGGAAGACCGCGCTAGCTGTGAGGGCTTATTCGTACCCGTTGTAAGGCGCGACTCTAGAAATTCGATTCCGTTCCGATAGGGGACGAACTTCTCGAATCCAAGAAAGCTGTCTTCTTCCAAGAACGCAAAGTGATGATTGGGTTGATTTGGATCGGGTTCAATTCGATCGATCTTGGCGATAGACGTGTAGCCCGACGTACCTTTTCCAGCTTGAAGTTCATTGTAAACGATCCAGTCGCCCAAGAATTTTTGAGCCGTCGACAAGTAGGCGTTTGGAAAATGATATCGATCAAACGAGTCTTTGTATTTTGACTCAGGTCGGAGCAAAAAAACTCCCTTACTCATCGATGTTGATCCAATGTTAGTTGCACCACAATCTAGTTCCGGATTGGACGAGTCTAATTGTACCGATGAACGTCTTCGTACCAATCTAAGGTCCGTTCACTCTGGCTGATTTCGGGCAACTGCCACAACTGAAAAACCGTTTGGATTGTTCCCAAGACTTTGGCTGACCAAAGATGGTAGCGGGTTATCGCTGAATGTGGATCTTCGGCATCGATAAAGACGTTGGCGTTCTCGCCATCTGAATTCACCGCGCTGAAGAAGTATCGCTTCATCCTGTAGCCCTCCGTTGGTTTTACAGAATCTCACGCTGTCGTTGATTTGTCCAACTCGATCTGACCGATCTAAAGCTTCGCAAACTCCGCCGTGAAATGCCGCATCATCGGCGGCTCTTTCACGATCCGCATGCCGCGCAGCGCGTCCTTCGCCGCGGCCACTTCTTCCAGCACTTCGACCACATAGTCAGCATGACTCTGCGTATAGACGCGGCGGGGCATGGCGAGGCGGACGAGGTCCATGGCGGCGGGGGCTTCGGTGCCGTCGGGTTTGCGGCCGAACATCACGGTGCCGATCTCGCAGGCGCGGATGCCGCCCGCTTCATACATGGCGCAGGTCAACGCCTGGCCGGGATACTGCAGCGGCGGAATGTGAGGCAGGAAGCTGCGCGCATCAATGAACACGGCATGTCCGCCTGCGGGCTTCACGACCGGGATGCCCATCGCGTCGAGGCGCTCGGCAATGTAGGAATTACTCCGTACACGGTAGCGCAGGTAGTCCTCGTCGATGATCTCCTTCAGGCCTTGCGCAATCGCGTCGAGGTCCCGGCCGGCGAGGCCGCCATAGGTCGGGAAGCCTTCCGTCTGGATCAGCAGCGTACGTGCCCGTTCTGCCAGCGCGTCATCATTCAGCGCCAGCCAGCCGCCAATGTTGGCGAA
>JBGSVY010000106.1:0-3030 GCA_041752715.1 Hyphomonas sp.
TTGCCCAATGGGGCGGCGAGGCCCCCGGCCGCGGCCGCAGCCTCATCGTGCGCGGGCGCGCGAACCTCCTCGAGGATGCAAAGGCCGCTGAAGACCTCGACCGGGTGCGCCAGTTGTTCAACGAGATGGAGCGCCAGGAGAGCCTGCTCGAAATCCTCGACCAGACACGGGAAGCCAGCGGCGTGCGCCTTTTCATCGGCGCCGAGAACCGGCTTTTTCCGTTGTCGGGTTCAAGTGTGATCGTGGCTCCCTATATGGGCGGAGCGAAACAGGTTATCGGCGCGCTCGGGGTCATCGGTCCGACGCGCCTGAACTATGCACGGGTCATTCCGATGGTTGACTATACCGCGAAGGTCGTGGGGGAGATCCTCGCGGCCCGGCGGGCAAAGGATGGGAAGCTATGAGCAACGAAAATAAGACCGGCGATGCCGCCGCTATCGACCTTGAAGCCGCTGGCGATGCAATCCTGGAGGCCGCAGGTTCGGCCGTGGACGAAACATCAGCCGACACCCGCATCGCGGCGCTCGAAACCGAAAAGGACGAACTGCGCAACCAGATGCTGCGCGTGCTCGCCGATCTCGACAATACGCGCAAGCGCGCTGACCGCGAAGCCTCCGAGGCGCGCGTCTATGCGATCGGTAAGTTTGCCGGCGACCTCCTCAACGTGGCCGACAATCTCGCCCGTGCCCTCGCCGCCCTGCCCGACGCCGAGCGCGCCACATTGACCGCGGCGGGTCAAAACCTGCTTGGCGGCATCGAGATGACGCAAAAGGAACTGCACACGGTGTTCACCCGCCACAATGTGTTGCAGATTGAGGCCTCGCCCGGCGCAGCGTTCGATCCGAACGTTCATCAGGCCGTCGCGCAAATCCCCTCTCCTCATCCGGCAGGCACCATTGCCGAGCTTTTCCAGCCCGGCTGGCGGATTGGCGAACGCACCCTTCGCGCCGCGATGGTGGCCGTCAGTCTCGGGCAAGCGAATTAGTCAGGACGGTTCGAGTTCGCTCTTTTCGCCGGGTTCTGCGATCTTCTTGCCACGCTGGCGTCCGGCGCGCAGATCTTCAGCAAACGCATGATTGACGTCGCGGTGTCCGGCCTCATCCTGCCGCACAACGATCACAACGTCGCGCAGCGTCGCATCCGCTGGCAGCTTCCAGTAATCGATCGCGACCTTCGGCGCGGGCGGGTTGGGCAGGCGTCCGGCATCGATCTCGGCCAGATAGGATGTGTAGCTGAGCACAGCCTCCTCCTCGAAATAGCCGACAAGCCGGTGCGCCGTCCGCGGCGCGAAGAGATACAGCAGGAAGAAGGCATTGAAGAAGGCGCCTTGCGCAAAGATGATCAGCGCGCGTTCAAACCAGTTCGGATGCGCCACCGCAATGAACGTCATCAGTGCATCCGCTCGTTCTCGGCCTCCTCCAGCAGCGTGTGGATCCAGCCGCGATCGTCCTCGAAACGCCGGAGGCTTTTCAGGTGGTTCAACATGCCGCCGACCATCCCGGGCACGGCCGCGACCGTTTCCAGCACCACGGCACGGTGGCCGTACCTCTTGCGGAAAAACGTGTCCGCGAAGAAGCGCAGCATCTTCGTCAGGCCGAACGCGACCCGATCCGACATATCCTTCGGCGCGTGCCGGTAGTCGAGCGGCATTGGCATGGGGCCGGTTTGGTCGAAAGCCATCATATTCTCCTCTCCTCTCAGGTGGTCGCAGGCCTCGATTCAACAAGAGCGAGGCGGCGGACAAGGCGTCGCAGGCGTCAGGGCACCGATATCCGCCAGGCGGTCACGGTGCCCGGTTCCCAGTTTGGCACGATGACGATATCTCCGAACACCGAAAGATCATTCTGCAAGATGCCGTCCGCTTTCGTGTCAGCGAGCCGGGTGACCACGCCCTCCGCGCTGACATGGTGGATTTCGCCCGGCCAGCTGGAGACAAGATAGCCGCCGCCAGGGACGAGACCGATGCCGTCTGCGTCCGTCATGCCCGCCGCAACAACGATGCCCGCGTCCGCGCCCGTATAGTCGATCAGCTTGCCGTCGGTCATCGTAGAGATCAGCAGCCGGTCACCATCGCCGAGGATGCCATTGATTCCGGCCCAGTCTGCGTTTGTCGCGGCGACGGACGCGCCCTCCGGCGTGATCTTGTGGATCGTCGCCGTGCGGGAATCGGAGACCAGCACATCGCCCTTCCAGACCGTCATGTCATTCGGGAAGCCCGCGCCCTCGATCAGCGCCTTCCCCTTCGCTTCGCCGGATATCGCATCGAACATCGCGACCCCGTCCCTGTCTGCCGCATACAGAACACCGTCATGCACGACGAGGCCAGCCGGGCCGTCGAGACCAGTGACGAACTTGAGCGCGACCAGTGAACCGTCCGCGCCGAGTTTCGAGATATAGCCGTTGGCATCCTTCGCGCCGGAGTCTCCGGCGCCGATATTCGAGATGAAATAGCCGCCATCCGGGGCCAGCGCGGCGCCCTCGGGCTGTTCAAAGCCGGTCACGGTCCACAGGTGTTCCAGACGGGGCACGGGCGCAGGGGCCTCGGCGGCCGGCTCGGCTGCGATCACCGGGTCCGGCGGCTCCGCCGGCACAGCGCCCGAACAGGCAACCAAGCCAAGGACCGCAGCGGCAGGAATATAGTGATGTCGCATGGTCGGCCTCCGGCTTGTCAGTTCGACCTTGCCCGAAAGCCCCGCCGAAGGCCAGCAAAAGGCCGCTTCAGACCTGGCCGCGCCGGTCAAGGCCCTGCCGGTCGACCATCCAGCCCGGATATTCGGGCGCCAGCGCAGAGACAGCATCGAGGGCCGCAAGGTCGGCCGCGTCGAGGGCCACGTCCAGCGAGCCCAGATTGTCGGCGAGCTGCTCTATCGTCCGCGTGCCGATGATCACGCTGGTGACATGGGCCTGATGCAGCAGCCAGCCCAGTGCCACCTGCGGCACCGTCGCCCCCTTCTTCGCGGCGATCTCGCGCATCACGTCGATGATGGTAAAACCCTTTTCCTTGTCCACCGGCGGGAAGTCGAAAATCGT
>JBGSVY010000107.1:0-7819 GCA_041752715.1 Hyphomonas sp.
GGCGCTGGCGGGGCGGCGAGCACCGTTACGGGACGATCAGACTGCGCGGCCCAGCGCTGCCAGCGGGGCGTGAGCGGCAACATCGGCCGGAAAGTCCCTTCAGGCTGGGGCAGGTCGGACACGAAGCAGACCTTCACCCAGCCATCGCGCCGGACGCGGACCAGTACCTTGCGGCCGGTCTGGCGCGAGAAGCGTTCGATCATAGCCAGCTGCAGCCATAGCCATGGCCAGGCCCAGACCGGGCAGAAGGCAAAATAGCGGGCATAGCGCTGGACGATCATGGGCCGGAGCCTACGCCCGCACCTTGCCCGGTCGGATTGAGGGGGTGATTTTTCCTGCGATGTGGTGTGAGGGCGAGGGGTGATATGGCGCGGATGGTGGGACAGGGGCGCGGCTGTCCCTCAAGTTGGCGGGCGTGTTGCGGGTGGGGGCGGACATGAATTGACTGAAAGGTGAAGCCCGAACGCAGCCTGCAATCTTGACGGGCGAGGGGCTTACCCTAGGCTCTTTCCCGGGGAACGTCTTGTCGAGGAATTGCCGAATGCGGGTGTTCAATCGTCCGGTCTGGGCTGCGGTTGCGATGGCCGCATTGGTGTTCACGGGTGCGTGCAGCGGCGGCGGGAGTGGTGGATCATCGGCGCCGATCGGTGGAAGCCCGCCACCGCCTCCACCGCCACCGCCCCCTCCACCCCCGCCGCCATCCGGAGGCGCATCCCCAAACTGGACGCCCGGCGTCTTTGCGGCCGCCAGCACGTTCAAGAACCGCTGCGAGGTTGTGCGGACGGGCCGCGATTTCGAGGGCAACCCGTTTCCGGATATTGCCGGCAGCCTCGCCCAGGAATTGTTCTGGCTGCGCTCGTGGACGCGCGAAACCTATCTCTGGCCAGACGAAGTGACGGACCGCGATCCGCGGACCTTCTCGGACCGTCTCGCCTATTTCGCCACGCTGCGCACGACGGCCCGGACGCCCTCAGGCGAGGACAAGGATGACTTTCATTTCAGCCAATCGACCGACGAGTTCCTGCGCCAGCGCAATTCTGCCCCGCGTGCGGGCTATGGCGCGCGGCTGGTGGCGTTCTCGAACACGGTGCCGCGGGACTATCGTATCCAGTATACCGATCCCGCCACGCCGGCCTCGACCGTGGTCAACGGTCAGGCGAACTTCGTCCGGGGCACCCGGATCCTGCGCGTCGATGGGGTCGATCTCGTGAATGGCGGGGCGACGCAGGCCGAGATTGATATTCTTAATGCCGGCCTGTTTCCGGCGACGCCCGGCGAAGCGCACACGTTTGTTGTTCGTGATCCGGGCGCGCTCTCCGACCGGACGGTGACGATCACGTCAGCCAATGTCTCTCAAAAGCCGGTGAACCGGACGGTGACGATCGACACGCCGACCGGACGGGTCGGCTATATCCTGTTCAATACGTTCAGCCCGTTCTCGTCTGAAACCGAGATTTATACCGCGATCAACGATCTGCGCGCGGCCGGGGTCAATGACCTGGTGCTGGACCTGCGCTATAATGGAGGTGGCCTGCTCGCGGTCGCCTCGCAGCTGTCCTACATGATCGCGGGCAGTTCACGCACGACGGGACGGACGTTTGAACGGCTGCAGTTCAACGCGGCGGCGGGCAACACCAATCCGGTGACCGGCCAACCCAATTCACCGGTGCCTTTCTATTCGACCGGACTTGGCTTCACGCTCGCCAATGGCGTGCAACTCAACACCCTGAACCTGCCGCGGGTCTATGTCCTGTCGACGAGCGGCACGTGCAGCGCGAGCGAGGCGGTGATCAACGGCCTGCGCGGCATTGATGTCGAGGTCGTGCTGATTGGCGATACGACGTGCGGTAAGCCCTATGGCTTCTACCCGCAGGACAATTGCGGCGAGACCTACTACACGATCCAGTTCCAGGGCGTGAACAACAAGGCCTTCGGAGACTATGCTGACGGTTTCGTGCCCGCCAATTCGAGCTTTCCGTTTGGTGTGCGGTTGCCGGGCTGTGTGGTTGCGGATGACTATTCACGCGAACTTGGCGACGTGAACGAAGCCCTGCTGGCAGCGGCCCTGAAATACCGTGCCGACGGAACATGCCCGGCCCTACCCGTGGCAGAGGCACGTCCGGCACGTGATGCGGGCGAGACGGGGGCTGAACCCGGCGCACTGGCCCTGCCGCCCGATAGCGTGATGTCGACAAACCGCGATATGCGGCTGCCGTATTGAGGAGCCTGCGGAATGGCCAAGCATGATGCGTCCCGTGCCTTGTTCTGCGGCCTTGCGATGGCTGGCGGACTGCTCGCGGCGTGCCAGACGCCGGCGATGACGCCTGCTGTGCTCGCGCCGGCGGACGCTGGCAATCTCGCGAAGGTGACCACCGCGATGCGGGAGGCGACGGGGCAGGCGAGGCTGGAGCTTGGGCCTGTCGACGCAGCCGCGCCGGGCGAGATCTTTCTGCTGCCGCCGCCGCCTGGACCGTTCGAGACCCACAGCCTTGCGGTGCCGGTCAGGTTTGACATCATGATGCAGGACGGGGCGTGTTTTGCAGTCGATCCTGAGACGGGCACGGCGCACAGGCTGGCAGGGGTCGCCTGCGCGCCGCGTCAGAATGATGTTCAGCGCCGGTGAAGCGCTGCGCTGATGGCCGGGGCGAGCGCCATCAGCACGAGGGCGACGCCGAAGAGGTTGCCCTTCAAGAGATCGTAGCCGGCAAGATAGTCGCCCAGCGACGTACCCATTACGCCGAGGGCGAAGCCGCTTTCGATTAAGACCAGCACTGCCGTGCCGGCGAGGCCGGTGATAATCGCGGCGGATACCGGCAGGGCTGTCCGGCGGGCAAGCCAGGCACCGATGGCACAGACAGTTGCCGTGACCAGCGGAAACTCGATCAGGTGCCCGGCGCTGCTGCCAAAGGCAGGGATCAGCACCGCCTCGCGCAAGGCGCCAAAAGCGAAGCCGGCGGCAAAGGCCAGGAGACCGTAGACGAGCCCGGTCTGGAGGGGCAGGCGCAGGGGCATTCCATGATTATAGACGTGATCAGGGTGGCACGCACGACCTCACCCCGGCAGTTGCGGGCTGCAGCGCCACAGGCTAAGCCCCCGCCATGTCCAAACAGACCGCCAGCCGCCGCAAGACCGTCAAGGATATCGCCGCCGCCAAGGGGGGCGTGCCGCTGGTCTGCCTGACCGCGTATGACGCGCCGACCGCTGCGCTGCTGGACGCGCATGCTGACGTGCTGCTGGTGGGCGACAGCGTGGGCATGGTGGTGCACGGCCTGCCCTCGACCGTCGGCGTGACGATGGAGATGATGGTGCTGCACGGGCAGGCGGTGATGCGCGGGTCGGAGCAGGCTTTCGTGGTGGTCGACATGCCGTTTGGCAGTTACGAGACCAATGCCGACCAGGCCTTCCTGAATGCAGCGCGCCTGATGAAGGAAACCGGCTGCCAGGCAGTGAAGATCGAGAGCGGCGCCTACGCGGCGACGCAGATCGCGCACCTCGTCGAGCGCGGCGTGCCGGTCATGGGGCATGTCGGCCTGCGCCCGCAGGCCGTGAACGTGGATGGCGCCTTCCGCGCAAAGGGGCGCAACGCCGATGAACGGGCCCGCGTGATGGCGGAGGCGAAAGCGGCCGAAGCGGCAGGCGCCTTTGCCATCGTGATCGAGGGTGTCGCCGAAGACCTCGCGGCCGAGATCACTGAGGCGGTGGCCTGCCCGACAATCGGGATCGGCGCATCCGCCGCGTGTGACGGGCAGATCCTCGTCACGCAGGACATGCTGGGACTGTTCGACTGGACCCCGAAATTCGTGCGCCGCTATGGCGATCTGCGCAGCGTGATCGACGCCGCTGCGGCTGCCTATGCTGCCGATGTGCGCGCCCGCGCCTTTCCCGGCGCGGCAGAGACCTACCGCCTGTTAAAACCCGCCGCCCAGCAGCCTTGACACGTTGCGGCGGACCGAACGCCCGTCTAGTTTCGAAAATTGCCCGCCTGAACCGCCTGAAATAGAGTCCCGGAGCCACACCCTTGACCGACATTTTCACCGAAGTTGACGAAAGTGTCCGTCAGGCCAAGCTAGAATCGTGGTGGGCCCGGTGGCGGCCTTTCGTGTTTGTCGGCGTCGCCGCCCTGATTGGTGCCGTGGCTTTGAACGAGTTTGTTCTCAAGCCGGGCGCCGAACGCGCGACCACGGCGCGGGCGCTCGAACTCGAGAATGCGGTCAAGGCGCTAGAGGATGGCGACTATGATGTGGCCCGGCAAGGCCTCGAAGCGATCATTGCCGCCGATACCGATCTGAGCCCGATCGCCTCGCATTTCCTTGCGCGGGTGCAATTTGAAGGCGGCGGGGATGTTGCCGGCGCTGCATCGACCCTGGCGGCGGCCGGCGATCTGGAAGGCGGCCCCTTCGAGCGACTGGCCGTACTGAAGGCGGCCTACCTCACTGCCGACACGGTGAGCCTTGCCGACCTCGAGGCGAAGCTCGGGCCGCTTGTCGCCGATGACAGTGCGCTGGGCGCCCTGTCGCGTGAACTGGTTGCGGCGAAAGCCTTTGCGGCCGGAGACATCAGGCGGGCCCGGACACTCTACAACCAGCTCAAGTTTGATGCTGCAGCGCCCGCCGGTGTTGTGGCGCGGGCCGATGTCGCGCTTGCCGCGATGCCCCTGATGACCACGGAGGCCCAAGCACCGCCGGCCGAGCCGCCTGCACCGACCCAACCCGAGGACCCCGGCCAATGATTTCACGTTCCGTTGCCTTCTCCATACTCGTGTCAGCGGGTTTCCTTTCGGTTTCCGCGTGCGCAAACGGGCCGAAGCTGCCGGGCTTTGGTGGCCAGTCGAAAGCCGAGATCGCCCGCGAGGAAGATAAGGTCGGCCGGGTCACCATGGTGCTGACGCAGGAAACCCTGACGCCGAACGCCGACCTTGCCGGGACTGCGGTGACGCTGCCAGCTGCAACGCCGGTCCCGGCCTGGCGCGAGGCCGGTGCGCGCGCCAACAAGGTTGTCGGACATGTTGATGCCGCGCCGAAACTGACGATCGCCTGGCGGCGTTCCGTCGGCAAAGGTTCGACGCGCAAGGCTGCCCTGACGACGCCGCCGGTGACGTCGGAGACGTTGCTCTACATGCTCGATGCGGCGCAGGAGGTTCACGCCCTGCAGCTCGATACCGGCGCGAAAGTCTGGAGCGAGAAGCTATCGGGAACATCAAAACGTGACCGGTCTGCGCTGGGCGGCGGGCTTGCTGTGTCGGGCGATACGCTGGTTGTGGCGAGCGGCTATGGCTTTGTCATCGCAATGGACGCCGCGACTGGCGCACAGAGATGGCGCCGCGAACTTGGCGGCCCGGTGACCGGCGCGCCGACGATTGATGATGGCCGTGTTTTCGTCAGCTCAAACAATAACGAGATCTATGCGCTGGAGCTTGCGACGGGTGAGGTGATCTGGAGCGACCAGGCGATTGCCGAATCGGCCCGCGTGCTCGGCTCATCGAGCCCCGCTGCGGTCGAGGATTTCATCATTGCGCCGTTCTCGTCCGGCGAAGTGATCGCCTATTATGCCGCCAATGGCCGCCGGCTCTGGGTCGATGCGATCTCGCAAGCCGGACGTTTCACGCCGATCTCGGAGATCAACGATATCGGCTCGCGGCCGGTGCTCGGCTCGGGTCTCGTTTTCGCCTCCAGCCAGTCCGGCGCGACGGTTGCCATTGATGGACGCACGGGCACGCGCATCTGGACCCAGCCGGTCGGCTCGACCAACGCTCCGGCCCTGTCCGGCGCCTACCTGTTCGTGATCGGCATCAATGGCGAGCTTGCCTGCCTCGATGCGGGCACGGGAAATGCCTATTGGGTGGCGCAATTGCCCCAGTTCCGGAAGGAAAAGGACAAGAAGGACCGGATCAGCTATTCCGGACCGATCCTTGCCTCGGGCCGGGTGCTGGTGGTGTCCTCGCGGGGTGAACTGCTTGCCTTTTCGCCCGAGACCGGGCAGCAGACCGGCTCGCTCAAGCTGGGCAGTACTGCCTATCTCGAACCGATTGCCGCCCAGGGCCGGCTTTATGTCCTGACAGACGACGGAAAAATCGTCGCCATAGATTAGCGCCGGGGGCTGGCCAGACACCCCTCGCAAACGGTCAACGACCGGAAGGAAGGGGCGGACCATGCCGCTGAAACTCGCCATTGTCGGGCGGCCGAATGTCGGCAAGTCGACGCTGTTCAACCGGCTCGCCGGCAAGAAGCTGGCGCTGGTCGATGACCAGCCGGGGGTGACGCGCGACCGCAAGATGGCCGACGGGCGGCTTGCCTCGCTGCCGCTGCTGCTGATCGATACGGCCGGCTACGAGAACGCCAATGATGACAGCCTCGAGGCGCGCATGCGAGCGCAGACCGAGGCGGCGATTGCCGAGGCGGACATTGCGCTGTTCCTCGTGGATGCGCGCGCGGGCGTGACGACCGAGGACGAGATCTTCGCCCAGCTCTTGCGCAAGACCGGTATTCCGGTGGTGCTGGCGGCCAACAAGGCCGAGGGCAAGGCGGGCCGCGACGGCCTCAACGAAGCCTGGCGGCTCGGTTTCGGCGAACCGGTCGGACTGTCGGCCGAGCATGGCGAGGGCATGGCCGATCTCTACGAGGCGATCCGTCAGGCGATTGGCGAGGAGGCGTTCGAGCGGGCGCTGGACGAGGCCGAACCGGACTATGAGAAGGCGGGCGGCGAGGATATTCTCGACAAGCTGGCGCATATCGACATCGAAGACCCGGAGCTGTCCGATGATGCGCTGGTCGCGGCGATCGAGGCGGCGGACGTTGATGGGCCTGCAGAGCCCGCGGCCGACCAGCGGATCGTCAAGCTGGCGATCGTCGGCCGGCCGAACGCGGGCAAGTCAACGCTGATCAATACGCTGCTGAAATCCGACCGCTTACTTGTGAGCCCGATGGCAGGGACGACGCGGGATTCCATTTCCATCGACTGGGAATGGGAAGGCCGCCGCATCCGTCTGGTCGATACGGCGGGCCTCAGGCGCAAGGCCCGGGTGCAGGAGCGGCTGGAGCGGATGTCGACCGCCGAGACCATCCGTTCCCTGAAATATGCCGACATCGTTGCGCTGGTAATGGACGCGCATGACGCAATGGAGAAGCAGGACCTTCAGATTGCAGACCTTGCGCTGCGCGAGGGACGCGGCCTGGTGCTGGTGATCTCGAAATGGGACACGGTGGAAGACCAGGACGGCGCGGCGAAGCATATTCGCGAGCTCGCCAATCGCCTGATGCCGAATGCGGGCGGGGCGCCGGTCGTGTTCCTGTCGGGCATGACGGGCAAGCATGTCGAGAAGCTGATGCCGGCGGTGGCGAAAGTCTATGCGAACTGGACGGCGAAGGTGAAGACCGGCGACCTCAATCGCTGGCTGCGCCACACGGTCGAGCATCATCCGCCGCCGAGTGTGCAGGGCAAGCGGATCAAGCCGCGCTATATGGCGCAGATGAAGGCGCGTCCACCAACCTTCGTGCTGATCGCGTCGCGCGGCGAGCAGATGCCGGAAGGCTACAAGCGCTATCTCATCAACGGCGTGCGGACGGCTTTCGACATGACCGGCGTGCCGATCCGGCTGTTCGTGCGGCAGGGCAAGAATCCGTATGCGGGCAAGATCGGCCCGGACGGCCCGCCGCGTTACAAGCGGCGGCCGGAATAGGCGCTGGCCTTACTGCGCGAGGGTGATCCTGCTGATGGCGGCGACTTCATTGCCGCCGCACGTGATGGATACGGCTGTGCGGGGCGGCGCGGGCGGCGTTTCGCGGAAGCCCGCAACGCCGGGGACGCCCTCTCCGCCCGGGGC
>JBGSVY010000108.1:0-2347 GCA_041752715.1 Hyphomonas sp.
CAGGCCTTGCGCAATCGCGTCGAGGTCCCGGCCGGCGAGGCCGCCATAGGTCGGGAAGCCTTCCGTCTGGATCAGCAGCGTACGTGCCCGTTCTGCCAGCGCGTCATCATTCAGCGCCAGCCAGCCGCCAATGTTGGCGAACGCGTCCTTCTTGGCGCTCATCGTCATCCCGTCGGCGACGGCGAAACAGTCGCGCACAATGTGCTTGATCGGACGGTCGGTCTGGCCGTCCTCGCGCAGCTTGATGAACCAGGCATTCTCTGCAAAGCGGCAGCCATCGATATAGAACGGCTTACCATGCGCCTTGGCGAGGGCCGCTGCGCCGCGGATGTTGGCGAGGCTCACCGGTTGGCCGCCGCCGGCATTGTTGGTGATCGTCATCATCACCGCAGGGACCCGATGCCCCTCGGCGGCCAGCACACGTTCCAGCGCCGCAAGGTCCATATTGCCCTTGAACGGATGATCGAGCGACGGAACGCGCCCCTCGGCAATCGGCAGGTCCAGTGCTTCGGCGCCCATCGCTTCGATGTTGCCGCGCGTCGTGTCGAAATGCGTGTTCGAGGGGATCAGGTCGCCGGTCTTGGCGATCAGCGTGAACAGCAGGTGCTCCGCCGCCCGGCCCTGGTGGGCGGGAATGATGTGGGCAAAGTCCATCAGGTCCTTCACCGCCGCTTCGAAGCGGTAAAAGCTCGGCGCCCCGGCATAGCTTTCGTCGCCGGTCATCACCGCGCCCCACTGCGCCGCGCTCATGGCGGAGGTGCCGGAATCCGTCAGCAGGTCGATGATCACATCGTCCGAATGCAGCTTGAACAAATTGTAACCCGCAGCCGCCAGCAGGCGCTCGCGCTCTTCGCGCGTGGTCATGCGGATCGGCTCCACCGATTTGATGCGGAACGGTTCTATGATTGTTTTCAAGGGGCACTCCGGGACTGAATGTCGCTGCGGTTGCCCCTCCGGAGTGCCGGAAGACGGCCGCGCTCAGCGCCTGTTGCGATGAGTGGCCGATACCACAGGCCGCGATCGCCCGCAAAGTCAGGCGGTTGCCCCCAAGGGTTAACAGCGCGGTAACCTGTTTGCTCGATTTGTTGACCTCAGATTCACTTTTTCGCCACGAGGTCCCGCAGCCCATGTCTCTGCTCGAACGCGTCATTCGCACCCATCGCTGCCGCTCGACCCATCATTATGTCGCGTTTGACGCGCTGAACCTGCTTGAAGGGGATCAGGCCGAGGCCTGGAAATCGTTGATGCTCGTGCATCACGAACACCTGCTGAAAGGCGCCAAGGCGCCCGATACGACCTTCAAGGACTTCAAGAACCATGTCTGCCATGTGCAGGAAGGCCTATGGGGCGGCGCGCCCGGCAAGGCGATGGAATGGTATGCGCGCAGCGTCGACCTGCTGCGCCGCAAGAAGTGGAGCGAGGCGGCGTATGCCTTGGGCGTGCTGAGCCATTACTGGGCCGATCCCATCCAGCCGTTCCACACGGGCCAGACCGAGGAAGAAGGCGTCATCCACCGTGCGGTCGAGTGGTCTATCGCGAAGTCGCGAGCCGAGATCGACCGGATCATCAACGAGACCGGCTACCCGGTGATCGAGGTGCCGCAAGGCCAGGGCTTCGTCGCCGAAATGGTGATCACCGGCGCGCACGTCGCCAATGCCTTCTACCAGGATTTCATCGACCATTATGATCTTGAGCGCGGCGTGGCAGACCCGCGCCTCGGCTTCGACGAGACCTTGCAAGGTGCGATCGCCTATCTCGTGGCCTATGCCACCTCGGGCTTTGCAGCGCTCGTCTCGCGCGCCGTCGCCGAAGCGGCCGTTGCTCCGCCCAAGGTCAATCTCACGCTGCAGGGCTATATCGAGTGTCTCGACATTCCGCTGCGCTGGCTCACCGCGCGGCTCGAAGACGCGTCCGACCGGGTTGAAGTTGAACGTATGTATAAGGAATATTACCGGACCGGAAAGGTCATCAAGACCCTGCCGGAAGATGACAAGCAGATCCGTGCGCTGCATGCGCGCGACGTGCTGCGCATTCCTCTGAAACAGCTTGATCGTCAACCCATCGGTCCGATCGGCAGCAAGAATGCCGCCCGGCTGGAAGAGGAGGCGCTGCGCGACCTCGAAGAGGCGATCGTGGCGGAACAGGCCGTCCCCGAGGCCAGCCTGGACATGCCCGAAGAAGAAACGCCTGCCCTTGCACGTGCACGCGCTGCCGAACGCCCGGCTCCCGCGCGCGGCCTGATGTTGAACCGCAAGCGCATACCCGCTCCCCCGCTCGACCCGGAACTGTTCGACACCGACGAGGTGGCCTCGGCCCCGCAAGCACCAGCGCCAGCACCGGTGCCAGC
>JBGSVY010000109.1:0-18010 GCA_041752715.1 Hyphomonas sp.
GTAGAGCAGCATCGAACCGGATTCAAACAGGCGCGTTGGCGGCGACGTCGAATGGTCCATCAGCGCGGGGATCTTGGAGTTGGGGTTGATCTCGACAAACCCGGAGCCGAATTGCGCCCCTTCCCCGATATTGATCAGCCAGGCGTCATACTCGGCGCCGGCATGGCCCGCTGCGAGCAACTCCTCGAACATGATCGTGACCTTCACGCCGTTGGGCGTGCCGAGCGAGTAGAGCTGGAAGGGATGCTTGCCGACCGGCAATACCTTGTCATGCGTCGGTCCGGCAATCGGCCGGTTGATGCTGGCGAAGCGCCCGCCGCTTTCCTTGTCCCAGGTCCAGACTTTCGGCGGCGTGTAGGTTGGGTCGGTCATCGCGCGTGTCTCCATTACGCAGTTCAGCCATCCCATAGGGCGGGCCGTGCCCGGCAAATGCAAGAGGCGCGGAAAAAGGGTGTCCGCAGAAAGGCTAAAGAGTGATGTTCTAGTATAACAAAAAATAAGCGCCTGCGATGACACCCAAGCCAAATCCCGTCTCGATCATTTTTGACGCCGAGCGGGCCGAAGCCGAAGCCTAAGCCACGCAGTGTTCAGGCGCGCACGTACTCAAGGATGCGGTGCATCTGCTGATGGCCGCCCGCTTCTCCCAGCTTCCGGCTGATGCGAGGCTGGATCGCGGAGCGAAGCTGATCCGGAAGCGAATGTTCCGATGGGGCGGGCGCGGCCCGGCTGACTGGAAAAATCCTGTAACTTGAAGCCCGCAACGGGCGCGCTATGGTCTGCCATCACCCCGGAGAACAGGACAGCATAATGCGCGCACTGTTGGCTATAAGTGTTGCAGCTGCCGGTCTGGCGGCAATCGCTGCCGCCGACCCGCCAGCACCGCAAGGCTGGACGATGACCGAAGGCGACTCGCGCAGTGTGTATTTTGCCCGTGCGAGCCCAGCCGTCGAGCTGCGACTCTATCCGGCCGACAAGGATTCGCGCGCGCTTGAGGATTGGCTTAGCGCACGCAAGAAGCGCGGCGTCGAGGGCCTCGGCTCGATTTCCTATGGCGACACCAAACCGGCAGCGGACGGCGCGCTCATGGCCGTTGGATTGACCGGATCCGGCGTGTCCGCCCGGTTCGTGATGGCGCTCGCTTGCGCGCGTGCGGACGGATCGAAGCGCTTCGCCGAATTGATTCTTCCGCAGGATGTTGACCTGGTACAGGCCTATGCTGAGCCGGCCAGCCGGATTCTGGCGGAAGCCTGCGTGCAGCCTGCCTCAGCGGCCGCCGCACCCGCAAAACCTGCCATAGCCGCGAGCGTTCCTGCCACCAAACCAAGCCCGGTACCTGCCGGGGCAGCGATTTCGGACGCCGATGTGGAAGGTGTGCTCTATTCCTGGACGCAGACATGGGAAGTCACAGGTCTGCAGTACAATGACCGAACATTCCTCCTGCTGAAAGACGGGACGGCGCGCGATGGTGTGCCGGAAGCCGCGCTGGACATGTTTGATGCGCGCGCCGACCGGCGCACCAATCCCGAAAGCTGGGGCACATGGAAAAGCAACGGCAAGAGTTATCTCGTCAATTTCGGTGAGGGTTTCGACGCGCCGCCAGGTCAGTTGCTGCGGGTGAAGGGCAAGCGCGGCGAACGCCTTCACAACACCTTCGAGTGGGCTTCGAGCGCGTCTATCGGCGAATATGCGGCGTGGTCAAACTGGGGCCTCAAGCTGAACCGGGACGGCACCTTCCAACGCTGGAGATCGAGCGGTGCAGGCGGGGGCTCGGGCGGCACGGATGGCACCTTCGGGATGGTTGTCGGCGATGACAAGGGCTCGAGTTCGTCGACCTCCGCACGCGGCGTGTTCAGCGGGGGCGGCACCCGGACAACCGGCGTGACCGATGATGATCTCGAAGGCGAATACTACATCGACGGATGGACGCTCGAGTTGCGTTACAGGAACGGAACTGTGCAGCGAAACTTCTTCTTTACGAACGAGGATCGTACCGATCTCTGGTTCGAAGGCCATGAACTGTTCGTGCGCAAGACAGACTGACCGGCGGCAGCAGGCCGTGCCTGCACGCCGCCGGAGCGACTAGACCTCCAGCAGCATGCGCTCCGGATCTTCAAGCGCTTCCTTGACGCGGACGAGGAAGGTGACCGCTTCCTTGCCGTCAACGATGCGGTGGTCATAGCTGAGGGCGAGGTACATCATCGGGCGGACGACGACCTGGCCGCCGCGGACCACCGGACGGTCCTCGATGCGGTGCATACCAAGGACGCCAGACTGTGGCGGGTTGAGAATGGGGGTCGACATCAGCGAGCCATAGATGCCGCCATTGGAGATGGTGAACGTGCCGCCTTGCATGTCGCCGATCGTCAGGGTGCCATCGCGCGCCTTCTTGCCGAGCGCCGCAATCGCCTTTTCTATGCCGGCGAGGGATAGCTCATCGGCATCGCGAACCACAGGCACAACGAGGCCCTTGTCGGTGCCGACAGCTACGCCGATGTCATAGTAATTCTTGTAGATGATGTCCTGCCCGTCGATCTCTGCATTGACGGCAGGCACTTCCCTGAGAGCGCCGACGCAGGCCTTCACGAAGAAGCTCATGAACCCGAGCTTGATGCCATGATGGGCGACGAACGCATCCTGGTGCTTCTTGCGCAGGTCCATGATGGCGCTCATGTCGATATCATTGAATGTGGTCAACATCGCCGCAGAGTCTTGCGCTTCCTTGAGGCGGCGCGCGATCGTCTGGCGCAGGCGCGTCATCCGTACACGTTCTTCACGCGGACCGGTTTCACGGGCGGGACGGTTTTCGGTGTCAGCCATGGCAGGGGCTTTCGGTTGATTGATATAGGACAAGGCGTCGGACTTGGTTGCGCGGCCATCGCGGCCCGTACCGGGAATGTCGGCAGGATTGACACCGGCTTCGGCGGATACGCGCCGCACCGATGGCGACACAGGACGCTCACCCGTGGCGGCAGGGGCGCTGACCGCTCTTGCAGGCGCAGCTTCGGCAGCCACCTTCTGCGGCGCGAGCGCACTCGCACCCGACGAAATCCGCGCGATCAAGGCTCCCGGGGTCACGCTGGTGCCAGGAGCGACGAGGAGTTCGGAAATCACACCGTCAGCGGGCGACGGCACTTCCAGCGCGACCTTGTCGGTCTCGATCTCGGCAATGATCTCGTCTTTCCTGACCGTGTCGCCGACCTTTTTCGAGAAGGATGCAAGCGTACCTTCGGCGACGCTTTCGCCCATCACGGGGACTTTGACATCAACGCTGCTGCCCTTTGCCGCTGGCGCCGCAGCGGCGGGTTTGGCAGGCGTCGCCGCCTTGGGGGCCTCGGCAGCCTTCGCTGGCGCGGCGATCGCACCTGCCCCGCCAAGCCGGCCGAGGATTGCGCCGATGCCGACTGTTTCGCCTTCGGCGCTGACAATTTCTGACAGGATTCCGTCCTCGGCCGCAGAGACCTCGACCGACACTTTGTCGGTTTCAAGTTCAACGAGCACCTCATCCTTCTTCACCACCGCGCCCTTGGCCTTCAGCCAACGGCCAACGGTGGCTTCAGAAATGCTCTCTCCGAGTGTAGGCACTACGATGTCTGTCATGGCGCGTGTCCGTTATTGATTGCTTCAGGGTCAGCCAGCGACGATGCGGTCATCGACGGGGTCCAGCGAGAGCGCCAGGTTCAAGAGTGCATTCTGTTCGGCCTGATGCTTGGACAGGAGGCCTGTGGCGGTCGCCGCAGACGGGGCCCGCCCGGCATATTTCGGACGCGGCTGTTTCGCGCCTGCCTGACCGGCACACCATTCGATCTCGTCACGGATGAACGACCAGCCGCCCATGTTGCGAGGCTCTTCCTGGCACCAGACAAGTTCAGCGCCCTTGAAGCGGCTGAGTTCCTTTATGAGCGACTTGCGGGGCACAGGATAGAATTGCTCGATGCGCAAGAGATAAACATCGTCCACGCCAGCTGCCTCGCGTGCCTCGAACAAATCATAATAAACCTTGCCTGCGCAGAGGACCACCCGGCGGATCTTGTTGTCCTTCGCGAGCTTAACCTTGCCTTCTCTGCCAGGCGTTTCCGCATCATCCCAGAGTATCCGGTGGAAGGTTGACTTCGGGCCCATGTCCTCGAGGGTGGACGTGGCGAGCTTGTGACGCAGGAGGGATTTCGGCGTCATGATCACGAGCGGCTTTCGGAAGTCGCGATGGATCTGGCGGCGCAAGGCATGGAAATAGTTGGCAGGCGTTGTCAGATTGCACACTTGCCAATTGTCTTCGGCGCTTTGCTGGAGGAAGCGTTCCAGCCTGGCCGAAGAATGCTCCGGACCCTGACCTTCATAGGCGTGCGGCAAGAGCAGGACGAGACCTGACATGCGGAGCCATTTGCGCTCGCCGCTCGAGATGAACTGGTCGAAATAGACCTGTGCGCCATTCGCAAAATCACCAAACTGCGCCTCCCATAGGGTCAACGTGTTTGGATCGGCCAGGGAATAGCCGTACTCATACCCGACAACCGCTTCTTCTGAGAGAAGCGAGTCGATCACTTCGTAGGGGGCCTGGCCTTCGCGAAGATTGTTCAGCGGCGTGTAGCGTTCGCCTGTCTTCTGATCGACGAAATGGCTGTGGCGCTGCGAAAATGTTCCCCGGCCACAATCCTGGCCGGACAGGCGAACACAAAATCCCTCATCGAGCAGAGCGGCAAAGGCGAGATGCTCGGCGGTCGCCCAATCGATGCCCTCGCCTTTGGCGATTGCGCTGGCACGCGCTTCAATTGTGCGAGCGAGCGTCTTGTGGACATCGATGGTCTCGGGAATGCGTGTCATCTCCCTGCCGAGCTGCTGAAGGCGTTTGGTGGAGACGCCCGTATGGCCGCGGCGCTCGTCATCTTCGGGAAGCCCGAAGCCTTTCCATTCACCGTCGAGCCAATCGGCCTTCTGAGCGGCGAACGACTTTCCGGCCTCAAACTCCCGATCGAGAAAGGTTTCGAAGTCGGCAACTTCGCGGGCCACATCTTCGGCGCTGAGCACGCCTTCTGCAACGAGACGATTGCCATAGATTTCGCGCGTCGATGGGTGACCCTTGATCTTGTTGTACATGACCGGCTGAGTGAACATCGGCTCGTCGCCTTCGTTGTGCCCGAAGCGGCGATAGCAGAACATGTCGATCACGACATCCTTGGCAAATCGCTGGCGATATTCCGTTGCCACTTTCGCAGCATAAACAACTGCTTCAGGGTCATCGCCATTGACGTGGAAGATCGGCGCCTGGACCATCAGCGCGACATCTGACGGATAAGGCGAAGAGCGAGAATACATAGGGCTCGTGGTGAAGCCGATCTGGTTGTTGACGATGAAATGGATCGTTCCGCCAGTGCGGTAGCCATTGAGACCCGAGAGTGCGAAGCATTCTGCAACGACGCCCTGCCCCGCGAAGGCGGCATCACCGTGCAGAAGCAGAGGCATGACGGCGCCTCGGTTGAGCTTGCCGGTCTCGCGATGACGACGGGCCTGTTTCGACCTTGCCCGGCCGAGAACAACCGGATTGACCGCTTCAAGGTGGGAGGGGTTGGCATTCATCGTCAGATGCACGGTGTTGCCATCGAAAGCACGGTCCGAGGAGGCACCGAGATGGTATTTCACATCACCAGAGCCGAACGTTCCGGCGCCTTGCGTGCTACCGCCTTGAAACTCATGGAATATTTGCTCGTATGGCTTGCCCATAACGGCGGCGAGCATGTTGAGCCGGCCCCGGTGTGGCATACCGACGACAATTTCCTGTACGCCGAGCGCGCCGCCCCGTTTGATGATCTGTTCAAGGGCCGGTACCGCCGCCTCACCCCCATCGAGTCCGAACCGCTTCGTGCCCGGAAAACGCTTGTGAAGAAAGCGCTCGAAGGTTTCTGCCTCGATCAGCTTCTTGAGGATCGCAAGCTTGCCTTCACGGGTGAACGCGACGCCCTTGTCCGGGCCTTCGATGCGCTCCTGCAGCCACGCTTTCTCGATCGGATCAGAGATGTGCATGAACTCGATGCCGATTGTCGAACAATAGGTCCGCTTCAGGATCGCCAACATCTCGTTGATGGTGGCACGCTCAAGCCCGAGCAGGTTGTCTATGAAGATGGTTCGGTCGCGGTCACCCGGTCCGAAGCCGTAGGAGGCGGGGTCAAGTTCGGGCTGCTCGCCGAAGCTCGCCTGGCCCAAGGGGTCCAGCTGCGCGGCAAGATGCCCGCGCACCCGATAGGCGCGGATCATCATCAGCGCGCGGACGGAGTCTGTGACCGCCTGGGCAACGTCCGCCGGAGCGGCTTGCGGATTGGCAGCCTTGATCTTCTTTTCGAGTTTCGGTTCGAGCAGCGCCCAGTCGCCATCGAAGGCGGCGAACGCTTCGCTCCGTGCGTGCGGCGGCCAGTCTGGGCGCTTCCAGCTTGCGCCATCAGCGTTGCGCGCCGCATCGTCCGGCGTATCGCCGAGGTCTGCGAAGAAGGCGCGCCAACTTTCAGGCACCGAGGACGGGTCGCGGGCGTAGGCCGCCTGCATTTGTTCGATCCAGAGGGCTGACCCGCCATACAGGAAGGCTGTTTCCAGCATTGCAGCATTGCCTGAGCTGCGCGGGCCGTTCACCGGGCTGCCATCGTCTGCCATTCGTTTTTCACCTCATAAGCCTGCCTGCCGGCCATCTGAGGGGACCAGCGCCCTCGCCCGCATGTCGCGATCCGGGCCTCGCCGCCGCGCCTGATGATCCAGTCGCCGCGTAGGATGTTTCGGGCGTTCTACCCTTTCAGGACCTCGACGAGCGTCGTGCCGAGGCGGGCCGGCGACGGCGAGACGCGAATCCCCGCCGCTTCCATCGCTGCGATCTTAGACTCGGCATCGCCCTTCCCGCCAGACACAATCGCGCCAGCGTGACCCATCGTGCGGCCTTTCGGAGCGGTGCGGCCGGCAATAAAGCCCACCATCGGTTTCCTGCGGCCACGCTTGGCCTCATCGATCAGGAACTGCGCGGCTTCTTCTTCGGCCGAGCCGCCGATTTCGCCGATCATGATGATCGACTTGGTCTCATCGTCCGCCAGGAACATCTCAAGCATGTCGATGAACTCGGTGCCCTTGACCGGGTCGCCGCCGATACCGACCGCCGTCGTCTGGCCGAGGCCTGCATTCGTCGTCTGGAACACGGCTTCATAGGTCAGCGTGCCGGAGCGCGAGACGATGCCGACCGAGCCCTTCTTGAAGATGGAGCCCGGCATGATGCCGATCTTGCATTCGTTGGCCGTGATGATGCCCGGGCAGTTCGGCCCGATCAGGCGCGATTTCGATTTCTTGAGCTTCGCCTTGACGCGGACCATGTCCATGACAGGCACGCCTTCGGTGATGCACACGATCAGCGGAATTTCCGCGTCGATGGCTTCTTCGATCGCCGCCGCAGCACCGGCGGGCGGCACATAGACGACAGACGCCGTGGCGCCGGTCTTGACCTTGCCTTCGGCGACGCTGGAGAAGATCGGCAATTCCTTGCCGTTCGCCGCCGTCCACATCTCACCACCCTTCTTGGGGTTGATGCCGCCGACCATCTGCGTGCCGTAGTATTCGAGCGCCTGGCTCGTATGGAACGAGCCGGTCTTGCCGGTCATGCCTTGCGTGAGAACCTTGGTATTCTTGTCGATCAGAATGGACATGACGCGTTATCCCCGCACCGCTTTGACAATTTTCTGGGCGGCATCGTCGAGATCGTCTGCCGGGATGACGTTCAGGCCGCTTTCGCGGATGATCTTCTTGCCGAGATCAACGTTTGTGCCCTCAAGGCGCACGACCAGCGGAACGGCGAGGTTGGTTTCCTTCACCGCCGCAATCACGCCTTCAGCGATCACATCGCATTTCATGATGCCGCCGAAGATGTTCACGAGGATGCCCTTCACGTTCGGGTCCTTCATGATGATCTTGAAGGCGGCTGCCACCTTCTCCTTGCCGGCGCCGCCGCCGACATCGCAGAAGTTCGCGGGCTCTTCGCCGTAGAGCTTGATGATGTCCATCGTCGCCATCGCGAGGCCGGCGCCGTTGACCATGCAACCGATCGTGCCGTCGAGCGCGATATAGGCGAGGTCCCATTCCGCCGCTTCGAGTTCCTTGGCGTCCTGTTCGGTTTCATCCTTAAGGGCCTGGATATCCGGATGACGGAATAGCGCATTGCCATCAAAGGAAATTTTCGCGTCGAGAACCCGCAGGTGGCCGTCCTTCATCACGATGAGCGGATTTACCTCCAGCATCGCCATGTCTTTCTCTGTGAAGGCCTTGTAGAGGATCGGAAATAGCTTGAGCCCGTCTTCGGCGGCTGTGCCGGTCAGGTGCAGCGCGGTGTTGAGTTTCTGGGCATCGGCGGGTGTCACGCCGACCAGCGGGTCGATCTGCACGGTGAGGATTTTCTCGGGCGTGTCGTGGGCGACCGCCTCGATGTCCATGCCGCCTTCGGTCGAGACGACAAAGGCCACGTTCGAGGTCGAACGGTCCACGAGGATCGAGAGGTAGAGCTCCTTCTCGATGTCGGCGCCGTCTTCGATATAGAGGCGGTTCACCTGCTTGCCTGCGGCGGAGGTCTGCGCGGTCACGAGATGTTTGCCGAGCATCGCTTCGGCATGCTTGGCGACATCTTCCTTGTTGAAAGCGAGGCGCACGCCGCCCTTCTCCCCAGCTTCCTTCTCGATGAACTTGCCCTTACCGCGCCCGCCGGCATGGATCTGGCTTTTTACGACCCAGAGCGGGCCCGGCAGCGTGTCGATCGCCGTCTGGACGTCGGAGAGCGTAAGAACTGGGACGCCTGCCGCAACGGGTGCGCCATAGGCTTTCAGGACGGCCTTCGCCTGGTATTCATGGATATTCATTCATCCCACCTTTGCTCGCAGCATCGACCGAAGGAATCGGCAGGCCGCTCTGTCTATTCATCACGCGGCGCTATATCCCGCCGCAACAGGTGCCGCAACCGGCTGGGTCACGAATTGAAGATGCAGGGTCATGCGCCGCCTTCCTCCTGGCGAGGCATGATTTGCGGACTGGCGAGCGGCGAGGAAACGATCGGCAGGCGATCACCGGTCAATGGCGCGTCGGGCGCAGCGCGCTGGCGCGCCCGGACAACCATGAACACTGCGAGCGCGATGAGAATAATGCCGGCCAGCCCGAACAGGCCAAAGTCACCTGCGACACCGAATGCGACGCCAAATATCAATGGGCCGATGATAGACCCTGCCGCCCAAACGAAAAGCAGGCCGGACATAACCTGTGGCACCTGCCCCGCCGGCGTGCGATCAATCGCGTGCGAAACGCAGACGCCGTAGAAACAAAGTGACCCCGCCCCCCAGACCGCGAGAAGGACGATGACGCCGGGTTCGCCGATCAGGTCGCTCGTCAACGCAATTGTCAGGGCAGCGATTCCAGACATTGCGGACAGGCCTGCGACGACGAGCCGTCTGTCGAGCGAGTCCGACAGACGGCCCGCCGGCCATTGCACGATCAAGCCGCCCAGCCATGCCGCAGCGCCGGCAATCGCGGCTGCGGCCATTCCGCCACCGGCGAGACGGAAGGATTCGAAATAGAGCGGCAGTAATGCCAACAAGCCAGTGTTGACCACACCAGCCACGATGACGCCGATCACAGCGGCTGGGGCGATTCCAAAAAGCTGGCCAATCGGCATGGCCCGGCGGTCGGGCGCGGGTGGTTCCGCGAGCCGCGTGAGACACACCGGCACGAGCGCAAGCGCCAGAAATAACGCCGCCCAACCATAGGCGCGGCTGTCGAGCGGCGCCATTCCGGCGGCAAAAAATGGACCTACCATCAGGGAGAGCTTCGTAACGGTGTGGTAAAAACCAAGGACCGTGCCGCGTGACCGTGCAGGGATCGCTTCGCCAAGCCAGCTTTCGATTGACGTGAACATGTAGGCGAAGCTGGCGCCCTGAACGATACGGACGATCGCCCAGAACAGCGGCGCGTGTAGCAGCGATAATGCAATCGCGCCACTCGCCGTGATCGCTGCAGCGGCCGCAAACAGCCTGATATTGCCGATGAGGGAGAGCGCTCGCGGTGATGTCCACGCCCCAAACATGAACCCTGCTGCGTGCAGTGCGGCGATCAAGCCGATCTGCGAAGCATCGACGTCCATCGCCTCCAGACCGAGCGGCGTCAGGATACTCGTCAGGCCGCCGGCCAGCTGGAGTATCATCACCGAAAGGATGAGAGCGAGTACCTTTCGTGTGTCAGTCATGGGCTCTGGCCGGACGATGATCGCCGAGTTTAGTCGCCAGACGCCTCAGCGAAACGCTGCTGTCGTCGCACGGACTGTCTCGCCGGTGCTTGACTTGATCGCCAGACTGACTGTGCCGGCCGTCCAGTCGATGTCGATCGCACCAAAATTCTCGGGCGGATAACCTGCTCCCAACTGTGCGACATCCGCCTCGGCGCTCGTTGTCGCGAACGATACGTTCATCGAGGACGCCGTGAGCTCATGGACAGGATAGGGCAGCGCCGAGTCGCTGCGATAAAGAAAGGCGGTATGACGGTCGCCGGAAACAAACACGACACCTTTCGCTTCCGTCGCACCGATGAGCTTGTAAAGCCTCTGCTGTTCCAGCGGTAGCCGGGACCAAGCCTCGTACCCATGACCATTCGTTGGCAAGACCTGAATCGAAGACACGACGAGCCGGAGATCCGCTGGTTCCTGCAGCTGGTTTTCGAGCCAGGTCCACTGTTCGGCGCCAAGCATGTCCTGCATCGGATCGGCAGACGGGATGTAACGCTCCTTGCCCTTTTCGTTATAGGCGTCTGTTGGTTGCAGTGCCGAACGGAAAAACCGGGTATCGAGCATGATGATCTGAGTGCGTTGACCGGGCGGCCCAAAAACCCGCGAATGATAAGTTCCGGGCCATGCGCCTGCATCATCCTTATCGAGGTTCCAGAAGCGTTCGTGGATCCGCTCAGCCAAGCGGCGGAATGGAAACTCCCGCCCGGCATCATTGGCGCCATAGTCGTGATCGTCCCAGGCCACCATCATGGGGTGCTTGGCCCTTACGGCGCGAAAATCCGCGCGGGCCGCAAGATCACGAAAGCTCGCGCGCACCTCGTTGAGATCGGCCTGATTGTTCGTGTAGGCGGGACCGTCCCGGTCGCCATACACATTGTCTCCAATCATCAGGAACAAGTCTGCGTTTTCCGCTGCGATCTGACGCATGGTGACGCTTTCCTCTTTTTCCTCGTCGAAACAGGACGCAACCAGTACCCGGCTCAGGACAGTCGATTGCGCAGGAAGCGCTGCACCGGCTGGAGCGACTGGGAAGAAATCGTCAGGGAGTGAGCGATAATAGGCTTCAAGGGCCTCCTCCGCACTCTGTGGCGCGCGCACCTCGGTGGGTACACGCGTTGGGGGGGTCGACTGGCACCCGCCAATCATCATTGCCAGCCCAAGAATTGCTGCTCTTTTCATCTTCCGCCTCCCAGTTTCTCCATCACCTCTAGCGGGCTTCTGTCACAGGCATAAGGCAGAGAATGGTCAGACCGCGAAGAAAATATTCCACATCATTCTGCCGGGCAGAAATGTGAACAGCCCCGCGATCGCCATGCCGCCCGTGAAGAGGCTCGTCATGTGTTTTCTGTGGGCGGCAATGTTGCCCCGGCGCGCAGCGGCAAGCCCAATCGGCAGAAAAATGATGGTCCAGGCTGACAAGGCATGGATAGGGCTATAACTATTCCCGTTGAGACCGGTCAGGAAAAATGACGAATCGGCGGTCAAGGTCATCGTCACCATCCACATGTAGCCGAAGGTACGGTGGAGTCCTCCGCCCTTGCGGCCGGAGAGGAGGCAGCAGCCGATCGCGAAAGTCGAGATCGCGCCGACGACATGGACTTGCAGCACTGTTGATGCGGCCAGAAGGGCCGACGCATCAAATCGGAAACGAACCTGTGAAACACCCGAGGCTTGCAGCATCGATAGGCTGACGGTGGCATAAATCACCACCGCTATCACAAGCTGGAGTTTGAGCGGGTTGCGCGCGACAAACGTGCGCAAGGAGAGGGTTGGCTGTGAGGGAACCGGAAGGCTGGTCATCGTCATGTCCTCTTACGATCTGTTGGTGACGTGACCAGGTTGACGGCAAGCGCGGAGTGTTGCCACGCAGATTGCGTGTTGTGTCTGGAATCCTTCGTGAAATGAGGCCAAAACCGTTAGCGAAGCGCGAAATAGAAGGAGGCGAACCGTTTGCCTATCGCGATCAACTGGCGCCGGCGCAGCAGGGAGCTGTCCATCTTTGCCGCGGTCGGGTTGTTTCTCGCCATCGTCCAGCCCTACAACGCAACGAAGGCTTTGCCCTTGTGGGCAGGCTTTTTCTACTGGGCAGGTTTGATCGCCGTTGGCAGCTATGTCGCGGAAGCAACCAAGACAGTGCTGCTTCGGATGAAACCGGATCTTTCAACCCTGGTGCTGATGCTTACGCTGTCAGTCGCGGCGGCTGCAGCCGTCACGCTCGTGTTGTTCGGTCTTGAATGGCTCATCAGCCGGCAGCTATGGCCGCTCGGCTATGCACCGCGCATCTTCGGCCTGGTCTGGGTCATATCGGCAGCAATGACAGGACTCGGCATCATGATGGATCGCACCATTCTCGCCGCTCCGCCCGAACAGGTTGATGGCGCCGGACCGATAGAGACTTTCCTCTCGCGCTTGCCGCTGAAATATCGAAAGGCAGAGCTCTACGCGGTATCGTCTGAAGACCATTACCTGCGAATTCATACAAGCCTCGGCGAAGAGCTGATCTTGATGCGGCTTGGCGATGCTGTGCGCGAGTTGGCGGGAGCGGAAGGCCTCCAAGTGCACCGGTCCTGGTGGGTTGCGATTCCCGCCATCAAAGACGTCAGGCGCTCTGGTGGCAAAACCAGCCTTGCTCTTCCCTCCGGAAAGGAAGTGCCCATTTCGAAAAGCTACATGGACAAGGCAAAGGCGGCAGGCCTCGTTTAAGCGGCCGCAGTCCGATTATCGCGTACCTGACCAACGAGCTGCTTGACGAATTCGACATGGCTACGCAGCCGGTAGAGGTCGTCGGTATATGACAGAGGAACGTCCAACTGACCGATCTCGGCCTGCAAGTCTTCAAGTTCCTTGTGGATTGTGGACCGCTCTGCCGCATCTGGCAGTGCCCGCCCGCGGGCTTCCAGTTCGCGCAAGTCCTTGTACCAGATATAGATCTTTCGTCGTACCCGCCAACGATAGATCGGCGGCGCTGCGCGCACGAGCGGAAATGCGAGCGTCAGCAAGGGGATTGCAAGTACCCAGGTGCGATCCAGAAAGTTTGCAAGACCGAACGGCAGATAGCGCCGCAAGAAGGATGGGCCGTTTTTGTAGAAGCGCGAGGTTTGCCGGCTTGCGGGCAGATCAGCGAAAGCCAGATCGGGAAATGCGCCCGCTTCAGAAAAGAGACTGCCTTCTGAATGGATGGCGGTTGCAGCATCAAGCAGCACAGCCTCGATCGCGGGGTGAAGATCATCGCGAAGCGTAAGCTGAGCTATGGCTGCGATGAGGGGCACATCGCGAGGCGGAACGTCCGCTCCGATGTCCACAACGCCGCGCAAAAGGACGACAGGCGACAAGGCGTCGGCGCGACGCGCGAGCGCGTCCGCCCGGTCAAATGGCATCAAATTGATGCCGGATTGGCGCAGCAAAGTCTGGACATAAGGTGCGTCAGCCGATGCCGTGAACATCACCGCGTCGATTTCGCCCGCAAGAATCGCTTTTTCAGCTTCAAGGCTCGTCAGGCGCAACTGAGCTGCGTCTGGCCAATCGCCGCCATATTCGGCCTGCAGTCTGCGGCCGGCGACGCGCGTGCCGGAGCCGTCGGGTCCAACTGAAAAACGAAGCCTGCGAAGGTCACCAAAAGTGTTCGCCGCAACGCCGCTGCGCACGAAGACCCAAATAGGTTCCTCAAACAGCCCACCGAGTGACCGGAGGACACGCTCATCTTCAGGCTGCACGAGCCCGCCCTGGACGAGGGCGACATCGGCTGCGTCTTCAGTCAACAGTCTCAGATTTTCGACCGACCCTGCAGTTTCGATCAATTGGACCTCAAGCCCCTGTTCGGCCAAGAGCCGCTGATAGCGTTCGGCATAGGCGTGATAGGCGCCCCCCGGAGCGCCCGCTGCGAAACGAACCACGTGCGGCGGCGCAGGATCCATAAGGCTAAAGGCCACGATGAAACCGGCAAGGGCGACCGCGAGCAGCGGGCCATAGACTTTCCAGACCTCACGTCCCAGCATGCCTGAGCCCTTTCCCGTCACCTCGTCCCCGGTGATCTAGACCGCCGCCGGGTCGACGAGCAACCGTCTGCCCACGTTTGCTTCAAACCTTGTGATAGGGCGTGCCCGCAAGAATGGTGAACGCACGATAGATCTGTTCCGCCAGCATCGCGCGAACAAGCCGGTGGGGCCAGGTCTGTGGGCCGAAAGCAATCGATTCCGGTGCTGCAGCGATGGCCGGCGCGCCGAATCCTTCAGCGCCGCCAATCATCAGCACGAGGTCGCTACACCCCCGATCCCGGAGGCTTGACAGCTGGGTGGCAAACGCCGCTGACGGTAGCGACTTGCCATGTTCGTCGAGGCGCCAGGCAATCGCTCCCGCAGGGACACGCGCCAAAAGCCTCGATGCTTCCGCGCCGGGACCCCCACCTGAAGCAACTTCGGCCTCTTCGACGGCGCGAAAGCCGAGCGGTCGTGCCATGGCGGACGCGCGACGGAGGTAGTCGTCTGTCAGGACGCGCTCTGGACCGTCCTTCAAACGGCCAACGCCAATCACTGTCAGACGCACGTGGTTAAGACGCGCGGATTTTGCGGTCCGCCGGGTCTGCAACCCAGATCTTTTCGAGATTATAGAAGTCACGCACTTCCGGGCGGAAGAGATGCACGATCACATCGCCCGCATCGATGAGCACCCAATCGGCATTCGGCATGCCCTCGACGCTGGGCGCCCGGCCAGTGAGCTGTTTCGCCCGGTGAGCGACGTGCTCGGCGAGCGACGCAACGTGGCGGCCAGACCGTCCTGAAGCGATGATCATAAAGTCGGCGAGGGACGATTTGCCTTGAAGGTCAATCAGCTTGAGGTCTTCGGCCTTGTCGTCATCGAGCGCTTTCAGCAGTTGATCCGCGATGACCCGAATATCTTCGAGTGTCGGCGGCGTGGCGGGCTGCGCCTGCGGGGCACGGGATGTCAGCGGACAGGTTCCTTCTATCGATTCCTTTTAGTGAATATCATGACCTGTCCCAACCATCCAGAAAGAATCGCTGTCAGAACAGGCACGCAGCAGCGCCCCGTGTCCGAGTCGCATCAATTTCGTGGAATCTGCCGGAATTTCGCCGTATGTTGAAGCGTTGTTGGGTTACACAGAGCCAATTTTCCCGATCGTCACCGGAGCTATTTCGACATGCGTCCTAGCATCGCCGCCGCGTTCATATTGTCCACGACATTGCTTTCAGGCTGCACTGTGGCTGCGTTAGGCGCCGTTGGCGCTGTCGGATTGGCATCGGCAAAGGACAAGACGCTCGGCGAATCACTCGATGATGCGGCGACGTCCGCTTACATCAAGGGGAGGTTGTTAGCGACGAGTGCAGAACGTTTCGGAGAAGTCGACATCAAGGTTGCAGACGGGCTCGTGCTCCTGTCTGGGCGGGTCAACGCTCCGGAAGATCGGGTTGAAGCTGAAGGCATCGCGTGGGAGCCATCGGGCACGCTCGATGTTGCAAATGAGGTGCGAATCGAACCGCCGGGCGGATTTGTGGCGAACGTCGCAGACGAAGTGATAAGCGCCCGTGTCCGCGCCCGTCTTATCGGTTCCGCCACCGTCAAGAGCATAAACTTCAACGTCGAGACGTATGACGGCGTCGTCTACTTGATGGGAATTGCACGTTCTGCAGAAGAGCTTCGGCGGGCGGCGGAAGAAGCAAGTGTCGTCGGCGGCGTGCAGCAGGTCGTTTCTTACGTTCGGCTACAGGGCGAGACACGCAAGCCACAGGCGCCGATCGAACAAGTCTCCCCCCCTTACCAATCGGCGCCAGACGCGGCATACGACGATCAACCCCTGCCCGAATTGCAGGGTGTCGCCTATCAGGCTGGAGGCCACTGACGCTCCCGCCACAATCGGGAGTACAGCCTGACTTGACCTATCGCATCGCCATCCAGATGGACCCGCTCGAGGGGGTCAACATCGATTCCGATACCACTTTTGCCCTCGCCGAGGTGGCGCAGGCGCGTGGCGCTGAACTGTTTGTCTACGGGCCCGAACATCTGGCCTGGGAAGCCGGGCGGGTTACCGCCAGGGTGCGCCCCGCACGGGTGCAGCGCGTCGCCGGAACACCGGGCCTGTTCGGGGAGGAGATCCGGATCGATCTTGCCCGCGACACGGACGTGATCCTGATGCGCCAGGACCCGCCTTTCGACATGGGCTACATCACGGCCTGCCACCTGCTCGAAGAGGTGTCCGGCGAGACGCTCGTGCTGAACGACCCTGCTGGTGTGCGGTCCAGCCCCGAGAAGATCTTTCCCCTGAAGTTTCCGGACCTGATGCCGCCGACCCTGGTGACGCGAGACCGCGCAGCCATCGAAGTCTTCCGGGAAACACACCGCGACATCATCGTGAAGCCGCTCTACGGCCATGGCGGCGCCGGCGTCTTCAGGCTGGCCCCGGATGATTCCAATCTAGACTCGCTGCTTGAATTGTTCCTCAGCCGCTCGCACGAACCCGTCATGGTGCAAGCCTTCCTGCCGGCCGTTTCGGAGGGCGACAAGCGCATCATTCTGATCGACGGCGAACCGGTGGGCGCGATCAACCGCAAGCCCAAGGCCGGCCAGGTGCGTTCAAATCTCGTGGTGGGCGGAACCGCCGAGGCGACCGGCCTGACGCCAGCCGAAGTAGCGATCTGCGCGGCCATCGGCCCCGAACTCAAGGCCCGCGGACTAATGTTGACCGGGATCGATGTGATCGGCGGCCGCCTGACGGAGGTCAACGTGACCTCGCCGACCGGACTGCAGGCGCTCAAGCGGCTCTCCGGCATTGATGCGGCGGCCAAATTCTGGGACGTTGTGCAGGACAGGCTTGCAGGCAGCTGATGCTTGCTGCACTCGTATGAGGATGATCATGAAACCAATCGCTGTCTTTGCGCTCGCGTCCGTGGCCCTCGCGGGCTCGGCCTGCTCTGAATCCCCCGCCAGCCCGGTCGCTCCGGCCGCCGAGATCGAGACCGTCTCAGCCGAGAGCGAGGTCGCCGGAACACTCAACCTGTCCGTCCCCGGCGGCGTCAGCGGGTCCAGCGATACTGGCGGCACCCTCAATCTCAACGTTGGTGGCGCATCCAATCGCGGCGGCCTGATCGTTGGCGCTGAAGGATTTGGCGGCGGCGACTTTGGCGAGCCGCCATCGATCGAGATCGATCTCGACGAGACCTCGGACGTCATGCTGGAAACGGACTCGGCCGCACCAGCTGACGATATCGTCCGCCTGCCACCGCCGAAATAGGCCTCTCTCACCCGGCGAGGTTTGTCGCCGCCAGCCAGTCCGAACAGACCTTGACCGCCTGCGGCAGCAGGTCAGGCCGTTCAATGTAATAGTGATCAGCGCCCACGATGTCCGCATAGGCCTTGCGCGCATGCGGCACCGCTTCGTAAAGGCGGCGCGCGTGACTCGGCGTGCAGGCAAGGTCTGCCGTATTGTTGATGACCAGGACGGGGCAACTGATCCGCGAGGCATTGCCGAGTCCGTCGGCATGGGTCGCCTCCAGGCTCCATTGCGACAGCCAGGACCGGAGCGTCGTGAACCGCGCGAGCCCGACGGGCCCGTCATTGGCAATGCGTGGTTCACCGAGATAGCAGGTGTACGGACGCCGGTCGGACGGATCCTGCGCCGGATCTGTCCAGCAGACGTTCGCCATCGTGCCATGGACCGTGAAAGCGCGCTCGGCGTTCGGTTCACCGCGTGCGCGCAGGCCCGCCAGCGTGTCGCGCACCCAG
>JBGSVY010000110.1:0-5640 GCA_041752715.1 Hyphomonas sp.
GTGACCCTGAAAGAATACCTGACCCTCATGGAGGCAATGGACAAACAGGTCATCAATATGGAGGTGGAGGAGTTCTATTACCTCTCCCGCGCCGCCCTGGTGAAGGACGAGCGCAACATCGACAAGTTCGACCGCGTCTTCGGCCATGTCTTCAAGGGCCTCGACACGCTGGCCGACGCTGTCAACGTGCAGGACCTGCCCGAGGAATGGCTCAAGAAGATGAGCGAGAAATTCCTCACGCCTGAAGAAATGGCCGAAATCGAGGCCATGGGCGGCTTCGAGAAGCTCATGGAAACGCTGAAACAGCGGCTCGAGGAGCAGAAGAAGCGCCACGAGGGCGGCAACAAGATGATCGGCACGGGCGGCACTTCGCCCTTCGGCGCCAATGGCTATAATCCCGAAGGCGTGCGCATCGGCCAGGAGAAATCCCGCCACCGCAAGGCCGTGAAGGTCTGGGACAAGCGCGAGTTCAAGAATTACGACGACAAGGTCGAGCTCGGCACCCGCAACATCAAGGTCGCCATGAAACGCCTGCGCAAATGGGCCCGTAAAGGCGCGCAGGACGAACTGGACCTTGACCAGACGATCCGTAACACCGCCCGCAAGGGTTATCTCGACATCGAGATGCGCGCCGAGAAGCGCAACACGGTCTCCGTCCTCCTGCTGCTCGACGTCGGCGGCTCGATGGACCCTTATGTCCGGATCATGGAGGAGCTGTTCTCCGCCGCCAAGTCCGAGATCAAGAATCTCGATTTCTACTACTTCCACAACTGCCCCTATGAGGGCCTCTGGAAGGACAACCGCCGCCGGATGAACAACCGGATCCCAACTTGGGATGTGCTCAACAAGTATCCGTCAGAGTACAAGGTGATCGTGGTGGGCGACGCCACGATGAGCCCTTACGAGATCACCTATGCTGGCGGCTCTGTCGAGCACTGGAATGAAGAGGCCGGCGGCATCTGGATCCAGCGCTTCGTGCAGCGCTATCCCCACCTTGTCTGGCTGAACCCGACCAAGGAAGGCGCGTGGGAATATACCGGCTCCATCCAGCTCATCCGTGAACTGATTGGTCCGCACCGGATGTTCGAACTGACGCTTGGCGGCCTCGACGAGGCGATGAAGGAGTTGAGCCGGTAGGCTTGTCTCCCATCTCAAGGCGCCCCATGCTGCGCTTCCCACTCCGTCCGGGTCATCTCCCAGACGAGACTCGCGCGCGTTGTTCCGTCCGGCCGTGTGCTGAGGATCTCGCCGCTCCGCCGGAAGCCTAGCCTGTCCAGCATCCGCTGGGTTGCCACATTCGTCAGCGCCGCCGTTTCGCAAAGGAGCTCCAGACCCAGCGCCTCGAACATCCAAGCAAAGCTCGCCGCCGCCCCGCGCCCGCCTGCGCCCTGACCGTGCAGCGAGGGATGCAGTGCCCCGCCGAGTTCACCGGCCGCCCAGTCCGGCCAGACCTGAACATCCGAATAGCCGAGGATGCGGCCATCTTCCCCCTCGCGCACGAAGAGCAGGCCCTCGCCCGCCGCGCGCTCGGCGAGGTGGATTGCGATGAAGGCCGCCACGTTTGCCAGGGTCAGCGGCCGGGGAAGTGAATAGATCGGGGCGTGCACCAGCGGGTCGGACAGGAGTGCGAGCAGGCCCGGCGCATCCGCCGGCCGGGCTAGACGCGACTCGCCCATCTGTGTCGCGGCACGAACAGCAGCGCGAATCGCTTGCACTTTCTCAGCCGGTGCGGGCTTACGTGTCAGGGGCAATTCACCAGCCATGGGCCAACGCTCGCCCCCCTGACGTAATGGAAGGCAAGCGCCCTCGGTCCGCAGGGCTCGGCTTCCATGCCCTGCACGGCGGCCCAAATAATTTCACTTTACTGAAATTATTTGGACTTCTAGAAACATGTTCCCGCGCCTGCGGCCAGTCTTTGCTCGCCGCGATTGACGCCGCCCGCCTCCGCAACCAATGGTACCGCATGTCATCCACGCCCCCTGCCCGCCCGCCCGGAAAGAATGCCTTCCTGTTCGTGGTCGTCGCCGTGGCGCTCAACATGCTGTCCTTCGGCATCATAATGCCGATCATGCCGGCCCTGCTGGCCGAGCTGACCGGCCAGCCGATCGAGATCGCCATCAAGTCGAATGGCTGGCTGGCGGTGGTCTTTGCGGTCGCCAACTTCCTCGCGATGCCCCTGCTCGGCGGCCTGTCGGACCGGTATGGCCGCCGCCCGATCCTGCTCATTTCGATTGCCATGCTCGGCGTGGACATGGTGATTCTGGGCCTCGCCCCGACGCTGGGCATCCTCTTCCTCGGCCGCGCGCTCGCGGGGCTTTTCTCCGGCACCGTGTCGGTCGCGAATGCCTATGTGGCGGACGTCACCGCGCCGGAAGATCGCGGCCGGGCCTTCGGCATTCTGGGCGCCGCGTTCGGCTTTGGCTTCATCCTCGGCCCGGTCTTTGGCGGCCTGCTCGGCGAGATCCATACGCGCCTGCCCTTTTTCGTCGCTGCCGGCTTTGCCGGGCTGAACTTCCTCTTCGGCTATTTCGTGCTGCCTGAAAGCCTGAGCCCGGAAAACCGCCGCCCGTTCAGCCTCGCCCGCGCCAACCCCTTCGGCGCGGTGAAGCATTTCTCGAAACTGCCTCGCGTGGTCTGGTTCATTATCACCATCGGGGTCTTCCAGATCGCGCATGCCGTCTATCCGACGACCTGGAACTATCACGGCGCCTCGCGCTATGATTGGTCAGAATGGGAAATCGGCCTCTCGCTCGGCGCGGTGGGCATCGGCTCGGCGCTCTCACAGGCCGTGCTGGCCGGCTGGCTGATCAAGCGCCTGGGCGCCATGCGCGCCGTGATGTTCGGCCTCGGCGTTCACGTCATTGCAATGACCGGCTTTGCATTTGCAATTCATCCGTGGATGGCCTTCGCGATGATCGCCGTCTCTGCCGTTGGCGGCGTCGTGATGCCAGCGATCAACACGATCACGGCCAACCTCACGCCCATGAACGCGCAAGGCGAGCTGCAGGGGGCGCAATCCTCGATCATGGCTTTCACGTTGATCTTCAGCCCGGTGCTGATGACACAGGCCTTCTCCGCCTACACGGCGCCGGGTGCGCCGGTACACTTCGCTGGCGCAGCGTTTCTGCTGGCCGCGATCATCGCCGCCCTCGCCATGATCCCGTTCCTGATCGGGGTGCGTGCCAATTGGGACGCCGTCGTGGCGGCCTCCGCGCCGGCTGTGTAGGGCGGGCGACGCGCCAAGGATTGCAGGGGCTGCAAGAGTCAGCCAAGAGGGGCGCATGGCCTTGCACAGACCTGCCCTGTTCCTTGATCGTGACGGCGTGATCAACGTCGACAAGGGCTATGTCTGCCGGCCTGAAGATTTCACCTTTATCGACGGCGCCGCCGAGGCAATTGCAGCGTTCAAGGCGCGCGGCTGGTTTGTGTTCGTGGTGACCAACCAGTCGGGAATTGCCCGCAATTATTACACCGAGGAGGACATGCACGTCCTCCACGCCTGGATGGAGGCGCGGCTGGCCGAACAGGGCGCAATAATCGACAGGATCTATTTCTGCCCCTTTCACGAGGACGGCGAGAACCCCCTCTACCGGCGCGACAGTTTCGACCGCAAGCCGAAGCCCGGCATGCTGTTGCGCGCGATGGCGGAGTTTCCTGTGAAGCGCGAACAGAGTTTCCTGATCGGCGACAAGGCGGCCGACCTCGAAGCCGCCCGGGCAGCTGGCATTGCGGGCTTCCTGTTCAGCGGCGGCAACCTCGCGCAGTTCGCCGAATGGACGCTGGCGGGATTTGAGGACGGGCATAGGGGTTAGGCCGACGGCAGCGCCTCAAGTGTTTTCCAGTCCATGCCGCCCATGCGGCAGACTTCCTTCCACTCGGCGGGCAGGACAGGTTGCACGGACAACCGGAACGAGGTCACGAGGCTCATGGCGGCGAGCTTCGGATTTGCCTTGATGGCCTTCAGGCTGACGGGTTGCGGCATCGGCGCGAGGGCCTTGACCGTTACACAGTCCCAGCGCGGATCATCCGTGGTCGGATCGGGCGCCGAGAGAGCGCAGACCTCGACGACGCCGACGATCTCCAGTCCTTCGTTCGAGTGGTAGAAGAAGACCCGGTCGCCGAGCTTCATGGCGCGCATGTTGTTGCGCGCCATGTAATTGCGAACGCCCGACCATGGCTCTCCCACTTCGCCCTTCGCCACCTGCTGGTCCCAGCTCCAGGCGTCCGGCTCCGATTTCAGCAGCCAGTATTGCACCTCAGCGCGCGACTTCGGCCCGGATCGCGGCCGCATGGCTTTCGGCGATACCGAGCTTGTCCGCAAGGCGCGCAAGGAAGGCCGCTTCAGCGCGTGTCGGGTCGCCGGTCACAGCGCAGGCCGCGGTGTAGAGTTGCGCAGCATGGTTTGGCGACAGGGCGCCAGCGGCGATCTTGCTGAGTGTCTCGGCCTCGGGACGATCATTCGAAAAGATCGCGCGGTCCTTCTTGTCGAGACCGGACTCCTTCAGCGCCTTGTCGATCAGCACGCGTTCGGCCTCGTCGAGCGCGCCGTCAGCCCAAGCTGCCGCGACGAGCGTGCGCACGAGCGCTTCTGCAAATTCCGGCTCGAGCTTCTTGTCGGTCGCGTAGCCGATCTGGGCGGGTGTGACATCAGGGTTCGGCTTCTTGCCCTGGGATTTCATCCAGGCATGGTAGGCGAGCGCGCCAAGACCAGCGACTGCGCCCATCTTCGCCGTGCCGCCGACCACCCGCCGGCCACCCCGTGTGCCGAGCAGGAGCGCCGCGAGAAGTGCGCCGCCGCCGGCCGCAGCGATTTGGGTGTTACGGTCTGTCTTCAATTTCTCGATGGCCGCCTCGCCGACGTCGCGGCCTTTCTGCATCTTGGTTTCAAGGTCGAGATCCTTGGCGGCTTGCTTGGCCTGCTTCTGCAGGTCGGCAACGATCTTCTGGAAGTCCATGGCGTTCACTCTCCTTCTGGCGCGGCGCGATGACTTGCGATGTAGGCGATATCGGGCTCCCCGGGAAGACGCTGTTCAATTGCCGCGGGTGGCCTCGGCGAGCGCTGCACGCACCAGCCGGTCATAGTGCGGCCAGCCCTTGTAGTGGGCGAGGCCCGTTTCGATGCCGTCCCATGCGGCGCGGAATCCGTCGAGATCACCTGCGTTTCGCAGCGCCGCGCGCAAGGGGTCGATGGCGACGCGGATCGTGAACACGACCGCGCCGCTCTCCGGCAGCTTCGAGATCGTCTGGCGCTCGACCCTCAGCCAGAGCGCATCCAGCGCGCCGGCCTCGGGCAGACGTGCGGCCAGCCCCTTGAAAGGCGCCTGGTCGGGCGTGAAGCGGTCCGGTGCGGGCTGGACGGTCCAGTTGAAGCGCTCCAGCACCTGCCCGGGCTGGATGGCATCGAACATCCGGTGGATGCGCCCCACCATGCCGGGATTGGCGCCCGGCACCGGGCCATGCAGCCCGCCGAGCGGTTCGCCGAGCTTCTCGCCAAGCCGCCAGAATGTCGGCGCGCACAGGCTTGCCGCCTCGAGCTTCCAAAGGCCGTCTTCGTCTTTCATCAGCACACAGAGATCGTCGGAAACCGCGCTGGCGGCGACCTCCAACGCGGTTGCCCACACGCCTTCTCCGGGGCCCGCG
>JBGSVY010000111.1:0-8937 GCA_041752715.1 Hyphomonas sp.
ACGCCCCGCAGCACATGGGATTTGATGGTGCCAAGCGGCCAGCCGGTTGCGTCGGCCGCTTCGCGGTGGGAGAGGCCGGCCGCAACGCACAGCACGACGCAGGCGCGCTGGGCTTCGCTCAGCTGGTCGAGCGCCCGGGTCAGGTCCATCCGGGTCTCGGTCATGTCGGCCTGCCGGTCGAACGGGATGATCTCTGCCGTTTCATCGAACTCGATCTCCGGTTTCTGCCGGCGCCGGGCCTGCAGGTATTCCCGCCAGCAGATCGTGCAGATCCAGGCGCTGAATGTGCCGCCCGAATAGGTCGCGACCTTCTGCCAGCCGGTGAGGAAGGTGGCCTGGGCGATGTCATCGCCCGAGGCCGGATTGCCCGTCAGCCGCCGTGCCATGCCCCGGACGCGGCCCTGATGGCGGCGCACGAGTTCGCTGAAGGCCGCCTGATTGCCGCGTGCGGCATCATGGGCGAGATCCGGATCACTGCGCATGTCGCGCCCTCCAGCGGCCACCAGCCTCAATTCAGGCCGGTTTGCCACGGGTAAACGCCCAGAGACCGAGGTAAGCAAGACCGAGGAAGACCGGGAATGTGGCGATGCCGAGCATTGGGGTCAGCGCTTCGGCTTCTTCCTGGCCGATAATCACGCCGAGCACAGCAAAGGCCGCGCCGAAAGCCAGGAACAGCACGCCGCGGCGAAGGTCGGCTCGGACGGGGTCGTTGAGGAGCGACATCTTCTCCATCATTTCGGGCGACAGCTCCTGGCCCTTGTCGATGGCGTGGCGCAGCGTCTCGTGGATGGTCAGGCGCTTGCGCGAATTGAAATAGCTGACGATCCAGACGGTGAGGGGAATGCTCCCGAAAACGAAGGCGGGGACGAGTATGGCTTCCATTTTGCGTGGTCCTGCTTGCTTGGCCGGCCTGATTGCTGGCGTCTTGCAGGTAAGATGCGGCGGCCCGGGCGATTGGATGCGGGCGCCGCGAAAAAAAGATCAGCGATTGTAGAAATCGAACTCGATGCGGTAGCGCAGGTGGCCTGCGCCCATCGACAGGTCATAGTTCTGGAAGCCGTAGACATAATCGAAACGGACCGATTGGGAAGCGAGACTTGGGTTGCTCCGGAAACGGATCGGCTGGCGAAACTCCATGATATTGACCGGGCCGCCGAGCAGGTCACGCAGGGTGGTGACGGTGCCGATCGGGCGGAATTGATTGCCGTTTCGGGTATTGGCGCCGTAAGCCATGCCTGCATCATTGCCGCTTCGGCTCAGCTGGTAGCGAAAGGCGATGTCACCAAACCGGGCCGTATTGCTCAAGGCGTCGCCGCTGCTCAAGGGCACGGCCTGCGCCGACATATAGAAGTCTGTGGAACTGGAAATGTAGAAACTGCGCTGGGCTGAACTATCGGCGGCGACGAGATCGGTTGCCGACCTCAGATTGAACGGGTTCAGGGTATCGCCGGCGTCAAGGAAGCCCGCCGCCGGGCCGCCAGCGGGTTCAAGATCGATCAGTCCGTCGCCAGTGAAATCGATGCCGAGCCGGAAACTCTCATCGGCGAGGGGCAGGGCGTGGAAACCCTCGGTCCGGGTTCCGGTGAACACCGGGTTGACCGCGCCAGTCCCAATGACCGGGTTGCGGCTTGACCGGATCAGCCTCTGGCCGGGCAGCAGCGCGGCTCCGGATGTCAGGTTGAACACGTCGTAGACATCGTAATCATTCCCATCATGGACGATCACGCAGCCAAAGACGCGGCAGTAGAAATCCGTATCGATGAAGGACGCCTGCGCCGGTGCCGCCAGGCCCGACACGACCAGGCCAGCAAGGACAAGGCGCCGGGCTTGATCACGGCGTTTACTCAACGGCGATTTCACCGATTGCCGCTGCCGCGCGCCGGGTTTCTGTTTGAACGGTGTAAGCTGGCAGCGCCTCGCTCGCGCCTTTGACCTGCGGCGCGAAGATATTCTCCAGCCGCACCTCAATTCTGGCATCGGCCGGCAGCGCGCCCTCAAGCGGCACGGTGTGGGTGCGCGCTGCGCCGTTCAGAATGACAAGGTTTGCGATCGGCAGGCTGGTGGTCTCTCCGCCGGCGGCGTGGATATCGACGGCGCCCTCCAGCCTTGCATGTGCGTTGCCGGTATTTTCGAAGCGCAGCTCGATGGCCTGCGTGCCTTCGGGCGTAACGGTGAGGCCGCTATCGATGATGGCTGGGAGGGACTCGGCGTCCCCGGCGGTGAGGTAGAACAGTGAAGCGATCTGGTATTTCTTCCACACGCCGGACTGGCCGCCGCGTTCTTCCGGCAGCACGGTCGAGGCGAGCAGGGCGAAGCGGAAGTCGCCCGCGCGATCGAGCCGCGATGGCGTCGCCATGTCGACAACGATCTGCTGGGCCTGGCCAGGCTTGAGGGTGACAAAAGCCGGGCTGAACCGGACCCAGTCAGCCGCCGAATCGGCGGACTCGCCCGGGGCAGCGAGCTGGATCTGTCCAGTCTCATCAAGCGACCAGTCCGCGAGGCCGAGGGTCAGCGAGATCGTCTTTTCGGTGTGCACGTTGGCGAGGTTGATCACCTGGCGCTTGCGATCGCCCGGTTCCACTTCCATCTCGACAGTGGTCGGCTGCAGGCCGATCCCGAAGGCGTTGGCGATCGGGGCGGCGCAACCTGCTGCAATCGCAGCCAGCAACAGAGAGCGAATCGGTTTGGACAGCGGCATACGCATCAGGATCCTTCGGGCCGGCGGGAAAACGTCAGGAAGGGTTAGCGGCTTGAAGTTACCGAGGGGTTTACCGTGCTGTCCCGGGCCGGTAATCGCGGATGCATCATGGTGAAACTCAGCTCCAAAGCAGCGCGCCGTGCGCACGTTCCGGCCGACCTGACGACGCCGGAAGGGCGTGCGCGTGCCCGGCGTGAGCTGACCTTCGGCGATCATGGATTTCTGCGGATGCGATTTCGTAACCTGCACCAGATTTCCGGTGAGATGTGGCGCTCCAACCAGCCGTCGCCGGAGCAGGTTCTGGCCCATGCGCGCGACCGTGGCATCCGCACGATCATCAACCTGCGGGGACCGACGACACGGGGCTTTTACTTGCTCGAACGCGAGGCCTGCGAAAAGGCCGGGATCGCGCTCGTCGATTTTCAGGTCTTTTCGCGTGAGCCACCCTCGAAGTTGGCGATCCACCGCGCGAAGGATCTATTCAACACCATCGCCTATCCGGCGCTTATGCATTGCAAATCAGGAGCGGACCGGGCCGGGATCGCGGCCGTGCTCTACATGTTGCTGCGCCAGAACGCACCCTTCGAGGTTGCCCGCGCGCAGCTTTCGGGGCGTTACCTCCACATCCGGCATGGCAAGACCGGCGTGCTTGACGCCGTTCTGGATGCCTATGAGGAGCACAATACAGGGCGGCGCAACGAGGACTGGATCCCCTTTCTTGACTGGGTGGACGCCAGCTACGACCCGGCCGCCATCAAAGCGGCATTCCTGAAACGCCTGGGCCGAAGCCTGCAATTGGACGCGCTCCTCCGGCGGGAATAGGCCCTTTGCGCGGCCGCCGCTTTCGTGCGAGCGTCATCAGCGTTCCAAACAGGGAGAGGGACCGACATGAGGAAAATGATGGCTGGGGCGCTCGCGGGCGTGGTGTTGACAGGGTGCGGCGCGGGCCTCGGCGGCCCATCCGACCGTGACGTGTTGGTTTCAAGCTGCGTCGCTGACGGTGAGGCGGAGGCAACCTGTGCCTGCATTGCCGACGCCATGAAGGACAATCTGAGCCCGGAACTCCTCAAGAAGAGCGCAGATGCGATTGGCCGTAACGGTCAGGACGAGATGGCATTCCTGTCATCGCTGAGCATGCCCGAAGCAATGGAGTACGCGAAAGTGACGGCGGACATGCTGGAATGCGCGTCGAACAGCGTGACGGTCACCCAATAGCAGGGCAACTGGTGTGAAAACTGCATCAATGAAGCTGTAACAGTGCCCAAGCCCGCTCTCAAAAGGTGACGAGCGGGCAAGAAACGCCTACAAACGCTTTGAACCAGCAACGGGGAATCCCATGAAGTTCATTATTATCAACAGCTTCCGGGTCATGGTCTATGTGGCCTATATCGCGATCATCGTCGCCGGCATCGCCCTTGGCATCTACAACAAGGGTGAGTTCACCGGAGAGTTGATCGGTCTGGCCGGCGGGCTCGCACAAGTTGCAGACTTCGCCATCTTCTCCTTTGGGGGCTGGGTTGCGGCGAGCCTCGTCTGCGGCCTGATCGTGACGCTGATGGACATCCGCGACGACATCAACGATCGCTTGCCCGACGCACGCCGGGACATGTAGGCCTCGCCAACGCCGATGATCGAGCCGCTGGGGCGACCCGGCGGCTTTTTCTTTGACCGCTGCCGGGGAGTTGCCTGTCGCACCGGCGCGGTCCATCTAGCCGCGATGACCCAGTTTCCGATTCCTCCGGACGACATGCTGTCCGGCCTTATTCAGCTTTGTCTCAAATCGGGGGCGGATGCGGCCGACGCACGGCTCGGCGACAACGACGGTGTCAGCGTTTCGGTGCGCGACGGCCGCCTCGAAAGCATCGAGCGGGAGGAGGGCGGGAGCATCGCGCTACGCTGCTTCTTCGGCAAGCGGCAGGCCCACGTGTCCGGCGCTGATCTGTCTCCGGCGGGGCTTGCGGCGCTGGCCGAGCGGTGTGTGGCGATGGCGCGCGCCGTGCCAGAGGACAAGTTCTGCGGCCTGCCGGAACCAGCACTGCTCGCCACTGGCGCACTCGACCTCGATCTCTCGGGAGAGCCCGAGATTTCGGCCGAGCGGCTCGAACAAGATGCTCTGGCTGCAGAAGCTGCGGCCCGTGCGGTGCCGGGCATCAAGACGATTGCCGGGTGCGGCGCCTCGTGGAACCAGTCGCGCCGCTGGGTCGCTGCCAGCAACGGGTTTGCATCTTTCAAGACCGGGACATCGACAAGTCTTGGCATCTCTGCCGTGGCCGAGCGCGATGGCGAGATGGAGCGTGACTATGACAGCTGGTCGGTGCGGTTCACGAAAGATCGCCCCGCAGCAGACGTGATCGGGCGGACCGCCGGCGAGCGCACCATCGCGCGCCTCGGCGCACGAAAGCTGCCATCGGGCACCTCGGCGGTGCTGTTCGACAAGCGCGTGGCGGATGACCTGATCGGCGCCTTGCTTGGCGCCATATCGGGACCGTCTGTTGCGCGCGGTGTCAGCTGGCTGAAGGACAAGCTCGGCCAGCAGGTGTTTGCACCGGGCGTCTACATCACCGATGACCCGTTCCGGCCACTCGGCATGGGCAGCCGCCTGCACGATGGCGAGGGCCTGCCGGTGCGCCAAACCCACCTGATCGAGGACGGCGTGCTGACCAGCTGGCTGCTGAACACGCCGTCCGCGCGCCAACTCGGTCTCGCGCCGAACGGCTTTGCGGCGCTCGGCTTTGGCGATCCGCCGGGCGTGTCGACGTCGAACGTCTACCTGCGGCCGGGCACACGCTCACCGCAGGAGCTGATGCGCGATACGGGCAAGGGCTTGCTCGTCACCGACATGTTCGGCCCCTCGATCAACCCGAATACCGGCGACTATTCGGTGGGTGTTGCGGGCTTCTGGTTCGAGGATGGCGCCATCGCCTACCCGGTATCGGAGGTGACGGTTGCGGGTGACCTGCCCTCGATGTTTGCGCGGCTCGTGCCTGCATCGGATCTCGAGCTTCGCAGCACGCGTGACGCCCCTTCCGTGCTGATTGAGGACATGAGCCTTGCAGGCAGCTGAACGCACGCTTGAAGCCGACATGGTGACGCTGCGCGCGCTGGCGCGGGACGCGGGTGAGCTGGCCATGTCCTATATTCGCGGCGGGGGCGCAGAATCCTGGAACAAGACCAGTGGCGGCCCTGTGACCGAGGCAGACCTTGCGATCAACAGGTTGTGCGATGCGACGCTGCGCAGGGCGCGGCCGGACTATGGCTGGCTGTCGGAAGAGACGCTCGATGACCGGTCTGCCCGGCAGAAGCCGCGGTGCTGGGTGGTCGATCCGATCGATGGCACAAAGGCCTATATGCGCGGCGATCCGGACTGGTGTGTCGGGCTGGCCATTGTCGAAGACGGCAGGGCGATCGCAGGCGTTCTCTATGCGCCGGTGCTCGATCAATTCTATGACGCCTACCGTGGCGGCGGCGCGCGGCTGAATGGGCGCGCCATTCGTGTCTCCTCGCGTGAGGCGGAAGCCGGGATCCGGCTCATCGCGAATGAGGGTGTGGTGACGAGTCCGCGCTGGCCGGAGGCCTGGCCGGAGGTCGAGCTTGCGCGGCCGAAGCCCAATTCGACCCTGCTGCGCCTTGCTTTCGTCGCGTCGGGTGACTGGGACGCCGCACTGGCATTGGGCGAAAAGTCCGATTGGGACATCGCAGCAGGCGCTGTGCTGGTCAGCGAAGCGGGCGGGCAGGCAACGACGCATCTCGGCGAACCGTTCATGTTCAACCGTGACGTTCCCGCCCAGCGCAGTGTCCTCGCCTCTGGAAACCGATTGCATCCTCTGTTAGTTCGCCGCACGAAGGTGGTGTCCATTCCAGACCCGCAGGCACGTGCTGCAAACGCGTCACCTGCCGCCAAACCGGAGCCCGTGAAGACCGTGAGCGAGACAAGCACAGCCAAGCAACTCCTGCACATCGTGTTCGGGGGGGAGTTGCAGGACGTCACCGGCGTTGCTTTCAAGGATCTCTCAAAGCTCGATTTTGTCGGCGCGTTCCCGAACTATGCCGAAGCCTATGACGCCTGGAAAGCAGCCGCACAGCGAACCGTTGACCACGCCCAGACGCGCTACTTCATTCTCCACGCCCACCGCCTGCTTGATCCGGCAACAGGGGACCATCATCACTTCTGAGGTGGCCCCCGCAGCGCGCCAGCGCTCCCTCTTCCGGCTGTTCAAGGCGCACTTCTGGCCACAGCGGGTGTGGTTCGCCGGCGGCACGTTCTTTGCCCTTCTGACGGCGCTGTGCGGCGTCGGCTATGTCGGCGTGCTTGGCTATATCGGCGATGGGCTGCAGCAGCAGATCGAGGGCACGGTGCAGGCCGGCGGCGCGCAGCCGGCCAGGATCTGGACCAGCATCGTGATGATCCTTGCCCTGACGATCGGGCGCGCACTGACGATGTACGCCATGACACTGTTCAACAATACCGGCGTCCAGCGCGGCCTTGTCGGCGTGCAAACGGTCCAGTTCGACGCGCTGACAGATGGCGACTTTGCGCGCGTCGCCGGGGATGCGTCCGGTGGTTTCGTGGCCCGTTTCATCAACGATGTCACGGCGGTGCGCGAGGCGGCACTCCGGTTTGCAAACAATTTCCCGAAAAGCTCGGCGACTGTGATCGGTATCCTGATCTGGCTGTTCTGGAAGGACTGGCAACTCGCGCTGATCATAACGGTTGTCTATCCGCTGGCGCTCGGCCCGGTGATCGCGCTCGGAAATTCTGTCCGTGCCCGGTCGAAGAAGGCGCAGCAACAGATCGGCGAGGTGACTTCGCTTTTGTCCGAGGGCTTCCAGTCAGCGCGCGTGATCAAGGCATTCGGGCTGGAGGACTGGTTGAAGGCGCGCGCCGAGCAGGGGTTCGCGCAGCGTTCGCGGCTGTTTCTCAAGGTATTGTCAACGCGGGCGGGCGTCGACCCCGTGCTGGAGGTTTTCGGCGGTCTTGCGCTTGCGGCACTGATCGGGTTTGTCGCGTGGCGCATCGCGTCAGGCGACAATACACTGGGCGACCTTCTCGGGGTGATCGGTGCGGTCGGGGTCGCCGCGCCGGAAGTGCGCGCACTCGGAACGATCAGCGCGGTTGCGCAAGAGGGCGGAGCGGCAGCTGACCGCGTGTTCGAGATCGTCGATGCCAAGACGACCGTTTCTGACAAGGCGGGCGCAGTCAGCCTTTCAACCTGCCAAGGCGCGATTTCGTTCGATGACGTACATTTTCGCTATCCGGACGGCACCGAAGCGCTGAAGGGTCTCTCCTTCGTCGCAGCGCCAGGCGAGACGGTCGCGATTGTCGGCGCATCGGGCGCTGGCAAGTCGACGGTCTTCAACCTGCTCATGCGGCTCTATGATGCCTCCGCCGGCGCCGTTCGCATCGATGGGCATGACGTGCGGGAGGTGACAGGCGCGAGCTTGCGCAGGCAGATGGCGCTCGTCGCGCAGGATGCGGCCCTGTTTGACGAGACGATCGCCAACAATATCGCGCTCGGCCGGCTCGGGGCGTCTCGTACCGAGATCGAAGCCGCCGCTCGCGCGGCGAATGCCCATGATTTCATAACGAGCCTGCCGGGAGGATATGATGCGCCCGCCGGCGAGATGGGGCGTAACCTGTCGGGTGGTCAGCGTCAGCGCGTTGCGCTTGCCCGTGCAATCCTGCGCGGGGCGCCAATCCTCTTGCTGGATGAAGCAACCTCTGCCCTTGACGCGGAAAGTGAAGCCAAGGTTCAGGCGGCGTTGGCCAGCTTTGGCCGTGGACGGACCGTCTTGATCATTGCCCACCGGCTGTCGACGGTGCGGGCAGCAAGCCGGATCATCGTCATGGAAGACGGCCGCGCCGTTGAAGACGGAACACATGACGCGCTGATGGCGAGGGGCGGCGCGTACAGGCGGCTTGTGGATCTGCAACTGAGCTAAGCTCGGTGGCCGGTGAAACCAAGGTCCCTTAGAGTCGCTTCACGCGCCCGGGCCTGAGGGACGTTCCTGCGGCAAGGCCGAGGCGGCGTGGCGGATGAAGCGAGCGAGCTTCTCTGCGCTCTCTGCGCCTTGCACGGCGACGCGGCGATTGGCGATGTAATACCAACGGGCAATAAATCCGACTCACTGGGATTCCCAAACTGACCGACTTCTGATTCGACTGGTGGCGAGGAGGACCGCGCCATGGGAACGGCTATCGGATTGCGAGCGGATTATTCGGGGGCGGATCTTCGGAAGGC
>JBGSVY010000112.1:0-4937 GCA_041752715.1 Hyphomonas sp.
GCCATCGCGGCGCCGATGGCGCGGGCGCCGCCATCGATGCCGGTGGCGCGGGCAAGTCCGCCATAGGTCACCGTCTCGCCCCAACCGACAGCCCGCAGCGCTTCGTAGACACGCTGCTCAAAGGCGCTCGCCCGCGACATGTCGAGGCGCACCGCCGAGAGGGATGTCTCGCGGCCCCCGAGAAAGCCGGTCAAGAGATCCAACGCTTCGCGGATTTCTGCCGGTGCGTCGTCCCGGGGCAAGCGAACCGCCCCGTGGCGCACAAGGCGCGCCTCGGTGGCGGCCATGCTGGCTTCCGGCAGCTGCACGCCCGTCACGCCCTGTGCTGTCCAAGCGATCCCGCACGCACCGATGGGCGTTTCAAACAGGCAGGCCGACTCGAACATTCAGAGAACATCGCGCAGGCGCCTGCCCGAGTCCAGATCTCAGGCGAGGTGGCGCCCGAAAAAGTCCAGCGTGCGTGACCAGGCAAGGCTTGCCGCGTCCGGATTGAACCGGGGCGTCGTGTCATTGTGGAAGCCGTGCTGTGTGCCCTCGTAACGATGAAGCTCGTAGACCTTTCCCGCAGTCTTGAGCGCGGCCTCGTAGGCGACAAAGCCATCATTTACGCGCGGGTCGTCGGACGCGAGATGAATCTGCAGGGGCACGGCCAGTTTCGCTGCGTCCTCGACCGGCGGCCAACCGCCATAATATGGTACTGCGGCCGAAAGCCAGGGCTGGCGCACCGCCATCAGGTTGGTCACCGCGCCGCCAAAACAGAAGCCCGTGCAGCCAATCTTGCCGGTCGTCGCATTGTGGTCGCGCAGCACCTCAGCCGCAGCCATGAAATCGGCGACCATCCCGGCCGTGTCACGCTTGGCCTGCATCGCGCGTCCGTCATCGTCATTGCCCGGATAGCCGCCCAGCGGGAACAGGGCGTCAGGCGCAAAAGCGACATATCCAGCCTTGGCCGCGCGGCGGGTGACATCGCGGATGTACGGATTGAGCCCGCGATTCTCATGCACGATGACAACCCCGGCGCGCTTTTCAGCGCCCACCGCCGGACGCACGAGATAGCCCGCCATATCGCCCGCGCCATCCGGCGAAACATAGGCAAGCGTCTCCTCGATCAGGTCCGCCTCGCCCTCGGCCGTCTGCGTGCGCGAATAGTCCGGCATCACGCAGGCCGCGAGCATGGCAACCGTGATGCCGCCGCCCGCATAGGCGCTCAGCCGCGAGAAGAACGCGCGGCGCGACAGGTCGCCATGGCAGTAGGCATCATAGAGCTTGAAGACGTCCGGTGGAATGTCGGATGGTTTGAGGTCGTCGGGCATCTTTGCCTCCGTGTTGCTTATGACCTGCGTTAAGCTAGGCCAGATCGGGCCGATGACGAATGCGATTCCGACAAGGACTTGAGACACGCCTCAAGGCTCTCTCCAAGAATATCGATTTCGGCCCGGTTCGAGGCAAAGAGCGACAGGCCGCCATACACGGGCGGGTCGCGCAGCGTGTCGACCACATAGACATAGTTGCCGCCCATGCCCGCGAAGATGATCAGCCCGCCGATGTCAACGCAGGCATCATACCCGGTCGACAGCGCCACGACCTCTTCGAGGTCGTTGATGTGGATATAGGCTGACGTATCGTCGAACGTGCCGTCGAAGCCATTCGACAACAGATAAAAGGCGCGCAAATCAGGCGGGAAGATCAGGCCGATCTCGGTTTCCGCAGCTTCGATTTCAGCCAGCGTCGCCGGCGCATTGAAACCTGACCGCGCAAAAGGCCAGGGATTGAGCATCGACATGAGACATCCTCCGGACACGGCTGACCTGCAAGGGCGGCGTTCGCCGGTCCGCAACAATCCGGGGAGCCTGCCGCAATTCCGTGACGGGCGCGTGAAGGCTCGGCAAGAAAAATCAGATCGTGAGGCGGAGCGACATCAAGATTGCGTCAACCGGGACATCCCTGCCTGATTTGTAATACTTTGCCCGGCGCCCGTCAGCGACGAATCCCAGCCGCCGATAGAGCGACCGGGCCGGCGCATTATCCTCGGCCACTTCAAGATTGATACGGGTGTTGCCAGCGCCGGCGAGTGCCAGAATGGCCGCTTCGATCAGGTGGCCCGCGAGGCCTTCACCCTGCCGGTCGGGCATGGTGGCGATGGTCAGGAGTTCGACGTCTCCTGCGGCCGATTGAAAGATGGCGAAGGCGACGAGCGCCGCCTCGTCCTCGAAGGCGAGGGCGAGGACGTTCGGCGCAGACACCAGCCCTTCGATCGAGGCGGCGCTCCAGGGATCGGCAAAGCATAGCGCATGCAGCGCAGCAGCGTCGCCGGCACGGCCAGCAGTCAGGAGGCGCAGGGAGGGGGACATCGGGACAATGGAACCGGAGAGTGATCGCAAGGCGGGGCGCCGATCGCCGGGGTTGATCCGCAGGCCCGCCGCCTGCTAATTCGCCTGCCCTTTCCTCCGGCACAAGTCCCCAACATGACCCAGGCGGTTTCCACGATCGGCCTCGACTTTGGCACGACAAACAGCGTCGCCTCGCTCGCCCGCCCTGATGGCACGGCCGAGGCGATGGCGTTCAGCCATGACGGCGGGAACTTTTCGGCCTGCCGGTCAGTGCTGTGCTTCTGGCGGGACGAGGAGGAACCGGGAGCCCGGACGATGATGGAAATCGGCCCCTGGGCGATCGACCAGTTCCTGCAACTCGGCGGTGACTGCCGGTTCATCCAGTCCTTCAAGACGTTTGCAGCAAGCCCGCTCTTTGTCTCGACAGTGATTCACAACCGGACCTGGCGCTTCGAAGACCTGCTTGCGGCCTATCTCAGGCGCCTGTCGGAACGGGCCGGCACGCCATGGCCGAAACAGGTGGTGATGGGGCGCCCCGTGCAGTTTGCCGGCGCGCAGCCGGACGAGACGCTGGCGCAGACGCGCTATGAGACGGCCCTGCAGCGGCTGGGCTTCGAGACGATCCATCATGTGTATGAACCGGTCGCGGCGGCATTCTTTTATGCGCAGCGGCTGACCGAGCCTGCGACCATCCTGGTGGCAGATTTTGGCGGTGGCACGAGCGACTTTTCGATCATCCGGTTTGACCCGGGCGGGAATGCGCTGCGCGCGGTGGCCCTCTCGCATGCGGGCGTCGGCATTGCGGGCGACGCGTTCGACCAGCGCATCATCGAGCATGTCGTCGCACCGCTGTTCGGCAAGGGCACCACGTTCAGGAGCGGCGACAAGACCCTGCCGGTGCCTTTGTCCTATTATAGCCGGTTCGCGCAATGGAACCAGCTCTCGATCATGCGCCACACCAAAGACTATGCAGACCTTGAAAAGCTCGTGCGGGTGTCTGACCAGCCCGGCCTGATCCGCGCCTTCATCGACTTCCTCGACGCGGATGCAAGCTACCTGCTCTACCGGGCTGTGGCGCAGGTGAAGATGCAGCTGTCACACGCCGAGACATCCACCTTCCGGCTGGACGCGGGACCCACGCAGCTTGATCGCACGATCACCCGCCGCGAGTTTGACGGCTGGATCAGCGAGGACGTGGCGGCGATCCAGTCGACCGTCAGCGACGCGCTTGGCACGGCCGGCCTCTCCGAGGAGCGCATCGACCGGGTGTTCCTCACCGGCGGCTCATCCTACGTGCCAGCCCTCCGGCGCAGTTTCGAAGCACGGTTCGGGGCGGCAAAGGTCGAGACCGGCGACCAGTTCGTGTCGATCGCCCACGGCCTCGCGCTGATCGCGCAGCAGGACGACATCACGCCCTGGCTGGCCGGGAGCGTGTAAGCAGGGGCAGTTTTTCGCCGAGAAACGACGTTCGCCATGAGATTCAAGATTCAACCGAACGAGCAGTTTTAGCCCAAAATAATCCAAGTTTGGTGCAACCCTCCTCCCAAAGATTCTTCTAGAGCGCTTGATGCGGGACGACGTCATCAAGCAGGGTTCTTGCGAGCTCGCTTGATCGTGGTAGTACCGATTTTCATGGACTGGAGTTTCATCAAGGCAGTTTGGAACTCTTGGCAGTTCGCACGCGGCGCTATCATGATAGTCGTGCTAACCCACTATGTGGATTTGCTCACGGGATTCAGTCGACTTGAGTTCTTAAGCGCGCTTCATGCATTACTATTGAGTTGGTTTCAAATAGCAAAATTCATAGGAAATTGGCTCCCGGTGTATCTTCCGGCGAATGAGACTTCTGCTCTAACATTTGTTTCGGTTTCTGTGTTGCCTGCAGGTGTATCGAGCATTTATCGAAGGCTCAGGGAAAAACAATCGCTAGAGAAGACCTTCGCCGTCGCCATCGGTTTCGTCGTTCTGGCAATCGCCCTCTTCTTTACACTGAGCAATATGGGATATTTTTTCCTTGACCACGAGGGGCGTCCTTTAGAAAAAAAATGGGAGTATTTTCCTCTGCTGCCAGCTGCTGTAATGACTTCGATTATTGTTGTTTCGAGTTATTTTGTTGTAGTTTTAGCAAGAGCAAGCATAAGTTACAGGATTGGTCTCTGCTTCGTATTGTCAGTCGTGTTAGCAATTGAGGTACTATATTGGTCCAATAACCCGGACATTGTTGCATGGGTCAACGAAGTGATCGAGTCTCGGCTTTAGGGTCGGTTGTGAATCAGAATACACATTAATCTGAGACTGCGATTCAAGCTCCAAAACACGGGAGTTGTTGACTGACTCGATATGGCCTGACCGATTCGCAATGCGCGCAGATTGAACCTCTTTGCCTTGGCAGGAAGACCGGTCGCGGGCCGCAACCAATCCAGTTTCCAAATCCAACGTTGGCCTCGACGATGACGACCGGCGGGTAAGGGCCGATTGTGTTGAAAAAGTCCGCTTGCTAACGGGCGGCGCGATGCGGCCGCAGCGAGGCTTTGCTGTTTCTCACGCTGGAACCGGAACCAGTTTGGCAAGTTTGCGCAGGTTCTGTGCCGTAGCGGCGAGATGGAA
>JBGSVY010000113.1:0-29667 GCA_041752715.1 Hyphomonas sp.
CCGGTCGCGTTCTGTCTCCTGCGCCGCCTGCCGCCGGTGTTCGACACTTTGCTAACGAGTATCGAGGCGCTGCGCCTCGGCGAGCCCTGGGACACCCTCCCCGCCGACACGTCCTGACGCCGGCGCACGCGCGCCGCCACACTCCGATCAGACCGCCGGAAAGATGCCCCGCATCGCCGGGCGAGGGTGCTGGGGCAGGGCGGAAGGGCAGGGCTTTTTCACGCCACGAGGGCATGTCTTGCCCAAACCACCAACCCGGTTCAGTCTCCCGCTTCGAGGGCCGCGCGGGTCTGGACAGTCGCGCCCCCATCGTGTTAGTGAGTGCTTATTCACTTATGGGATCATGCTCATGTCCTTGGCGCCCTTCATAACCGGCACGGCAAGTTGCCTGCCTGCAAGGGAAGTAACGTCTGCCGAACTGGATGTCCGGCTCGGACAGCCACACGGCTGGCTCGAAGCCGCCTGCGGCGTTGCTGTCCGGCGCCATGCCGTTCCAGAGGAAACCCAGATTGCCATGGCCGTTACCGCGTCGAGGCGAGCGCTCGAAACGGCAGGAATGGACACCGGCGCGCTAGATCTCATTCTTTTTGCCGCCGCTGTCGGCTATCAGCCGATCCCCGCCACAGCGCCGCTGATCAAACGCGAACTTGGCGGGGCACCGTCCACCTGTCCGGCCTATGACGTCAATGCCACCTGTCTCGGCGCACTCGTCGCTCTGGATCTCGCCTGTCTGTACATTCAGGCAGGCCGCGCCCGCAACGTCCTTGTCGTCGCTTCCGAGATCGCCTCAAGAGCCCTGCCTTGGGCGGACGCCCCTGCAACCGCTGGCCTGTTTGGGGATGGCGCTGCTGCAATAATTGTCAGTGAAAAGAGCAAATCAAGCGGATTGCGCCTTGGCCACTTCGCCATGGAAACATGGGAGGAAGGCTATGACTGCTGCACGCTTGCCGCCGGTGGCACACGCTTTGACTTCAACACCGACAGGGCCAATTTCGAGGCCAATGCCTTGTTCCGGATGGATGGCCATCGTCTTTTTAAGCTGACCCGCCACCGCATTTCCGGTTTCGTCGGCGGCTTGCTTGCACGCGCCGGGTGGCGTCCCTCCGATGTCGATCTTGTCATCCCCCATCAGGCCAGCCCGCTTGCCCTGCAACACATGGCCCGCTCCTGCGGATTCGTGCCTGACCAGGTCTTCGATACGGTGCGCGACACGGGCAACCTGGTTGCCGCCTCACTGCCGACCACCCTCGACTCTGCCCTGCGCAGCGGCCGCATCAAGCCCGGCGCCAGACTGCTCATGATCGGGACGTCGGCCGGCGTGTCCGTGGCCGGAGCAACTCTGACCGCATGAGCGACCGCGCAATCCTTGTTACCGGTGCAACCGGGTTCCTTGGTGGCGCCTTGGTCAGCCACCTCACCAGCCTTGGTGCCCGCGTGATTGCCAGCGGGCGAAACGCGCAAAAGCTCGCAACATTAAAGGAAGCAGGCATCGAAACCGTCGTCTGCGACCTTGCCGGGGCATATACGGAAAGCCTCCCCCCGCTTGAGGCGGTCGTGCATTGCGCCGCACTGTCATCCCCATGGGGGCGCCGTGCCGACTTTGAAAAATCGAATATTGAGGGCACACGTTCAGTGATCGATCTTGCGCGTCGCGGCGGGGCCCGGCGCCTCGTTCACATCTCTACACCCAGCCTCTATTTCCGGTTTCAGGATCAGGACGGCGTTTCCGAGGACGCGGCCTTGCCGTCGCCGGTCAACCACTATGCACGCACCAAGCGTCTTGCCGAGCGCCTTGTGCTCGGCGCCGCCGATCTTGATCCGGTCATCCTGCGCCCACGAGCGATCTATGGACGCGGCGATACGGCGCTGTTGCCACGCCTGATCGATGTCGCCCGCCGGCGCCCCCTGCCAATCATGCGAGGCGGACAGGCGGCGACCGATCTCACACATGTCGACGATGTGGTTTCCGCAATCTTGGCCGCATTGAAGGCGCCAGCAAGACCTGTCCAGACCATCTTCAACATTTCCGGCGGCGTCGCGCTCAACCTGCGGGATGTGATCAATGTTGCTTGCGCGAAGGCGGGTGTGACAGCGCGGTGGCGAAGGCATTCCTTTCCGGCGGTCTTTGCCTTCGCGCATGCTGCGGAAGCTCTGTCGGGCCTGACACCGGGACATCCCGAACCGCCAATCACGCGCTATTCGGCTGGCGTTCTGGCCTACCGGCAAACACTCGATATAAGACGGGCACAGACGATCCTGAATTGGCGGCCATCCGTTTCATTTGAGGACGGGGTCTCACGCACTTTCCCCGCTGGGAACGAGCGCCAATGAACATCTCGTTTCCGAACAGTGCAACAGTGACAGCGCCGGAGAGGTTCGTTCTTCGAGGTGGCCGCTGGACCCGAATTGCCTTGCCGGTGCGATACGGCCGGTTTGACCATCCGATCGGTGGTCAATGTCTTGTCGATACGGGGTATTCGTCGCGGGTGACGGAGGGCGGGAGATCTTTGCCCTTGCGCCTGTACGCGGCAATCCTTCAGCCGAAGCTGTCGGCCGATGTTTTGCCCTGCGCGATGCCGCATGCTGACACCATCCTTGTGACCCATCTTCACGCTGATCATGTCAGCGCCCTCAAAGACTATCCGGATGCACGGATCTTTATCGATGCACAAGCGCTCAAATCCTTTCTTGACGGGGGGGCATTTGCGCGCGTCAGGCATGGTTTATTCAAAGAGCTTATTCCCGATGATCTTCTCACGCGATGCACAGACTATGCATCGTGCCGGCGGGTCGACGCGCCGATGGGACTTGGTCCGGCATCGGACATTTTTGGTGATGGTAGCGTTCTTGGCGTGCCGCTTCCCGGGCATATGAATGGCCATACTGGTATCCTCTGGGCCAGACGTGACGCGCCGCTATTATATGCCGCCGACTCAGAATGGCTTTTTGAGGCCATCCGGTCCGGTCGGTCGCCGGGCTATCCGGCGCGCGCCATATTGGATGATGTTGCCGCAGCTCGTGACACAGCCCACCGCATCCGGACCTTCGCTGAAAAGGGCGGTAAGGTGGTTTTGTGCCATGATCCGATTTTGTCTGCATGACGCCGGAGCTCCTTACCCTCGCCGCATTCGTGCGTGCACGTTTCCTTATGCATCGCCTGCGGAACCGGGCGAGCCTTGAGGACTTTCAGAGGCGCCGGATTTCGCGGTTCCTCCAAGAACACGTGCCGCAGGCGCCGGCCTTCGCGAATGCCCGCTTCGGAACGCTTGAGGAGGCGCCGCGATCGGACAAATCGATGGTGATGGCAAACTTCGAGCGCTATAATTGTATCAATCTCGGTGCGGAGGAAGGGTGGGGCATCTTTCATGGGCGGCTTCCGAATCGCCCGGGCGTCTCGGTTGGGGCGAGTACCGGGACAAGCGGTAACCGAGGCCTTTATGTTGTCTCCGAACCCGAGCGGTATCGCTGGCTTGGGGTCATGCTGTCTCGTACCCTGCCGGAAATCCTTGTACGGAGCGAGCGGGTCGCGGTGATGTTGCCCCAAGCCAGTCGTCTCTACGATGCCGCAAACGAGAGCCGGCGGCTGAAACTGAAGTTCTTCCATTTGAGCGGCGGAATCGAAGGCCTCTTGGATCCCGTCGCTGCCTTCGCGCCGACGGTCGTCGTGGCCCCCCCGCGCATCCTGAGGGGACTTGCCGAAGCCAATATTGCCCTCGCGCCCCGGCTTGTTTTTTCCGGGGGCGAGGTGCTTGATCCCCTCGACCAATCGGTCATCGAGGCAGGCTTCGGCCGGCCAGTAAGGCAGATCTATATGGCGACGGAAGGCTTGTTTGCCGTCAGCTGCGCGTTTGGCAGCCTGCACTTGACTGAAGATCACATCGCTTTCGAAACGCTTCCGGTGCCGGGAAGCACGATACATTTCAATCCGGTCATAACGGACTTCTCGAGGACTACCCAGGTAATGCTCCGTTACAGGATGAATGACATTGTCACCTTTGCGTCCGGGGCCTGCCGGTGCGGATCGCCTCATCGCACGCTGTCGTCGATCGTTGGCCGCCTTGATGATTCCTTTGTCTTGATGGGTGTGAGCGGCAAGACGATCGTGTTGACCCCAGATGTGATCCGCAATGCCATCGCCGGATCCGATCGCAGGATTGACGATTTCAAGGTTCTGCAAGTGGCGGAGGATCGGGTCATTGTCCGGCTGAAACCCGAACACGCTGAATTGCTTGCTGCGGCGTGTGGGGCTCTGGCGGCCTTGTTCGACATGACCGGGGCTGCCGTCTCAATTGATGGGGAGAGCAGTCTTGTTGCCGAAGATGGCGCCCATAAACTTCGCCGTGTCGCAGTCGCATACGATCGGACGGGACCGTGAAAGTCTCGATCCAGGTGCTCGGGTCGCTGGGCGATGTGATGCCCTATATTTCAACCGCGAAAGCGTTGCAGGCGAGAGGGGCCGACGTCTCGATCTTCGCGCCGCGCGATTATCGGACGTTGATTTCTGAAGCGGGTATTGCGGTGGACCCGCCAGCAGACTTTTCCCTGGCAGGCTGGATGAATGAGGCGGCCAGGCGAGGCACCCTCGCAGGTCCGCTATCCTTGTTTCGAGACTGGAACGATATGATTTCGCCGCATGTCGATGATGTCATGACGCGTTGTCTGGAGGCGGCAACAGGCGCCGATATCGTCGTTGCGAATCTGATCTGCGCCCCAGCGCGCGTCGCTGCTGAAGCACAAGGAACGGCCTTCATGCTGACGGCCCAGCAGCCCGTGCTCAGTCCAACCCGGGACCATCCGTGTGCGATGGTCTGGAGGCCATGGGCGGGCGGGTCGCTCAACGCTGCCAGTTATGGCGTTGTCGGGGTCGCGCAGCGCATCATTGGCCGGTCGCTCGGCCGGTATCGGCGCCGCCTCGGCCTGCGCAGACAACCTCCCTTGTCAGACACGCGAACGCATATGGGGCGGCCTTTGACGAAGGTGACATCGATTTCGCCTGTTCTCATCGACAAGCCGCCTGCGGATTGGTCTTCTCTCGACAGGTTAACCGCGTATCCGTCACTCAAGGCGAAGAATGGTTTGGCCATACCATCAGTCGTCGAACATTACCTTGAGCGTGGCACCACCCCGGTTTATGTTGGCCTTGGATCGCTTGGGCCTGCGCATGGTGATGCAATCGCCGACGCGGCGCTGGCCGCTCTGGACCGGCTTGGCTTACGCGGAATATTTCCCGAGGATCGCCCGGACGGCAGGATTGCCGCTGCAGGGCATTTGATATCGGGATATGTGCCGCACGAGCAGTTATTCCCTCGTTGTGCAGCGGTTATCCATCATGGCGGGGCCGGTACGGTCGACACGGCCCTCAGGGCTGGCGTTCCCCAAATCGTCCAGCCGCACATGCTCGACCAGTTCTGGTTTGCCGCGCGCCTCGAAAAGCTGGGCTTGTCAGGGCCGGCGCTGCATTCAAGACAACCTGGTGTAGATGAAATCGTCCGTTTACTGAATAAAAGCCTCACGCCGCCAGCAATCCGTTCTGCGCGTATGGCTGCCGCAGCGTCAATCGAACGGGATGGAGCCGATGAACTGGCCGCGTTGATCCTGGCCGCAGCTGAGGAATTCCGGACGCGCGCGTGAGCACGAACGCCGGATTGAGACTTATTTCGCGCCGCGAGAGAACAGCACGGCTGGAATGGTTTTGAGGATGATGCTGATGTCACCCCAGAACGACTGGGTGTTTACATATTCTACGTCGAGCTTCACACGCTCGGCAAACGTCGTGTCGCTGCGGCCGCTGATTTGCCAGAGGCCGGTCAGCCCGGGACGCACCTTGGTGTAGTGCTGTAGGCCTTCGCCATACTGGCTCAATTCATACGGTTGAATCGGGCGCGGTCCGACAATCGACATATCGCCGCGAATAATGTTGATCAACTGCGGCAGTTCATCGATTGATGTCTTGCGGATGACGTGGCCGATGGGCGTGATCCGGGGGTCGTTGGTGATCTTGCGGGATGTCTCCCACTCGAGGCGGGCCTTCGGACAGCTATCAATCACGGCCTGTAAACGATCGGCGGCGTCGGGCACCATCGAGCGCAATTTCAGGCAGGTGAAGGTCTCGCCGTTGAGGCCGCAACGCTTTTGAAACAACAGCGCCCGCTCTCCGTCCTGCAGGCGAATGATGAGCGCGATCACGAGGAGCATTGGGGCAAGCACGAGGAGTGCAAGGCTAGCAACAACGATGTCGAACAGCCGCTTCAAGCCTGCATCGTGGTCTCTGGTCGGTCCGCCTTGATGAGCGAGCCGGTAATCCGTGACGTCGGCTTGCGACGTGTGTTCGGTCATCGTCGGTCCCATGGACATCCCCTAATCTACACCATTGCGCCGCGAAAAACCGGCGCCTTTCAGTCTCGTCCACGGCCCACCCGAAGATTGGCCAGAGGCTAGTTCATTCACAAGTGTTTGCAAACCACATACCACCGGTTTGTACCAAGTTATTATCTCAGAATTAACGCTTCGTCTGAAGATTCGCCCCCTGAGCGAAGTAAAGCCCAAATACTCAACCGTTCGCAGCGCAAAGTGGTTAACTTCGTGCCTTTCAGGAAAAAAATTGGCCCACTCCGGCATGCGGAGTGGGCCAGAAATTCAATGAGCGCAGCCAGCGAGCGCCCTTGCAGCACAGGCGTCAGAAGATTCGTTCGCCGATCCTGAGCGTGTCGCCGGGTTTGACGATCGTGATCGGGGTCAATTCGTAAGGCACTTCTTCGAGGCCATCAGCGCTCTTGATATACACGACGCGTTTGTTGGCGCGGTAAGTAAATCCGCCAGCGGCGGCAACCGCGTTCTGAACCGTGAGGCCATTCGTATAGGGGTATTCTCCGGGGCGGCCGACTTCACCAAGGATGTAGAAGGGCCGGTAGTTGATCACTTCAGCGCTGACGCGGGGATTGAGGATGTAGCCCGATGCGAGTTTGTCGGCGATATTCTTTTCGAGATCCTGCGTTGTGAGATCGACGGCCGATATCTGGCCGATCAAGGGCAGGGAGATCGCGCCCGAGCCATCAACTTCAAATTCGCCGGACAGGTCAGGATGACCGAACACGGTGATGCGCAAGCGGTCTGCCGTGCCGAGCGTGTAGGCCTGGACGACCTGATTCTTGAGGGCCGGGGCATCGTCCCGCGTCTGGACCGAACCTGAACCGGTGGACCCGCAGGCTGCGAGCAGGCTGGCCAGCAAGGTCAGCAGAATGGCTGCGATGATTGAACGGGTCATTGGCATATTCAGGATCTCCATATCCGGGGCGGCTCCAGCGTTGTGTAACCTGGCCGGGATTTGTTCAAGTGCTGAGAAACGCAACTTCCGTGCCGCAGAGGCGTGCCGCGGACAGTTTGCCGGAAAGGAAAGCGCCTGTGTCGAGGCCGATCCTGCGGCCGTCGCGATAGATCTTCTCCTCGGGCGTATGACCATGCACGACGATCTGTGGAAACAGGGTCCAGTCATCAAGGAATTCTTCGCGGATCCAGAGCATGTCGCGTTGGGACTGCTGCTCAAGGTCAATGCCGGGACGCAATCCGGCGTGAACGAAGATGTAATCGCCAGCGACGTGATATGTCTGGAGGGACTCGAAGAATGCCCGATGGGTGTCTGGCAGCCGGACGCGGAATTCGTTCCAAAGCCGTGTCCACGCATTTCGCGCGGCATCCATCGCCTCGTGAGAGCCGAGGCTGGCGCGCTGGTTTGGCGTCTGGAAGCCATACGAAAACAGCGTTTCAGCGCCGCCGTACTGGGCCCACTGGTGGCCGAAATTTGCGTCCGACAGGAAACGCAGGATCGCCTCTTCGTGATTGCCTTTCAGGAAGACGGGATCGAGGTCTTTCAACACGCCGCTAACGAAGTATTCGATGACATCGCGGGACTGCAGCCCGCGGTCGATATAGTCGCCGAGAAAAATGATCTGCGGCTTGATGCTATCCGGCAAAGCGGCCGCATCCTGACGGATCGCCGCGACAAGGGTCTCAAGCAGGTCCCGCCGGCCGTGAACATCGCCCACAGCGTAAAGGCAAAGGCCTTCCGGCGCGTTTGCAACCCTGTCCGGGGCAATGAGGGCCGGCCGCGCGCTTTGATATGGGCCGTCAGGCCAGTCCATTTTCAGCCGCCGCCCGATATTGGCACGCAGGGATGTTGCGGAACGCGTTATACGCCCGAGCCGCTCTATAAACGAGCGTTGAACCTTCTTCGGGAAGTCCGACATGTCAAAAAGTATCCCACCTGCTTTGCACTATACAGCAAAGCCTGTGAGTTGGCCAATAATTGATGGGCGTTCTCATTTGCCTCGCCAAAGTGTGGCCTTCAAGTACCCTAACGCCCAGCTGAGATGCATTATTCCGCTCGCGATGCCTGAAAAGATGCCGCAGATTGATCCCTTCGTGACGATCATGAAGGCCGATGCGAGAATGAGGATGGTGGCATATCCACCCGGCAGGAGAAGGGCCGGCGGGAAGAACGGTGCCGCGAGCAGTCCGAACACACTCCCCAACAAAGCGAATAGCGGGATGGCTTGTCTCAATTTGAGACGGGTGCCATGCTTTCGCATGTTCCGGGCGCGACCCTTTCCGTAGTTGTAATACTGGCGTGCGAGGCGTCCGATCGAGCCGCGGGGTATATATCTGATCCGGATCGCCGCATCGAGGAACACCCGGCCCCCCGCCTTTGCGAGCCGCACGTCATATTCGGCGTCTTCATTGTGCGAGAAGGTTTCGTCATATCCGCCGATTTCGTTGAACCAGTTGAGATCGAAGCCCGCATGATGGCCGTGTTCAACGAAGCCCGAGGCTTTGCCGCCACGATGCCTCGATCCCCCCGACCCCAGCGGCGTGTCGACGATCCAGGCGTTACCTTTCTGAAAGCAGGTCTGTCCGACCGCATCCATCGGAACCACGACCGAGGCGGCGCCCGTCCGCTGCAATGACCGGACAACATCGAGAATGAAGTTTGGAGGATAGATGGAGTGAGCATCACACCGCAGAAGATAGCGCGTGTCGGCGGTTGCGCAGTTTTGCGCCGCCAGATTGATGGCAGCCGATTGCAGCCTTTTCGGGTTTCGAAGCACCAGGAGATTGGGGAACTCACCCCTCAGACCCTCGACGATGGCGACCGTGTCGTCCGTGCTGCCGCCATCGGCGACGACGAGGGAAATCTCGCGCAGGGCAGGCTCGCCAGTCATCAGCGATCGAATGCAAGCCTCGATATAGCGCGCCTCATTGAGGGCCGGGATGATGGCCAGCACACGCTCGGGTTGCGCGGAAATGTCGGCGTCCAGCATTCCGATATCCGTCATCAACATGGGATATTCCTTTCGGGCCTAGGTCCAGATGAAGCGCAGAGCAAGGCCCGTTCCAACATGAACGCGCGCTGAGCCAGAAAGGACGGCCCGTTCGCATGAAAATTGCGGGCGATGGCGCAAGGGCAGGCTTGCCGACCCTCATTATCTCCATAGTGTTATAAAAAACACCCATGGAGGATTCAGAATGATTGGCGTTGTTGCAAAACTTAAGATTCAAGAAGGTAAACAGAGCGAGTTCGAACAGGTCGCCAAGGACCTCATGGCGCAGGTCAAGGCAAACGAGCCGGGCTGCCTGACCTACCAGCTCTACAAGACGAAGGGCTCATCCACCGAATACGTGTTCATGGAGCAGTACGCCTCTGCCGATGCCCTCAAGGCGCACGGCCAGACGGCCTACTTCAAGGCCGCCGGACCGAAGCTCGGCGCCGTGCTCGCCGGTGCGCCGGAGATCCAGTATCTCGACATCGTCGAATAGGGGCGCCGGACATGGACCTCTCGTTCACCGACAGAGATCTCGCCTTCCAGCGCGAGGTGCGTGACTGGATCGCAGACGCCTTCACACCCGAATTGCGCGCCAAGAGCGCGATGTCGAAGAATGGCTACCTCGACAAGGACGGGCAGGTTGCCTGGCAGAAGGCGCTGTTCGCCAAGGGATGGGTTGCGCCGAACTGGCCGGTCGAGCATGGCGGACCGGGCCTCAGTGCCTCAGAGCGTTATATCCTCCAGATGGAACTGGCGCGCGCAGGGACGCCGCCCGTCAGCCCGATGGGCCTGTCGATGGTGGCGCCGGTGCTGATGGCATTCGGTTCCGACGAACAGAAACGCAGATACCTGCCGGATATTCTCGCTTCGAACGTCTGGTGGTGCCAGGGCTATTCGGAACCCGGTTCGGGCTCTGATCTTGCCTCGTTGCAGATGAGCGCGGTGCGTGATGGCGATGAGTATGTCCTCAACGGCTCGAAGATCTGGACGACGCATGCCCAGTGGGCCGACATGATCTTCTGCCTTGTGCGCACGGCCAAGCTCGACAAGCCGCAGGAAGGCATCAGTTTCATCGTGTTCCCGATGACGCTGCCGGGGATCACGATCTCGCCCTTGCCGACACTTGATGGCCCGGTCGAAGGCCAACAGGAGATCAACCAGGTCTTCTTCGAGAATGTTCGTGTAAAGATCGCCGATGCGCTGGTGGGCGAAGAGAACCAGGGCTGGACGTATGCCAAGTACCTGCTGCAGTTCGAACGCGGGAATGCCTATGCGCCGGGCCTGCGGCATATGCTGACGAAGGCGAAGAAGATCGCGAGCGTCGAGCTCTCGGGCGGCGAGCCGCTGATCCGTGATGCCGATTTTGCGCGCAAGCTGGCGTTGCTGGAGATGAAGATCGACAGCCTTGATGCGACGGAGCGGCGGATCTTTGCCTCGTTGTCGGCCGGGGAAGCGGTCGGGCCGGAAAGCTCGATGCTGAAATGCCAGGGCTCGGAAACCCAGCAGGCGATTACCGAACTCACCCTCGAGGCGGTCGGCGGCTTTGCTGCTCCCTTCGTGCGGGACAATTTCGCGCTTGCCCGGGCCGGCGCAAATGCTGACCTGCCGACGCCGGTGTATGCCGTTCCGGTTGCGCCGAGCTATTTCAATTATCGCAAGACGTCGATCTATGCCGGATCGAACGAGATCCAGCGCAACATCATGGCGAAAATGGTGTTGGGCCTTTGAAGGCGCGGTGACGGCGGACAGATCAGGAGTAGCGTTATGGCGGCATCGGTGACCGGCAAACCCAGCCTCGCGACCCGGCTGGCATTTGGGATTGGAGGAGCGGCCGACGGCATCAAGAACAATGGCTTCGAATATGTGCTGCTGTTCTTCTATTCGAACATCCTGGGCGTTGATGCTGGTCTCGTCGGCCTTGCGCTCCTCTTTGCACTGATCATCGATGCGGTGTCCGACCCTGTCGTGGGGTACTGGTCTGACAACATGCGCACCAAGCTCGGCCGGCGGCATCCCTTCATGTATGCGGCGCTGATTCCGGTGGCGATCACCTATTACTTCACCTGGAACCCGCCTGCCGGTATCACCGGCAACGATCTCTTTCTTTGGCTGGTCGTGTCGACCATCGCCGTGCGGCTGTCGTTCACATTTTATGATGTCCCGAGTACGGCGCTCGCGGCGGAACTCACGCAGGACTATGACGCGCGTACGTCGCTGATGTCGCTGCGGTATTTCTTCGGCTGGTTTGGCGGCCTGACGATCCAGATATTGTTGTTCCAGTTCCTGCTTGTGCCGACCGAGACAACGCCGATCGGCGTGTTCAATATCGATGGCTGGAACACTTACGGCACGGTGGCCGCCATCTGCATCTTTGTCTGTGTGCTGATCTGCGCAGCGGGCACGCACAAGCACATTCCGCACCTCAAGGCGCCGCCGGCGGCGCGCCAGCTTACGCTCGGCAAGATCTTCAAGGAGATCTTCGAGACCGTGTCCAACCCGTCTTTCCGGGCGCTGTTCCTCGCGACGCTATGCGGCCTCATTGCCTCCGGCATTTCTGCGACGCTGAACCAGTATATCAACACGATCTTCTGGGGCTTCGACAACACGCAGATCGCGACGATCACAGCGGCGGTCTATGTCTCTGCCATCCTTGCGCTGATCATCGCCCCCATCATCGGCAAGACGTTCGGCAAGAAGCGCGGCGCCATCACGATTGGTGCCCTCGCGTTCACGATTGCGCCGCTGCCGGTCATCCTTCGGCTGCTTGGCCTCCTGCCGCCGAACGGCACTGACGCGCTTTTCAACATCATCATCACGATCACCATTTTCGACCTTGCGCTGATCATCTCGACGCAGATGCTGATGGCCTCGATGGTGGCCGATATTGTCGAGGACAGCGAGATGCAGACCGGGCGGCGCTCGGAGGGAATCTTCTTTGCGGGGATCAGCTTCATCCGCAAGTTGTCGCAGGGCGTCGGTGTGATGACCGCCTCCGCCGTGCTGGCGGTCGCCGGTTTTGCGCAAGGCGGGGGCGGGCAGGGGGCGACGGAAGAGTCGATCCGTGCGCTCGGCTGGGGCTATGCGATTTCGCTGCTGGTTGCCTGGACGCTGATGCTGATCTGCGTGTCCTTCTACAGGATCAGCCGTGACAGCCACACCGCAAACCTCGATGCGCTGGCGGCGCGGCAGGCGGCCACGGACGCAGCCGGCTGAACCTGACTGAAAAGATAGGCGGCGCCGAATTGCGCACATGAACGCGCCGCAATAGAGCCATACTCATGACCGATGCACGCAGCATGACCAGACATGTCTCCAAATTGCTCGCCTTCCTGAGCGTCGCAGTCCTGACGCTGCTGACGGTGGCGTTGGCCCCGATATTCTCCGAGGCCGAACCCGGGAGTGCCGCTGCCGTACCCGCCGCCGCCCCAGCCGCCCCCGAAGTGTTGGCGGCGGCCGGACCGCAGGCTGCCGTCGCCATGACCCAGACTGTTCCAGCCTCCCGAGAGGAAATCTCGCTGACCTTCGCGCCGCTTGTCCGGCAGGCCTCGCCGGCCGTGGTCAACGTGTTCACCGACAAGATCGTTGCCCAACGCCCTACCATGGAACAGGCCATGTATGGCATCCGCCCACAGAAAAGCCGGGTGCAGAACTCGCTCGGCTCGGGGGTCATCGTCGGAACGGATGGTGTGATTGTCACCAACAATCACGTGATCGATGGCGCCGATGGTATCCGCGTTGTTCTAAGTGACCGGCGCGAATTTGCGGCCGAGCTGGTGCTGGCCGATGCGCGCACCGACCTTGCCGTGCTGAAGATCGATACGGGCGACGAGCGGCTGCCGGCCCTGCGGTTTGCCGATACGCGCCAGTCGCAGGTGGGCGATCTCGTGCTGGCGATCGGCAACCCGTTCGGCGTCGGGCAGACGGTGACGAGCGGGATCCTCTCGGCGACGGCGCGCACGGATGTTGGCATCTCCGACTATTCGTTCTTCCTGCAGACGGACGCAGCCGTGAACCCCGGCAATTCGGGCGGCGCGCTGGTCAACGTCAAGGGCGAACTGATGGGCGTCAACACGGCGATTTTCTCGCGCACCGGCGGCTCGGTCGGCATCGGCTTTGCGATCCCGGCCGAGATGGTCAAGCGGGTTGTCGACGCGGCGATGAACGAGGGCACGTTCGTGCGGCCCTGGCTGGGCCTTGCGGCGCAGACGGTCAGCTTTGATGTGGCCAAATCGCAAGGACTGGAACGCCCGCTCGGTGTGATGGTGACGGAAGTTTATCCCGACGGCCCTGCAGCCAAGGCGGGCATGCGCCGGGGCGATCTCGTGACGGCAATCGACGGGCGAGAAGTGTTTGACGAGAAGGGCCTCAAGTTTCTCGCCGCGATCCGCAGCCCGGGCGAGACGGCGCGCCTCAGTGTCTTGCGCGGCGGCAAATCGCAGACCGTGAACGTGCGGGTCGAGCCGCCACCGGGCGCGACGGCGGCCGATGTGGTGGCCATCAGTGGACAGAATGTTTTCAATGGTGCGCGGGTGGTCGAGCTGTCGCCGCGCCTTGCCGAGGAGAACGGGCTGGACCCGTTCCAGAAGGGGTCGGGCATCTATATCTATTCGGTGGCGCGACGGTCAGTGGCGGGAGCGTATTTCCGGCCGGGTGATATCGTGCGCTCCGTCAATGGGACGCAGACCAAGACGGTGAAGGACCTGCAATCGGCGGTCACCAAGAGCGGAAGGACCTGGGATGTGGAAATCGACCGCAACGGGAATACTGTCCGGGGCACGATCACGCTTTAGCGGCGAGCGTGGACGATGACCGGCAGGTCTTCATAGCCTCGCACGAAGTTCGAATGCACGCGCTTTGGCGGCCCGACGACTTCGATATGGTCGAAGCGATTCAGGATTTCTTCCCAGAGAATGCGCAGCTGCATTTCGGCGACGCGGTTGCCCATGCAGCGATGGATTCCGAAGCCGAATGAAATGTGCCGGCGTGCATTCGCCCGGTCGATCAGGAATTCGTCGGCGCGCTCGATCACCTCTTCGTCGCGGTTGCCCGAGACATACCACATGACGACCTTGTCGTCCTTGCGGATATGCTTTCCGCCGAACTCGATATCTTCCAGCGCCTTGCGCCGCATGTGGGGCAGCGGCGTCTGGTAGCGGATGATCTCGGACACCATGTTCGGAATCAGTGCCGGGTTCGCCGTCAGCTTGGCATATTCGGCAGGGAACTGGTTGAGATAGTAGACGCCGCCCGAGATCGAATTGCGCGTCGTGTCATTGCCGCCGACGATCAGCAGCATCAGGTTGCCCATCAGCTCCATCGGATTGTGGATCATATCCTTCGTGTCCGGATTATGTGCCAGAAGCGAGATGAAATCCATTTGCGGCGGCGCGGCTGCCCGCTCCATCCAGAGGCGCGAGAAATAGTCCACGCACTCGGTCAGGTGCTTCATCCGCCATTCCATGTCCGCGCCGACGATCCCGGCAGCGTCGGTCGTCGTGGCGACATCCGACCAGAAAGGCAGCTTGTGGCGGTCCTCGAACGGAAAATCGAACAGCGTCGCCAGCATCTGCGTCGTCAGCTCGATGGAGACCTTGTCCACCCAGTTGAAGCGTGCCCCGATCGGCAGGCTGTCGAGAATGTTGATCACACGCGAACGGATCAGGCCTTCCAGTTCCGCCAGCTGTCCGGGCGCTACGGCGGGCTGGGCGGCCTTGCGCTGGATATCATGGATCGGCGGGTCCATCGCGATGAACATTGGCGGATAGATGCCGTCGCTCGGATCGCCGATGCCGATGCTGGGCCTGGACGAGAAAACCTTGTGGTTGGTATCGACGGCGATGATGTCGTTGTACTTGGTGATCGACCAGTAGGGGCCGACGAGGCTGTCCGGGCAGTAATGCACCGGCGCCTCTTTCCTCAGCCTGCGGAAATATTCCCAGTGCAGGTCCTGCTCGAACAATTCCGCCTTCGAGACATCGAATGTTTCAAGCGGCAAAGTCCACGGATCCGGAATGCCGGCGCTCGCGCCGTGCCAGGTATCAGCCATCGATATTCCTCCACGGGCCGTCTCTCGCGGCCTCGGGCGGAGCATACCGCGAAGCGGCCGGATCGGAAACGCCTTATGCTGCCCCGATTGTGGTGCGGTGCAACAAGCGATCATGCCCGGCATAGCCGCCGGTCGCCATGTGCAGCGTGCAACGGTTGTCCCACATCACGAGCATGTCGGGGCTCCACTTGTGCCGGTATTGGAACTCGGGCCGCGTCTGCCAGCGATAGAGTTCGGACACGAGATCCCAGCCCTCGGCCGGGTCCATGCCGTCGATGCCGATGATATAACCCGCCGTGCCGAACAGGCAGTCGCGGCCCGTTTCGGGGTGGGTGTGGATGATCGGATGGGTTTGCGTCGCCTGCGCATCATCGGACGGGCGGATGTCCATTGAGCGGCCCTTGTCGCCGGCGCCATAAAAGCCCGTCGGTGCGTAGGCATTCTTCGCGGAGTGAATGGCGCGCTTGCCCTCGATGCGGCCGCGCAAGTCCGCCGGCATCTGCTCCAGCGCCAGATACTGGTTCGTGAACAGCGTGTCGCCGCCGGTGGGCGGAATCGTCTTGCCATAAAGGCAGGTGCCTTGCGGGGGCCTCGCCTGGAAACTCCAGTCCGTGTGCCAGCTTTCGGCGAAAATCGGCGAGGTCTCGTCCGCCATGCGCTTGACCGCAATGATGTGCGGATGGCCAGGGATTGGCGCGATGAACGGGTCATGCCCGAACGGGCCAAACGCGAGGGTGTAGGCTTCCAGCTGGTCATCGGTCAGGTGCTGGTTGGGGAAGGCGAGCACCTGATGGGCGAGCCAGGCGGCGCGAATCGCTGCGGCGATCTCTTTCGTCAGCGGGCGCGACAGGTCCAACCCGTGGACACTGGCGCCGCAGGCCTGGCCTGAAGGTGTGATTTCAAGACCCATGCGGACGAATATGGTGGAAAGTTACGTGCGTCTCAAGGGATCGTTTGCTCGGGCGGGCGTTGAATTGACAGCCCGGGCGTTGCAAAACAATGTGTGGGCGGAGATTGCGGTTTCGGCAGCGGGGATTGAGAGCGTGCGGTCCTGGCGCCTCCTGTGTATGCTGGTGGCAGTGCTTTCTGCGGCAAGCTGCTCGCACACAGTATCGCGCCAGACGGTTTCGCCGGATGCGTTCCTTCGCGCCGCGCCAGCCGGCCAACACGACGGGGCCGACAAGGCGACCGTGCTCATGAAGCCGCCCCATAAGGCCTATATCCTGAGAGCGCCGGAAGCCGTTGAAGGCGGGGTTTGCGGCATGACGGCGCTTTCCCCTCAGCGTGTCTGCATCCGCGAAGACGCAATCGACAGGTTGATCCTGACATTCCGTGAGGGAGTCGACGTGCCGGCGACGATTGCGGCCTGGACAGTGCTCGTGCCGCTGGTTGCCCCCGTCACCCTGCCAGCCCAGGCGTATGATGCGGTTGTGACCACGGAGCGCGAAAGCGAGGAGATGCAGAGGCTTGCAGACGATGTGGCGGCTGGCCGCGCCTGGTTACTGGACGCAAGCTGAGCCGCGGGACCGTTGACTGCTTACGCCGGCGCGCGGTTGCGGCTAAACCTGCACAATGACCGATCTTTTCGACTCCGCTGGCCTTTCCGACGGCGCGCCCCGGCCGCTGGCCGACCGGCTGCGCCCGCAGACGCTGAATGATGTGGTGGGGCAGGACCATCTGATCGGGCCGGAGGGCACGCTGTCGCGGATGCTGGCGGCAAAGCGACTCTCCTCGTTCATCCTCTGGGGCCCGCCGGGAACGGGGAAGACGACAATCGCGCGGTTGCTTGCCGAAGGCACGGGGCTCGAGTTCGAGGCGATCAGCGCGATCTTCTCCGGCGTGAAGGATTTGCGCGCGGCGTTCGACCGGGCCGCAGACCGGCGCAAGATGGGCAAGGGCACGCTGCTCTTTGTCGACGAGATCCACCGTTTCAACCGGGCCCAGCAGGATGGCTTTCTGCCCTTTGTTGAAAGCGGCGTGGTCACGCTGATCGGCGCGACGACCGAGAATCCGAGCTTCGAGCTGAATGGCGCGCTCCTCTCGCGTTGCCAGGTGCTGGTGCTGAAACGCCTCGATGAAGCCGCGTTGGAATTGCTGCTGCAGCGCGCCGAGACCCTGGAGCAGCGCCGGCTGCCGGTGACCAAGGACGCGCGCGCGATGATCCTCGCGATGGCAGACGGGGATGGGCGATACCTGCTGAACCTCGCCGAGCAGGCCTTTGCGATGATGGGCGAGCCGGGGCTGTTGTCGCCGGACGATCTCGGAAAGTCGCTCTCGAAGCGCGCGGCGGCCTATGACAAGGACCGCGAGGAGCATTACAATCTCATCTCCGCCCTGCACAAATCCGTGCGCGGATCAGATCCCGATGCCGCGCTTTACTGGTTCGCGCGGATGCTGGAAGGCGGCGAAGACCCGCTGTTCCTGGCGCGGCGCCTGATCCGGATGGCAAGCGAGGATATCGGCCTTGCTGATCCGACCGCGCTGATGATCGCGGGAGAAGCGGCGCGCACGTATGAGCGTCTTGGCTCGCCGGAGGGCGAACTGGCGCTGGCGCAGTGCGTGATCCATCTCGCCACAGCGCCGAAATCGAATGCGGCTTATGTGGCCTACAAGGCCGCGCGGCGCGTAGCGGCGGAGACAGGAAGCCTTATGCCGCCGAGGCATATCCTGAATGCACCGACCGCAATGATGAAAGACCAGGGCTATGGCGCCGGCTACCAATATGATCACGATACGGAGGAAGGCTTCTCGGGGCAGGAATATTTCCCCGAAAGCATGAATCGTCCGGTCTTCTACGATCCGAAGGGCGAGGGGCGCGAGGCGCCGATTGCAGAGCGGCTGGCCCGGTTCGCGCAATTGCGCGCAAAGGCGAACAAATGACCCGCAACAGAGAGATTCCAGCCATCAGCGCCGAAGACCTGGCTTTCGTGCGTTCGATGGTGATGCACGAGGACAATTCGCTGATCGTTTTCAACAAGCCGTCCGGCCTTGCCGTGCAGGCGGGCAGCGGCGTCGCGCGGTCGCTGGATGAGCTGATGGCGGCGTTCGCAAAATCGAATGGCAAGCGGCCGCGCCTTGTGCACCGGCTGGACCAGGGCACGTCCGGCGTGATCGTGGCGGCAAGGACGCAGCCGGCAGCGGCGAAGCTGTCAGAGGCCTTTGCCGGGCGGGCGGCCCAGAAGACGTATCTTGCGCTCGTGAAGGGGCGATTGCCGCCTGCGGAAACCGGCGTGGCGGATGCGGCGCTGGTGAAGGTGGAGGAGGGTGGCAAGTCGCGGATGATCCTTGCACGGCCGGACCGCAAGGGCGCGCAGGCGGCGAGGACAGGCTGGCGTGTGATTGGGCGAAACGGCGAGTTCGGCCTGATGCAGATGTCGCCGGAGACGGGGCGGATGCACCAGATCCGCGTGCATCTCATGTCACTCGGCTGCCCCATCCTCGGAGATGCGCTCTATGGCGAAGGGCAGGCGACGGCGGCGCGGCTGATGCTGCATGCGGCGCGGCTGGTCTTGCCGCATCCTGAGTGTGGGACGTTGGACCTGACGGCGCCGGTACCGGAGGATTTCCGCACGGCGGTCGAGGCGGCGGGCCTTCAGGCCGGCTTGTAATAGTCGCGAAACCAGCTGACGAATCTCGCGATGCCGGTGCGATAGTCCGTATCCGGCGTGTATCCTGTGAGGGCCTTGAGGAGGCGGACGTCGGCATAGGTCTGCTTGACGTCGCCCGGCTGCATGCCAAGCAGGTTCTTGATCGCCCTTTTGCCGATCGCCGCCTCGATCGCGTCGATGTAGTCCATCAGGCGCACAGGACTTGAGTTGCCGATATTGACGAGGCGATACGGCGCGACGGGCGAGAGGGAGTCGCCGCGGATGATGTGGTGGCCGGTCGCAGGTGGCACATCCATCAGAAGGCGGATCGCCTCGATGAGGTCGTCGATATAGGTGAAATCGCGCAGCAGGTCGCCGTCATTGAAAACGTCGATCGGCTCGCCCTTGAAGATCTTGTCTGTGAAGAGGAAGAACGCCATGTCCGGGCGGCCCCACGGACCGTAGACCGAGAAAAAGCGCAGCGCGGTGGTCGGCACGCCGTAGAGATGGGCATGGCTGTGTGCGATGAGTTCGGCGGCAAGTTTTGTTGCCGCATAGATCGTCAGCGGATGCGGCGCGGCGTCGCGTTCTTCGAACGGGAACTTCTGGTTTGCGCCGTAGGCGGAGCTTGTGGACGCAAGGACGAGATGGCGCACGTCATGCTGCCGGGCAAGGTCAATGACATTGAACGAGCCGACGATGTTTGCATCGATATAGGCGCGAGGGTGGTCGAGGCTGTAGCGGACACCGGCCTGCGCCGCGAAGTGAATGACCATGTCAGGACGGACTGACCGGAAGACGCGGGTCATTTCCGCTTCATCCTCGACACGGATGGTTTCCAGCGTGAAGGTGTCGAAGGGCGTGAGGCGGGCGACGCGATCATGCTTGAGCCGCACATCGTAGTAAGGCGTGAAACAGTCGATGCCGGTGACATCGTGGCCTTCGCCGAGAAGGCGCAAGGCGAGTTCGCAGCCGATGAAGCCTGCGGCGCCGGTGACGATGATCTTCATGGCGTATCCGATGAAACAGGTCATCCGGCTAGACGATCACGGCCGGCTTCACAAGCGCAAGTGCAGCATCTGCAATTGAAACGGCCCGCCAGACATGGGTCTGGCGGGCCGCTGCGGTCAGGGACGTCAGGCTATCGTTCGCGGATGCGTGGGCCGATTGCCAGTGTCTGGCCGGAATTGACGGCGTCGGCGACGGCGAGTTCCTCGATCAGCGCTTGCGTGCGGGCATCACCGGCGATCGCGCTGAGCACCGAGACGGCACGAACGGCTTCGGCGGAGACGCCAAAGAATTCTTCCAGAGCCTCGAACCCGGTCTTGCGTTGCGGGAAATAGACAAGCCGCGGCGTGACGCCTGCCTCGATGACGGCCAGTTCCTTGGCCTTCTCGATGGCATCCATGAAGCCGCCGATCTCGTCCACGAGACCGTTTTCCTTGGCCGCTTCACCACTCCAGACGCGGCCACGGGCGATTGCGTGCACTTCGTCATACGTCTTGCCACGGCCCTCGCCGACGATGCCGACGAAGCGGTCATACCCGCGCTTCAGCATGTTGCGTACTTCCGCTTCCTGGGCCTGATTGAACGTATCGACCCCGTAGGCGTCAGCGAAGTCACCCCCGACGCTGACCGTGTCAAACGTGACACCGATCTTGTTGAAGGTGCCCTCGAGGGCGAACTTGCCGCCGAAGATGCCGATCGAGCCGGTGATTGTGCCGCGATTGGCGAGGATGGCGTCAGCGCCGGCGGAGACATAGTAGCCGCCGGATGCGGCCAGCGAGCCCATCGAGACGACGACCGGCTTTCCGTTGGCCTGGGCACGTTTGACGGCGTTCCAGATCTGATCGGATGCTGTTGGCGAGCCGCCGGGGCTGTCGACGCGGAAGACGATGGCCTTCACGTCTTCGTCTTCGCTTGCATCGATAATGGCGCGGGCGATCACGTCAGAGGCAAAGCCTGCGGGGCTTTCGAAGGGCGAGCCGTCGGTATTGCCGCCAGTGACAACCGCGCCTTCGCCGCCGACGATCGCAATGCGTGGTGCCTTACCCTTGGCCGGCGGGACGACGTAGTAGCCGAGGTCGATGAACTCGGCATCTTCGCCAGCACGCTCTTCGGCGGCGTCTTCGGCCTCTTCGGGCCAGCCCAGCTTGTCGGCGAGCTTCAGCGTGATTGCCTCGTCAGCCGTCATCGGACCTTTTTCGAGCGCCGCACGAAGGTTTGGAACCGTCAGTCCACGGTCTTCCGCGATCTCGCTGAGGGCGGTTGCCCAGATGGAATTGGCGAGTGTTTCAAGGGCCTCGCGGTGCGCTTCGGTGTAGGCTGTTTCGTTATAGCTGTTGGGCGCATTCTTGTACTCGTAATACGGATAGATCTCGGGTGTCAGGCCGATCTTGTCGAACAGGCCCTTGAGAAACTCCGTTTCGAATGTCACGCCGGCAGCGACGATGTCGGTGCCCGGCTGAATCCAGATTTCCTCGGCAGCCGAGATCGAGTGGATTGCGGACGGGCCACCGAAGCCGTAGCTGCCCTGCGTGTGGGCGATCACGAACTTTCCGGTATCGCGGAAGGCCTTGATGGCGCTGCGCAGTTCTTCGGCGCGCGATGTACCGATGCCGAGATCGGCGCCGCGGATGTAAAGCCCCTTGACGGCATCGTCGGTTCCCGCCGCCTGGAGTTTGACGAGAAGGTCTGTGAAGCCTGGTGCTTCGGAAAATGCTGCAAAACCGGAACTTGGCGCCTGGTCAGGGTACGGCGTGTTCAGATCGAGGGTCAGCACGACATTACCCGGCCGGGGAGGCTTGGCGCCTGCGGCCGATGCGATCAGCCCGAACAAAAGCGCAAACCCGACAAAGACAAAGATGAACATCGCGACGAGCGCACCCGCCATCGAAAGAAGGAAAGTTTTCATACCAGGAAATGCTCCAAGACCAGGACCGTATTATCCGAAAAACGATATTGTTGATTATCGATAAAAAGTAAAGGGGGCGTGCCTGCAAAAGTATGGGTTGGGAACGCTGGACAGGTCCCCGGTCCTTAATAATAGCCCTTTCCGGGAGGTGCTGCTGCTTTCCGGAGTGTTCCCGTCACGAGCAAGGCAGCGATCGCCATGACGGCCAATGTCGCGCCTGCGATGATCGTGCCCGTCGCCAGGGTCTTTGCGAGGTCGATGATCAATTCGCCCGCCAGCATGTTCAGCGGATCGTCGCTGCGGGGCAGAATGTTGTCGTTGACGAATCGGGGTGCAAGCGAGCGGCTCACCAGCCCGATTGCCGACACGGCCAAGGCGGCCATCAGGGTGGGTATCGCAAACCAGATCAGGGCGGCACTCCACGTTCGCGCCGACAACGCACAGATAACGAGATAGACGGCGAGCGGTGCCAAGGGGCTGAAGAGCATCGCAATGCGGATTAGCCGGCGTTGCTCAAGGGGCAAGACATCGCCCTCCTGCTCGAGCGGGATTGTCCGGCTGTCGGGCATTTCTGCGAAGACCCCATCCAGCAGGTTGTGCGCGCGCTGCAGCATTTCATCTTCGCGCGCCGGTTCAGCGCGACACTTGAAAAGCTCGAGGGTGCTGCTGTCGTGCTGGTCAGTTGAGCAGGCCGGCAGGCCGTCCTGGGCCTTTTCGAGCGCCGCTGGCAGGTTTGCGCGGGCCGCCTTCTTGAGCGGCTCCAGATCGAGAACCAGCGAACTGCCCTCGCCACGGACGAATGTCACCAATTGCTCGATCGCCGGTTCGGTCGTTTCGCGCAGCAGATCGTAAGGCAGGATCTCTTCGAGGATGGTCCGGATCGTGCCGTCCGGCGCGCTGCTATTGGCGGCGACAGCAAGGGAATCAGCGAGGAGACCGGGAAATCTCTGGTAGGCCTCCCCGTCAACAAGGAGGCTCTTGTAGGTGGACGGTGTGTAAAGCTGGGTCTGCAGTGCGAATGCGATTGCCGCCAAGGCCGCAAGCGGCACATAAATGAGGCTGATCACGCCAGCCAGGATTTTCCCTAGAATCTGCATGGTTCGCCCCTTCACGTTTCGTCTGTCGCGCTGGACCAGCCAATGTGGATCGGGCGCGTGACCTTTGATCAAGCAGTGACGAGGTGGGCCGAGCCGGTCAACTGAATCGCCCGGGCAATCTGCTCGGCACGCGCAAGCTGCAACCCGTGGGGCGAGCGACAGAACGGCAGTTGCCAGCGCACGAAAGAGTGAGTATCCCGCGCTCTCCGTTGGGGTGTCGCCAAGTGGTAAGGCAGCGGTTTTTGGTACCGCCATTCCCAGGTTCGAATCCTGGCACCCCAGCCACCTTTTCAGAGATAATGCTCGTATAAGTGGCGCTGGCGTTACGAAAATTGCGCATGCGACTGCTATGCACCCGTTGCGTAAAGGGGCGGGTCCGATATTTTCTAAATGAATCGTAAAGCCTCGGTTGATCCTTTCTGACAGGGTTGTTAGCGTAGACATCGGGAGCTAAGGGACATCGCGGACAGATCGCCACAGCGGCAACATCCGCGGGACAAGAGCGAGTGGGCGGAAAACGCTCCGGGCACTTCAGGGGAGATGATGGGCTGGGTCCCCTCGTACTCCGAACACAAACTTGGGCTGTATGTGTGTTTCAGCCGACGTGATCGCCAGAACATCCCGTCAGCAGGATGCCTGGCATGGTGATTTTCCGCGCACGCGGTGCGCGCCCGTTTGGAGAGTGAGAGGCGAACCTCATGTTTAAATTGATGAAACCAGCTTGCGGCCTGTTGGCTGTTGCGCTCGTTGCAGGGTTGGCCATTCCGGCTCAGGCCCAGCTACGCGACGCGCTAGATACCGGCGAACAAGCGACCCGGCGGGCCGAACAGGTCCAGGACCAGATCAATCAGCTCGATGATGACCGGTCCGAAATGGTGCGGGAATATCGGACACTCCTGCAGCGCCGCGATGCCGCAGAACTCTACTCGAAGCAGCAAGAACTGGTCGTGAAGAGCCAGCGCGAGGAAGTTGCATCACTGACAGAACAGCTCGGCTCGATCGATGACATCACCGCGCAGACCGTCCCGATGCTGCTCGGCATGATTGCCGACCTGAAGAGTTTCGTGGCGGCCGACCTTCCTTTCAAGCAGGAGGAGCGCAAGGTTCGGCTCGATGGGCTTGATGCCATCTTGGCGGCGCCAAACGTGACGCCAGCCGAACAGTATCGCCTGATCATGGAAGCCTATGCGGCTGAAATGGAATATGGCCGCACCATCGACACCTGGCAGGAAGAGATCACGCTTAACGGAAACCCGACCACGGTGGACATGTTCCTCTATGGCCGCGTCGCCTACGTGTATCTCGCCCCGAACGGGAAAGCGGCTCGCTTCAACCGGGCGACCGGTGCATGGGACGACCTGAGCGGTTCTTATTCTGCGGAAGTGGCCAAGGCGATCAAGATTGCCCAAGGCAAAGCCCAGCAGGAAGTGATGTTCGCTCCTGTCCAGAAATTCGCTGTTTCAGCCCAGTGATCGCCCCCGGGCCACGGTAAATGAAGGTTTTTTTCAAGATGAAAATGTTTTCCTCCTCAATGAAGGCTATGGGCGCGGCGGTCCTTTTCGGTGCCAGCTCCCTCGTCATCGCAGCGCCTGCCGGAGCGCAGACACTGTCTGAAATCCTGGCGAAAGCCCGGTCAGAGGCCAGCGAGATGTCGACCGCGGATGCGGCCCGGCTGCGCGAGTTCACCGCTGACAAGGCGGCGCAATCGGCCCGGATGGCTGAAGCGCGCAACGCCCTCGAAGTTGCAGAAGCGCGCGGTCGAGCGCTCGGCTCTGAGTTCGACGCCAATGAGGCCCAGCTTTCGGCGCTCGAGGCGCAGGTGTCGGCCCAGGCTGGCGACTTCCAGGAGCTTCTGGGCCAGTTTCGATCCGCAGCCGGAGAAACGATGCCGGTCATTGCGTCATCTTTCGCGAATTTCGACTACCCGAATCGCGTTGATGCGATCGCCGAAATCGCAGAGGCAAGGACGCTTCCGAACCGCGCGCAACTCGAGCGTTTGCCGAAAGCCATGATCCAGGAAATGATCGCCCAGTCGGAAGTCAAGACTTTCTCAGCCGTCGTGGATGGCATTGGTAAAGACGGCGCCAATGCTGAGGCGGAACTCCTTCGGGTTGGCGTTTTCACGGCAGCCACGACACAGGGTCGCAAGTTTGTTGAAGTGAAGCGCAAGCCAAATGGCGAGACATTCCTGCAGGCCTTCAAGCAACAGCCAACGGGGGCCTTCGCGTCTTCCATGGGTACGCTGATCAACGCAGGCCCAGAGCAGCTCGTCCGCGCGCCGGTCGATCCTTCCAAGGGCACTCTGTTCGGAATTCTCGGCGATTTGCCAAAATTCTCCGATCGGATCCAGCAGGGCGGATCGGTGGGTTATGTGATCATGGTTCTTGCCGTGATCGGTATCCTGATCGGCCTGTTCAAGATGTTCACGCTCTTCACGATGGGCAGCGCGATGCGCGCAACCGCAAAGTCGCGTCAAGCTGGTACGGGAAATCCGCTGGCCCGCGTGTTCGAAGTCTATGAGAGCAATCGTAGCCGCGATGTGGAGACACTCGAGCTCAAGTTGGACGAACGTATCCTCGCTGAATCGCCACGCATTGAGCGTTACAATGACATCATCAAGGTGTTCGCTGGTATCGCTCCACTGCTCGGCCTCCTCGGCACGGTTATCGGTATGATCATCACGTTCACGTCGATCACCATCTATGGCGCAGGCGATCCCAAGCTGATGGCCGGTGGTATCTCGGTGGCTCTGATGACGACGGTGTTCGGCCTTGTTGCCGCCATCCCGCTGCTGCTGATCCATGCCATCGTGTCGTCGATGGCGCGGTCGAACCAGCAGATTCTCGACGAACAGGCTGCTGGCCTTGTCGCCGAGAAAATGGAAGCGATGCACGGGGGGCGGGCGTAAGCCTGCCTCCTTCCCACTAGTCGAGGAGTAGCCCGATATGGGTTTTGCAGATCTTCAATCCTTCCTCGATCGCGGCGGTCCGGTGTTGGTTGTCATCATGGCAGCAACATTCTTCATGTGGGCGCTCATCCTGGAACGGCTGTTCTATTTCAGGTTTGCGCACAATCACGTGGCGGCCCAAGCGCTCGAAGAATGGAAAGCGCGCGCCGATCGCAAGTCGACGCTGGCGCACTGGGTGCGTGACAAGCTGGTGTCCGAAGTGCGGGCCAAGGCTGAACAAAACGTGCAACTGACAAAGGCCATGGTGGCGCTCGCTCCACTTTTGGGCCTGCTTGGAACAGTGACGGGCATGGTGGCGGTTTTCGACATCATGGCCATCACAAGCGGCGCCGATGCGAAGGCCCTGTCTGCGGGGGTGTCTCGTGCGACAATCCCGACCATGGCTGGGATGGTCGCGTCGCTATCCGGTATCCTGTTCACGTCAGGGATGGATCGCCGGGTCAACCGGTCAGTTCAGCAAGTTGAAGACTCGATGGAGATCGGCTGATGCGCGGACGTAGTTCCAGGGCCCCTGATGAGGCCAACGTCGATCTCACTCCGATGTTGGATGTGGTTTTCATCCTTCTGATCTTCTTCATCGTAACGTCGACCTTTGCGCGCGAAGAGGCTTTGGGGCTTGAACCACCCCCGCCGCCTCCACCGCCCAACTCGACGCCTCCGGAAACGCCGACCATTCTCATCTATGTGGATGAGAGTAACTTGATCAGCGTCAACGGGCGGCCGACCGACATCGGATCGGTGAGGGCAAACATTGAGCGTGTTCGGGCCGAGAACCCTGAGAGCGCGGTCATCATTCAGGCGCACCCGAAAGCAAAGAGCGGAACCGTCGTTCTCATTCGGGACGCCGCCTATAATGCAGGCTATCGCGATCGCGTTAACCTCGTCATTTCGCAGACGAATTAGGGAGCGGACCAAATGGCACGCAGAAAACGGCAATATGCTGCGGGCAGCAGCGAAGATGACATCAACCTCACGCCAATGCTTGATGTTGTTTTCATCCTTTTGATTTTTTTCATCGTCACAGCGCAGTTCATCAAGGAACCGGGCGTGCCGATCGTCCGGCCTGATGTTGATAACAAGGCGTCAGCCAAGCCTCTCGCGATACTGCTTGCAATAAATGCAAATAGTGAGATCTATATCGACAAGAAACTCGTCGATCCGGATGAGCTCGGCTTCACGTTGAAGCAAATGCGTGAAGATAACCCACGCGGTGAAATCGTCGTCCAGGCTGATGTCGATTCAGAAGCTCAGATCCTGGTCGACGTGATGGAGGCCATCAATAAGCTGGATGGCGCGACGGTCATCAATATTTCGGCCAAGATCGAATAGCGAGGCAGACATGTTCAACAATCCCTTTGCAAGAATTGGCATAGCGCTCCTTATTGCGACCCCGATTGTGTATCTCATCTTTTTGTTGATGAACTTTCTCATCACGGTGAAGGATCTCAAAGTCGACACGGGCGAACAACGCGTGCTGAGCGCGATCACGCCGCAGCAGCAGGATACAGACGTCCGGACGCGGCAGCGCTCGAAGCCGAAACGGATCGAGTCAGCGGATAAGCCGCCGCCGCCACCGAAGGTTTCGGCGACCAAATCTAACATCAACCTGCCGACTCCGCGCATCGACGGTGCGGTGCCGCAGGACCTGAACCTTGGTCGAATGCAGTCGCTTGCCATCGACCCCGTGGCTGTATCGGATCGCGACGCGCAGCCGATCCGGCCACCAACGCCATCCTTCCCGCAACGTGCGGCTGAGCGAGGCATCTCCGGCAGTTGTGAAGTGAGGTTTGACGTGGACACGCGCGGAAAGCCTTACAACGTCTCTGCGACATGCACGGACAGCATGTTCAAGGCTGAAGCCGAGCGTGCCGTCGGACGGGTCGAGTTTGCGCCGAAGATCATTCGTGGAAAGGCCGCTGAACGCAAGAACGTGGTCTACCCGCTTGAGTTCAAGCTCCAGGAGTAGGCGATCCGGCGGGTCTCGCGGACGGCAACGTCCGGACGCCGGACAGAGTTGAAATGTTTGCGGTTGTCGTGATCCTGCGACAGATGAATTGATGAGAAACACCCGCGTACCGCGGGCAGGAGATGGAAAGATGCAGTTCAAGGCAATCCTGAGGGCGACACTGGTCGCGGGCGTCCTGGCTTCCATTGGCGCCGGGACTGCCCTCGCGCAAGGATGTGCAGAGACGCAATTCAGCGCGAAGACGGGCCAGACCTACCTGGACGCCGAACAGGCGGCGATGGTGAACAAGGATTTGGCCACGGCCGCCAGCAAGCTCGCCCAATTGCGAGCGCAGCCTCTGAACTGTTACGAGGAAGGCGCTGTTCTGCGTCTCGGCGCATACATCAAGTTGGAGCAGGGAGACCGGCGCGGCGCCGTTCAGGATCTTCTCGGTCTCATTAGCAAGGGCTTCATCGCGCAGGATCAGATCGCCGGCACCTACTACAATATCGCACAGATTTACCTGCAAGACGAAGACCTCAAGCAGGCGCTGGATTACATGAACAAGTGGCAGCAGGCTGGCGGAAAGCCAGACCGCACCCAAAAATGGCAGATGGCGGTCCTGAGCCAACGTGCGGGCAATAACCGTGAAGCGATAAAGTGGGCCGAGGAAGTGCGCCGCGACGACGGCGCAAAATTCGACCAGCAATTGTACGACCTTCTGGTCTATCTTTATAATGATACTGGGCAAAAAGCGAAGCTCGCTGAAGTGCTCGAAATCTTGCTTGAGAGGAACCCCGCTGAACGGAAGTATTGGGACGCGATCGCGGGTAATTATTTCGCTGACAACGAAGAACGGAAGGCCTTTGAAGTCCAGAAAGCCATGTATCTCGGCGGTCTCTTGAAGACCGAAGACGAAATCATGCGGATCGTAAACTTCTACAATCGCTTCAACGCTCCTTTCCATGCCGCCCGAATACTCGAAAAAGAAATGAATGCCGGCCGCATCAAGAAAAGTCTTGAGCGGCTCGAACTGCTGGCCAATCTCTATCAGGTCGCGCGCGAGCATGAGAAGGCGATCCCCGTTATCCGACAAGCAGCGAGTGCCGGCGGTGGTGGCGCGATGTACGAGCGTCTTGGCCGGTCCTACGCTGACCTTCAAAAGTGGCAGGAAGCCGAGGAGGCGCTGCAACAGGCGCTAAAGCTCGGCGGCGTGAAGGATAAAGGGAACGCCTGGGTTCAGATCGGTCAGTCGCGGTTCGAACGTAATGATCGTGCCGGCGCGCGCGAAGCCTTCCGCACCGCAGGCAACCAGGCTGGCCGTAGCTGGCTCGACTTCATGAATTCTGAAGAAGAGACGAAAGCTGCGCTGGTCTGTTTTGGTGTTCAGTCGACGCTTCTGAACATTCAGAACGAACAGAAGCTCTGTAAGCGGATCGAAGTCGTCGGCGCTGATCAACTGCCTGAGAACTGCAAGACGGCAGCTGCAAGGCTTGTTGAGGCGGAAGCGAAGTTTAACGCGACCCCCGAATGTGCCAGCCAGCGCAGCTAAGCATCCTTTCCGGTCGAGTGATGTCCTGACATCAATCGCACCAGAATTCATCGTCGCCCCGGACAATGGCAATTGTTCGGGGCGATTTTGTTTTTGGCGTTATACCAACGGGCAATAAATCCGACTCACTGGGATTCCCAAACTGACCGACTTCTGATTCGACTGGTGGCGAGGAGGACCGCGCCATGGGAACGGCTATCGGATTGCGAGCGGATTATTCGGGGGCGGATCTTCGGAAGGC
>JBGSVY010000114.1:0-2191 GCA_041752715.1 Hyphomonas sp.
GATGATCGCTGCGCTGCCCGAACCGGCCGAGGAGATTGCCCGGGGCATCCTGGCGCGGGTCGGCAAAACGGCGGAGGCAGGCAAAGCGGTGATGGCGTGGGACCATGCGTCCGCCGCCGAGGCGCATGCTTATCTCGGCGACTGGGACGCGGCGGCGGCGTCCATCCGGGCCTACCTCGCCCGGCTGAAAGACGAGGCGGACGCCGAAGCCGGTGGTGCGGGGCTTGGCCAGGTGAATGCGTTTGCAATCAATGGGACGTATCGCCAGTTCACGGAAGTCTGGGGCGTGAACCCCGCCAGTCATCCGTGCGCCGAAATCATAAATCTCCTGCGCTATGCGTTGATGGCGGCCGAAGGGGGAAGTGTGACCCTCGACGCGGCGCAGACGCAACACTTGCTGGCGGTCGCACCAGAATCCGCCGGTGACGAGAATTTACAGGCGGCGTTGCAGGGATCCTACGAGAAGGTGTTCGGCGCCGAAGGGCCGATGGGCTTCAAGCGGCTGATGGATATCCTCGCCTATTCCCGCCTCGTCGCGCGTGTGGTGACGGACAGCTCGCGCGGCAATGACCGCACCGTTGGCACCGCGTTTCTTCTTCCCGGCGAACAGGTGCACACGTCCTTTGCCGGACGCGTGCTGGTGCTGACCAACGCGCACGTGATTTCGCCCGATCATGCGGAGCGCCCCGCGACCGTACCGGGCGAGGCCCGCATCAGGTTCGACACGGCGGGATTTGATGATGCGTTCAGTCTTGAGCCGGAGATGATGCGCTGGACATCGCCAAAGCGCGAGCATGACGTCACGGTGTTCCTGCTGCCGGACACGCACGCGCGTCATGCCGATCTGCGGGCGGCCGCAAGCCGCCTGAAGATTGCGCCCGGCCTGCCGCCGCTGATGCAGCGCGCCGTGGACCCGAAGGGCCAGCCCAAGCCGACGCGGGTGTATATCATCGGGCATCCGATGGGGGAGGACCTGTCCTTCTCGCTGAACGACAACGACCTGCTGGACCATGAAAACGTCTATGGCATCGACCCCGGACCTGAACCGCGCCGCATTCACTACCTTGCGCCAACGGAGCCTGGAAGTTCAGGCAGCCCTGTGTTCAACAGCCGGACGATGGAACTGATCGGACTCCATCACTGGGGCGGAGAAGCGCCGCGACTGAATGGCAAACCGGGCACCTATTTCGCCAATGAAGGCCTGTGGATCCGGCCCTTGCTCAACGCCTTCCTGCTGAGCCAGAATCTCGGCCTGTGGACGAAACCGGGCTGACCGCCCGCAAGCGACAAGGGAGCGCCGGATGCCGTTCGTGGACACGCTGCAGGCTGATCGCGGGCTTGAGGCCTTTGGGTCTGACGGGTTGGAAGCCGCGCGCAAGGCGAGCCACGTGGGCAGGGGCGAGGCGCGCCGGCAACTGATCGCGGTTGCAATCCTGTCCGACATGGCCCGTGAAGGGCGGACGCTGGCGGTCGTGGTGCGGCCCTACGCCTATACGCATCCGGTTTCGGGCACCGAGGTCAGCATCGACATCCCGCCAGGCTTCGTGACGGATTTTGCGTCGATCCCGCCTTTTTTCCATTTCCTGATCCAGCCTTTCGGGCGCCATGCGCCTGCGGCTGTGGTGCATGATTATCTTTATGCCATCGGCGCGAGGAAGGCCCGGCGCCTTGCCGACCGCTTGTTCCTGCACGCGATGCAGGAGGCTGGCGTCGGCTTGGTCGCCCGGTCTCTGATGTACCGCGCGGTGCGCACGTTTGGCTGGGGCGGGTATGGACGGCCGGATGACTGGGCCTTTGTCGATCCCGAGACAGGCGATGAGACAGGCGAGCCGTTTGCCCGGGACACGGTGAACTGGGTGCCCGCGAAAGCAGACCGCCGGAAGGCGCGCGGCGCCTGAGCCGTCAGGCCAGCGACTGTGCGATCGCGTTGATCAGGCGGTCCTTGCGGCGTTCCCAGTCGGGCAGGTCGTCATAGGGGACGATCAGGGGATGGGTTTTCGCGTCGGCGTCCTTCACCGGGCCGTGGCGCCAGCCATCGCGCATTTTCTGCTCGAGCCACTGGTCGTGCTGGCTGCGGCCATCGGCGCCGCCAGTCTCGAGCGCATGGGTAACGCTTTCGCGGGTCGAGGCGTGCATCCAGGCGGGCGCGTCGTCCCAGGCAGGAATGTCGTGCTGGCCATGCGCGGCGGCC
>JBGSVY010000115.1:0-8566 GCA_041752715.1 Hyphomonas sp.
TCCGGAATCGACAGCGCTGAACGCGCCGCGCTCGCTGCCCGTAGCATTGCCGGGGAAGCAGGCGAGGTCGCGTCGCGCATCGGCGCGCTGTGCGAGGCCGCAGGCGCCGATGAAGTCTTTATACTGACAATCACCGAAAACATCACCGACAGGATCGAAAGCTATCGCCTGATCGCTGAAGCGATGGCAGCCTGCTAGCGATCAGCCGGCAAAGCCGCGGGCTGTCATCTCGCCATGCCAGCGGCCGAGGTTCGGCAAGTCCTTATGTGGCGCCCATTTCATCACGCGGCAGAACCCGCAAGTGATGTAGAGCGTGATGTCGGCAATCGAGAATCGGTCCGCCGCGAGGAAGGCATGGTCTGCCAGGTGCGCATCGATCCGCGCCGCCATTTTCCGCGCGCTCGCTTCGCCCTTGACGGCCGCCTCTGCGCTTTGCGGCACCTCCAACGGCGCCATCATCGGGTGCGAATTGCGAAACCAAGTTGCAAACTGCATGAAGAACATGAGCTCGACGCGGCGATCCCACATTTCGATCAGGGCTTTTTCCTTGGGGTCATTTCCCATCAAGTTCGGTTCCGGGAAGACGCCTTCGAGATAGGTGCATATCGCGCGGCTCTCGGTGATCGCCGTGCCATCATCGAGGACCAGTGTGGGAACCTGCGAGAATGGCGACAGCGCCCGGTATTCCGGGGTCTTGTGCGCCTGCTCCATGATCGAGACGTCGATGAGGTCGACGGCGCTGAGTTTATCCTTGGCACGCAGGAAGTATACGACACGGTCCGGATTGGGTGCCTTGGGCGACTGGTAGAGTTTCATCATGGTTTCCCCTCAGAAGGTTCTGGACAGGCCAACCGTGACATGGCGCGGCTCGCCCGGAAAGTAGCGCGGGTTGCCGAAGGCAATGTCGGCGCGGTCGGCATAGGTATCATCTGTCAAATTGCGGACAATCACGTAGGCGTCGAGCGACGGACTGACGACCCATCCCGCGCGCGCGCCAAGCACCGTGTGTCCCGGATAGGTCGCGGTGTTGGCCGGGTCAGTAAAGTATTTGCCAACATGTTCGGCGGTGAGCGAGAGCGTCAACGTGCCGGTCGCGGTCCAGTCAAGGCGCCCATCAGCCAGCAATTCCGGCGCCGTGTCGATGATGTTGCCCGATACAATCCGTTCCTGCTGGGCGGCGACAGGGCGATCGAACGTGTAGGTCTGCTCGCTCCACGCGATATTGCCGGAAAGGGACAGCCCTGAGGTCAGGTCAAGACGCCCTGACGCCTCGATGCCGGCATGGCGGGTCGAGCCATCGACAACGTTGAGCCCGTCGGAATCGCGAAAGAAGAAGCCCTCCTTGTCCATCAGGTAGGCAGCGAGGTCATAGGTAGCGCGTCCGCTCAGGGCTTCGCCGCGCACGCCGATCTCGAAACTGTCGGCCGTCTCGGTCTCGATCTCGCCAGCCCGCTGCCGATTCTGCAGACGGTAGAGGTCGGAGACCTGAGGGATACGGGCGCCGCGCGCATAGTTTGCATAAAGATCGAAATTACCGCTCGCGCGCCAGATGGCGCCGAGCTTCGGCGTCACAAGGTCGAAATGGTCTGTCCTGTCCGCGACAACATTGAAGCGGCCATTGATGCCGACGGGCGCGCGTGTCGTGTAGTCGAAATCGTGCTCCTCTATCCGCAGGCCCGCCAGAATGGAGAGATGATCGTTCGGCTGCCATTCGGCCTCGCTCCAGATCGCGCCCATCGCGGTCAGCACCGAATAATCATAGTGAAGCCCCTGCGGAAAGCGCTGGTCGCCGGGAAAGAGACCGAAGGGCTCGGGCTGGACCTCGCGCAAGTAGCCTCTTGCAATATCGATGTCGGCGCCCGCACGCAATACAAAATCGTCTGTAGACGGCCATTCGTAGCGGGCGATGATGCCGCCACCCGTATGGCCATTTTTTTCCAAGCCGCCATTTGGCAGGAAGTGCTGGGAAAAGATCATCGCCTGCGAATGGGCGTAAGGCAGAAGCGTCAGCTTGCCAGGACCGAGGCTTCGCTCGGCCCTCAGGCCAGCACGTGCCGACCACGCATCACGGAAGGCCTCGGGATCGGGATTGGTCTTCGCAAGGTCGCGGTCGCGGTAGGCATCCGCTCCCTGAATGAATCCAGCGGTCTCCTGCTCCAGATTCGACGCCGAAAGCCAAGGCACCAGCGCCCATTCGCCTGCGCCGAAAGTACCCGTCACCGAAACTTTCTGCTGGTCAGACCCCGTATTATCCCGCCAGCCCGTGTCGTCCATTACCGAGGCGGCGATGCGGAGCGCGCCGATATCCACCGCGCCATCCGCCCGCCATCGGCCAAGGCTGCCATAGCTCACCCGCGCTTCGCTTTCCCCGCCGGGCTCGGCGAGGATCACATTGATAAGTCCGTGCACGGCATTCGAGCCGACCCGGGCGCTTCCGGGCCCGCGCACGACCTCGATGGCGGCGGCCAGTTCGTGATGCGGCTCGATGAGGCTGTTGACGTTGCCGAAGGCGGGCGAGCGTGTGGGCACGCCATTCTCCAGGATTAGGAAGCTGCCCTGTCCGGCGCCGCCCGTCAGCACAGGCGAGCGGATCGCGATCAGGTGTTCCTGGCCGGAATTCATCTGGATGTTGACGCCGGGCAGCGTGTTCAGGATATCCGCAGGCCGGTCGGCCGCGATGGCGCGAATCTCGCCCGCTTCGATCACCGACCGCGCGCCCGGCGCATCTGACGGGCGATCGCCCCAGACTTCAACCGGGTCAAGGCGCGCCAAGTCACTCGCCGTCAACACCGAAACGGGGATCGCTTCGGGGCGGTCATCGCGGGGCGCGCAACTCGCGTCGCATTCGCAGGGCGGATTGAGGATCGCCCTGCATTGATCCATCGTAAGGCCGGGTGTCCACATGGGTACCGGTTCAGGCGCCTGCGCGTGGGAAGCACCACCGGAAACGGCGAGTGCAACCGCAAGCCCGGACAGAGCCGAGGCCCGGTTCAACCAGCGCTCCCGGCAAACAAGGCATATGGCAACGCGCCGACGACCGCGCCGGAAAGGCAGGTCGCGAGCGTTCCCGCCAGTAATGTCCGCCACGCCAGCTCAAGGAAGGTCGTGCGGCGGGAAGGTTCGATGATCGACAAGCCGCCGATGAGGATGCCGATCGAACCGAAATTCGCAAAGCCGCAGATCGCGTGCGCCGTAATCATCCGGGCGCGTGGGCTCAGCCCCTCGCTCGCCTCGCCCGACAGCTGCAGAAACGCGACGAACTCGGTCAGCACGGTCTTGATGCCCATTAGCGAACCAGCTTGCGCCGCCTCGTTCATTGGTACACCGATCATGTACATCAGCGGCGAGAAGACGAGGCCGAGCAGCCATTCGATCGAGATGGGCTGCGCCGTGCCGTCTGGCATCTGCCCGACCGAGAGCGGGATCGCCCCCAGCGCGAGGTTGACGAGGTAGAGCAAGGCGAACGCCGCGATCAGCATGGTCACGATGTTGGCAATGATCTTGAGGCCATCGGAAGCGCCGGTCGCAAAGGCGTCCATCGTCGATTCGTATTCGAACTCGGGTTCGTGCGCGCGCTGGGTTTCCGAGACGGTCTCCGGCACCATCGTGAGCGCAATCGCAACCGCCGCCGGCGCTGCGATCAGCGACGCCGCAAGAAGCTGGCCTAGGGCGTTCGGCAACACGTCCTTCAGGAACACGCCGTAGAGCACCAGCACGCTGCCCGCCACGGTCGAGAATCCGGCGGTCATCAGGATGAAAATCTCAGACCGCGTCATGCCCTTGATGTAGGGCTTCACGAGGATCGGCGCCTCGGTCATGCCCATGAATACGTTGGCCGACACAGCGAGCGAAGTTGCCCCGCCAAGCCCCATGAAGCGCTGGAAGATGAGCGCGAAGCCGGACGTGATCCAGCGCAGGATGCGCCAGTGCCACAGGATGGCGGAGAGCGACGCCACGACGATGATCAGCGGAAGCAGGTGGAGCGCGAAGATCGGCCCCGGCTGTCCGGTCACGCCTTCCCATCCGGCCTGCGTGCCGAGAATGGGCCCGAACACGAAACCGGTCCCGTAAGCCGTTGCAGCGATCAGCCCATCCACCAGCTTGTTGGCGGCAAACAGCGCGTCGCGCACGACCGGAATGCCGAACAGGATGAGCGCGAAGACGAACTGGATGATGACCGCGCCGATGACGATCTTCCAGGGAAAGGCCTTGCGATTGGAACTGAGCGCCCATGCGAGCGCGAAGATCAGCACGATGCCGATCAGTGCGCGGCCATTGTCCCAGCCCCATTCGTACCCGTCCAGCATGCCCTGAAGCCTCCCATGACCGCATTTATCTCAACGAGTCTGTAGCCGCGTGATCCGGGTATGGAAAGCGCAGGCAAGGCCTCGGGCTGCCGAAAGGCGAGAGGCGGCTTCCGGTTTGACCATCGGGCGCCACGGCTCTAGCGTGACGCGAACTTCGAGGAAGCGGGCGATGAAAATCTGGGCAATATTCTTGGCGCTGGCGCTTATGACGGCTGGTCCGGCTCTGGCGGCGCCTGACGGTGAGCCTGGGCCGGAGGCCGCTGAGGCTGCGAAGGCCGATACGCCCGTGCCAGAGCCGGTCATGTTCACATCGACCCGGACCGGAACTTTCGGTGGGCAGAAAATCACCTATCGGGTGGAAGCAGGCGAAACCCACATCAAGAATGCCAAAGGCGAACCGGCCGCGAGCTTTTTCACGACCGCCTATATACGCGAACCAGCCAGCGGCGGGCGCCCCGTCTCATTCGTGTTCAATGGTGGTCCGGGCTCGGCCTCGGTTTGGCTGCACCTTGGCCTCCTCGGACCGAAACGTGTGAAAGTCGCGAGCGATGCGGATGCCGATGACGGCGCAGCGCCTTACGTGCTCGTGGACAATCCGCTATCGATGCTCGACATGACCGATCTTGTCTTCATTGACCCGGTCGGCACCGGCTTCAGCCGCGCCATCGGCAAGGGCGAGGACAAGGACTACTGGAGCGAGGACGGCGATGGCAGCTCCATCGCCGAATTCATCCGTATATGGATCACATCTCACAAGCGCTGGAACGCACCGAAATACCTGATCGGTGAGAGCTTTGGCACGACGCGCGCGGCCTACCTTTCAGAACGGATGCTGACCGGCGATGTCGATATCGCCCTCAACGGCCTTGTGCTGATCTCGCAGGCGCTGGACTATGAGGGCTCGACCTCAGCTCATGATAACATCTATTCCTACATCACCTACCTGCCGAGCATGGCTGCGACCGCTCAGTATCACGGCCGCGCCGGGACGGGCGTACCACAGGACCAGTTTCTGGCCGATGCGCGCACCTTTGCGCGCGATGAATATGGCCCGGCGCTGTGGAAAGGCGCGCGGCTGACCGCCGAGGAACGTGCGCACATTCGCGACCGCCTTGCTTACTTCACCGGCCTCGAGCCGGCCTATATCGAGACCTCGGATCTCAAGATCCTGATGCACCGGTTCCAGAAGGAATTGCTGCGCGACAGGGGCGTCGCGCTTGGGCGGCTCGATGGGCGTTATCTTGGCGACGAGGCGGATGATGTGGCCGAAGGCCCACAATCAGATGTCGCGAGCTATGCCATCAGTTCGGCCTATACAGCGCTGCTCAATGACTACCTGACAGCCGACCTCGGCGTCGTGATGGACCGGCCCTACATCGTATCGAGCGAGGCTGCGGGGGAGGCCTGGAACTTCCGCGACGTGCCCGACGGCGAGTATTGGGAGCCGCACTTCGTCAATGCGTCCGCCAAGCTCACCACCGCGATGCGGCAAAACACCGGCATGAAGGTGTGGGTCGCCAATGGCTATTTCGACCTGATCACACCCTTCTTCGACGCGGAGATCACCTTCGCCCGGTACGGCATTCCGCAGGAGCGGGTCGCGATGACCTATTACCAGGGCGGCCACATGATGTACCTGAACGAGCCGGCGCTCGACGCCCTCGCGGCCGACTTACGCGCGTTCTATCAGGGCAAGCTGGCAGACTCGCGTCCGGACTAGACCTGCGCGGCGCTGGCTTGACACGGGTCAGCTTGCGAGACCTTGCATTTGCGCACAGCCCGGCTATCGGGCACGCAGTCAGCAAGTCAGGAACGAGGCGCCGCATCCATGACGCGCATTCTTGCTTGGGTGTGGGCCCTCGCCGCCCTTGTTATCGGCTACATGGCATTTCAGATCGCCGTCGGACCCAAGGCGGACTCATCGGGGTGGTGGCTGGCAGCCGTATTCAGCGCAGGTGCAGGTTTCGCTGCCCGTAAGGCATGGAGGGAGTGGACCACCCCGAAAGTCTTCGTGCCACAGGCTTCCGCGCCGCCGCATCGGCCGGCGGAACCGGTGCTCCCTGCCGCGCCTGCGCCCGGCGCCTGGTGCGGGGACCCAGTTCCACTTGAAGCGCAGATCGAAGCGCTGAAGGATGCCGGTCTCCAGATGGAGCCAGGCCGATCGGTCAGCGAGTTGCTCGGGTCCTGGCCGCGTGCGGACTATGAAAATGATCCGTACAATCTCATCTTGTTCATGTATGGCAGCGAGGTCGAGGCAGAACCGTGGGGCAGAAAGTTCTGCCAACGCGGATGGAATTTCGACATGGAATGCTTAAGCGAAGCTGGCGATTACGCGCGCGCATTCCGCGAAATAGCGGGGATTACCGGGCGGCCAGAACTGGTGGCGGAGCTTTCGGATACGTTCGATCTCAATGCAGAGACCTGCACGATTACCTACACAATCAAAAGCCGCCGGACCGAGATTGAAGCGAGGGTCGACAATGACTGGGCCGACCCGGCTGCGGTGGCCACGTTTGTCCGGGACCTTGAAACCGCGATTGCGGATGAGCGGCATTTCTGGGCCGCGGACAACGGACAATCGTCAATCCTGTTCTTCCTGACCGACGGGGAGGCGGCAAAGATCAATGCCCTGCGGCCGGGACTCCTCCTGCGGTATGTGAAGGTTTGACGTGGCAGCCCCCGGCATCTGACACCGGGGGCTCGCCCGTCTGAATCGAGGGCTTAACCCAGCTTGCAGACGCAGATCTTGTTCCCGTCCGGATCGCGGAAATAGGCGCCATAGAAGGTCGGCATCCGGTTGCCCGGAGCGCCCTCATCAACGGCGCCGAGCTCTATGGCCTTCTTGTAGACCCTGTCGACGGTTTCCTTGTCCTTCGCAGCGAGCGCCGGCATAACGCCGTTGCCCACGCTTGCCGTGCCGGCATCGTACGGATCGCCAATGCCGATCATCGGCTGGCCAGGGCCAACCCCATAGAATTGCAGGCGGTCATTGGCGAAGAAGCGCTTGGCGCCCATCTCGCCCAGCACCGCGTCATAAAAGGCAAGCGCCTTTTCCTTGTTGTTGGTTCCCAGCGTGACATAGGCGAGCATCTGTTTCCTCCTAGGTGCTTATTTGGAACGGTAGAGATCACGCGTGTGGCCGGCTGGCAAGATTGCCGCAAAGGGAGGTCACGCAAGATTGTCCGAACAAGGCCGGGTGACGCAGCGGACATCCTTGACCTTGACGTCAACGTCTGTTGAGAACCCGCCCAAAGCAAACAGTGTCTGAGGAGTTTCGCCATGTCCAACATCCGCTTTGACGGCCGCGTCGCCATTGTCACTGGCGCCGGTGGCGGTCTCGGCCGCAGCCATGCGCTCGAACTCGCGCGCCGGGGCGCCAAGGTCGTCATCAACGATCTCGGTGCGGCGATGGACGGTTCGGGCGGCAATTCCGCAGCGGCAGAGGCCGTGGTCAAGGAAATCGAAGCCATGGGCGGCGAGGCGATGGCGAATGGCTCGTCGGTGGCTGACGTGGCGGGCGTCAAGAAGATGGTCGATGACACGATGAACCGCTTCGGCCGGATCGACATCGTGATCGCCAATGCCGGCATCCTGCGGGACAAGTCCTTCTCGAAAATGACGGTCGAGGACATCGACCTCGTTCTCGCGGTTCATCTGCGCGGCTCGTTCCTGCCGATCCATGCGGCCTGGGACATCATGAAGGCGCAGAATTACGGCCGCATCGTCGTGACGACATCGTCGACCGGCCTCTACGGCAATTTTGGCCAAGCCAATTATGGCGCGGCAAAACTCGGTCTCGCAGGATTCACAAAGACGCTCCACCTTGAAGGCGCAAAGTACAACGTCCGCGTCAATTCGCTTGCGCCGGTTGCTGGCACCCGCATGACCGAGGACATTTTCCCCGAAGGCCTGTTCGACCAGTTCACGCCCGAAAATGTCGTCCCCGCAGCGCTTTACTTAGTGAGCGAAGACGCGCCAACCAACATGATTATCGGTGCAGGCGGCGGCGGATATCATGCTGCCTATGTCACCATGACCCCCGGCGTTGCGCTCCGCCCCGACGATCGCAATGTCGAAGGCTTTGCAGCGGCGTGGGACAAAATCATCGACCGTACCGGCGAAACCGTTCCCCAATCGGGCGGCGAGCAGTCGATCGCCGTGATGAAGGCGCTGCAAGCGCTGGGTTAAGCAGGTCATGTTGACACAAAGCTGATGGCAGCCCAATCTTCATCTTGAAAGGTTGGGAATGCTGAATGTAT
>JBGSVY010000116.1:0-8876 GCA_041752715.1 Hyphomonas sp.
CTTGATCGAGGCGACGATTTCCTGCGGGTCGCGGTCGCCGGCCAGCATCACGGTGTTTGTCATCCGGGGCAGGGTAGGGGAGTCATAGCCTTCGCGCCGGCCATTGCCGGTGGGCGCCATGCCCATCAGGCGGGCATTCATCCGGTCCTGCATGTAGCCCTTGAGGATCCCGTCCTCGATCAGCACGGTCCGCTGGGTCGGCGTGCCCTCATCATCGAATGAGAGCGAGCCCCGGCGCGCCTCGATCGATCCGTCATCGATCACCGTCACACCCTTCGCGGCGACCTGCTCGCCCATTCGGCCTGCATAGACGCTTGTCTTCTTGCGATTGAAGTCGCCCTCGAGGCCATGTCCGACCGCTTCATGCAGCAGCACGGCGGGCCAGCCAGGGCCGAGCACGACTTCCATCTCTCCGGCGGGCGCGGCGATCGAGTCGAGATTGACGCTTGCCTTGGCAATTGCCCGCTTCACCATGGACTGCCAGCGGGCAGGCGCGATCCATTCGTCATACGCCGCGCGGCCGCCGGCACCGGCGCCGGCTGATTCGCGCCGGCCGTTCGCCTCCAGCGTGACTGACACGTTGAGACGCACCAGCGGGCGGATATCGTTGAAATGGGCGCCGTCCGGACGGATGATATCGATCTCGCTATGGCTGCCCGAAAGTGACACCGATACCTGTACAACGCGCGGATCGGCGGCACGGGCATACGCATCGATTTCTGCAAGCAGGCTCGTCTTGGTCAGGAAGTCCGGCGACGCTGTCGGATCAATCGCCGCGTAGAGGCGCCGGTTGGCGGGCTGTGGCCCAGTCGCAAGGGTGCCCGAATGACCACGCTTGGCCTGTGCGGCGGTGACGGCCGCGCGCCGCAGCGCGTCCAGGCTCAATTCGGACCCGTAGCCCGAGCCCTGGGCCTCGCCGGCCACGACCCGCAATCCGAAGCCTTGGTCTGTATCGAACGCCGCTGATTTCAATCGCCCGTCATCAAAGACGAAACTCTCCGATCGGGAGCGCTCAACGAAGATGTCACCGTCGTCTCCTCCGCGCACAGCGTCGGCAAGCAGGGTGGCGGCGGCTGAAGAATCGAAAGGCAGAATGGTTTGAGTCATTTTCCCTAGATGCGGGGTCCGGCGCGCTGCGGCAAGACCCGAAACTGACAGGCCCTGTCAGTTCGTCGTGACGACGAACCGCGACAGCTGTTTCTGGACCAGGTCGAAGTCCGGCTTCAGTTCGCCCGCTTTGACGAAATCGTAATAGGCTCCCTCGACATCGCCCATCTGCTCGCGGGCAATCGCCCGGTTGTAGTAGGCGGCATAGAGATCTGTTGTGTCATAGGCGATTGCCTGCTCAAGTGCCGCGAGCGCCGATTGATAGTCCTTTTGCAGGATCAGCGCGGCCCCTTCATTGAGATAGGTTGCGCCGACTTCAGGCCGCATCCGCTTCGATATCGCATAGTCGGCCATGGCTGCCTCCAGCTTGCCCTGGCGCATGCGCAGGACACCGCGGTTGGTGTATGTGGCCGCCTTGTTGGCAACGTTCATCGCCTCGACCTCAAGGGCGGTCGTGCAGATTTTCTCGACCGCATCAGGCGCCTCAGAGCCAAATTTGGTGGCCTCGTAACAATCGCGGGCCAAACCGCCGCCGATCACGGTAACTTGTGCCATTGCGACAGGCGAAACGGCGAGGCTCAGTGCGCAAAGCAGACCTGTCATGCGGACCATTGGCGATCTCCTGTTCAGCTATAGCAGACAAATAGCACGCCCGCTTCGCTGCGGCGATACGCTGCGACAATATTGAACGCGGAAACTGCTGGGTTGCCGGTTCGGACTGGTATAGGTAGGAACCCGTAACAGCTTAAAAACAGGGTCTGATTGTGCGTCAATTGTGTGCCGTCCTCTGCGCAGCATTTCTTGCAGCGCCAGCCTTCGCCAGCCAGCCAGAGAACGGGGCGATGGGCTTCCAGCCTGCCGCCACCCGAATCGCCGAGCGCGTGCATTCCTTCCATGATGTGTTGCTGATCATCATTACGGCGATCACGCTGTTCGTGCTGGCGCTGCTGATCGTGGTCATTGTTCGCTACAACAGCGCCATGAACAAGACGCCGCGCCGCTTCAGCCACAACACGCTGGTCGAAGTCGTCTGGACAGTCGTGCCTGCTCTGATCCTTGTCGGCATCGCAAGCCTGTCCTTTCCAAACCTCTACTATCAGGACGTTGCGCCAAACCTTGGCCAGATTTCCGCGAATGCAAAAAAATTGCTCGATGAGGGCAAGACCGCCGAATATCAGGCCTACACACGAAACTACTTCCCTGACGCGGCCGAGAAGGGCTTCGTCAACGTCAAGGTGCAAGGCAATCAGTGGAACTGGACCTACAGCTACCCGGATATCCTTGATGGGAGCGGTGCGCCGATCGAGTTCGTGTCGAACGGGCTTCACAAGGGCCGCGCGAGCGACCCGGTTGGCGTTGGGCCACGCAATCTTGCCGTCGACTATCCGATGGTCATCCCTGTGGGGCGGTATGTGCGCTACTACACAGCGGCGGCTGACGTGATCCATTCCTGGACCGTGCCGGCTTTTGCCGTCAAAACCGACGCAGTTCCCGGCCGCCTCAATGAGGGTTGGTTCCTCGTCGACAAGCCGGGCGTCTATTACGGCCAGTGTTCTGAAATCTGCGGCGTCGAGCATGCCTACATGCCCATCGAAGTGAGGGTTGTCTCTGAAGCGGAATATGATCGCTGGGCGGAACTGATGAAAATCGGCGACTTTGACGCCGCCGCAGCCTCCGTCCGCCAGATCGCAAGCCTCGCGCCCGCGACCCAGCTTGCCGCCAACAATTAGTCAAAACCTCCAGAGAGGAAAGCGTTTCCAAGATGCCAATGGATGAAGTCGCCGCCGATCATGGCCAGTACGGCCACGCCCACACGCCGGGTTTCTTTGCGCGCTGGTTCTTTTCGACCAACCACAAGGATATCGGCACACTCTATCTGATCTTCGCGATGGTCGCAGGCATCGTCGGCTATGCGCTTTCAGGCCTGATCCGCTGGGAACTGGCTGAGCCCGGCATCGGGCCAATGCTGTGGATCGTGCAGGCGCTTGGCGGCGCGACGGGCGACGCGGCGCTTGCCGAAGCCAAGCATTTTTATAACGTCGTGATCACCTACCATGGCCTCGTCATGATCTTCTTCATGGTGATGCCCGCACTGATCGGCGGTTTCGGCAACTGGTTCGTGCCGCTGATGATCGGGGCGCCAGACATGGCGTTCCCGCGCATGAACAACATTTCCTACTGGCTCACGGTCATCGCGTTCGTTTTGGCCTGCATTTCGATGACGGTCCCCGGCTCGTCGTCCGGCAACGGTTTCGGCGGCGGCTGGACGATGTATCCGCCGCTGTCGGGCAAGGTCGGTCATCCCGGGCCGTCGATGGATTTGCTTATCCTCTCGCTCCACACGGCGGGCATCGCCTCCATCCTCGGCGCCATCAACTTCATCGTGACCATCCTCAACATGCGCGCGCCTGGCATGACGATGCACAAGATGCCCCTGTTTGCCTGGTCGGTCCTGGTCACCGCGGTTCTGCTGTTGCTCTCGCTGCCGGTTCTCGCAGGCGCGCTCACCATGTTGCTGACCGACCGTAACTTCGGTTCGCAGTTCTTTGTGCCAGGTGGCGCGGGCGATCCGGTGATGTTCCAGCACTTGTTCTGGTTCTTCGGGCACCCCGAAGTCTACATCCTCATTCTCCCGGCCTTCGGCATCATCAGCCACATCATTTCGACCTTCTCGAACAAGCCGATCTTCGGCTATCTCGGCATGGCCTACGCCATGGTGTCGATTGGCGTGATCGGCTTTGTTGTGTGGGCGCACCACATGTTCACTGTCGGGATGAATGTCGATTTGAAGGCCTACTTCGTCGCCGCGACAATGGTCATTGCCGTGCCCACCGGCATCAAGATCTTCTCGTGGATCGCCACGATGTGGGGCGGCTCGATCGACTTCAAGACACCCATGCTCTGGGCTGTCGGCTTCGTCTTCCTGTTCACGGTTGGCGGCGTTACCGGCGTCGTGCTCGCCAATGCCGGTATCGACCATGTGATGCACGACACCTACTATGTCGTCGCCCACTTCCACTATGTGCTGTCGCTCGGCGCCGTGTTCGGCCTCTTCGCGGGCTGGTACTACTGGTTCGAGAAGATGTTCGGCATCCGCTACAATGAATTCATCGGCAAGTTGCACTTCTGGCTGATGTTCATCGGCTCCAACATCCTGTTCTTCCCGCAGCACTTCCTCGGGCTACAGGGCATGCCACGCCGGTACATCGACTATGCCGACGGGTTCGCAACCTGGCACTATGTGTCATCGATCGGCTATGCGATCACGCTTGTTGCAACGCTCGTCTTCTTTGCAGGCCTGATCGAAGCGATCGTGCGCCGCCGCAAGGCTGCGGCAAATCCCTGGGGCGAGGGCGCGACGACGCTCGAATGGACGCTCTCATCGCCGCCGCCCTTCCATCAGTATAACGAACTGCCCGTCGTCTCTGGCAAGGGCGGACACTAGCGACATAGGTCTGCCCCCTCCGGGATGGCCCTGACTGCCGGAGCGGCCCGTACGTCCAGAGCGTGCGGGCCGTTTCACCAGAAGAAAGCCCGAGAACGACACCATGACAGACGCCAGTCTCACGTCCCCACCGCGCCACGCGACGGCCGCTGACTATGTGAATTTGATGAAGCCCCGCATCATGATGCTGGTTGTCTTCACAGGTTTTGCGGGTCTCGTTGCCGCTTCGAGCGTGACCGGTATCGCGATGAACCCGGTCATGGCCGCCATAGCGACGCTTGCCATTGCGCTTGGGTCGGGGGCGGCGGGCGCGATCAACATGTGGTATGATTCCGACATCGACGCCGTGATGACGCGGACGGCGACGCGGCCAATCCCCTCCGGCGCCGTTCCGCGCGAGGAGGCGCTCGCCCTCGGCCTGATCGTTTCCGGCGTGTCGGTCATGCTGATGTGGCTTGCGTCGAACTGGCTCGCCGCCTCGCTCCTGGCGTTCTCGATCTTCTATTATGGCGTGATCTACACGATGTGGCTCAAGCGGGCGACGTCGCAGAACATCGTGATTGGCGGCGGCGCTGGCGCCTTCCCGCCGGTCATCGGATGGGCGGCGGTCACCGGTAATACGGCGCTCGATGCGTGGCTGCTGTTCGCAATCATCTTCATGTGGACGCCGCCGCATTTCTGGGCGCTCTCGCTGCTCGCACACAAGGAATATGCAAAGGTCGCTGTGCCGATGTTGCCCGTCACACATGGCGCAAAGGTCACGCGACAGCAGGTTCTCGTCTACACGCTTCTGCTCGTTCCCGTCTCGCTGCTGCCGGTCGCCAAGGGTCTCGGCGGATGGATCTATGGCCTCGCCGCGCTGGGTCTCGGTCTCGCGTTCATCGCCTATTCTGTGCGCCTTTGGCGCTCGGACGCTGGCGATGCGAACGCCAGTGGAGAGGGCATGAAACGCGCCAAAGGCACGTTTGCCTTCTCGATCCTTTACCTTTTTGCCCTCTTCGGCGCCGTACTTGTCGAACATGCCGCCGGGCTTCACTTTCCGCTCACGGGAGCCTGAGAATGGTCGAACGACAGCCCCCTTCCGGCCTGCAGCTTGATGCTGCCGCCATCAAGGCGCGCACCCGGCGCAATCTCTGGCTCGGCCTCGCCCTCGGCGGATTTGTTGTCCTCGTCCTCGTGGTTACCCTGATCCGCCTCAATTCAGGTGTTGGCGTTCCGGAGAGAATGTAATGGCCTTTTCGAATTCCGCCATCGCTGTCGGCGCCACGACGGTTTTCCTGGGGATGCTCGGTCTCGCCTTCGCCGCTGACCCGCTCTATGACAGCTTTTGTCGCGTGACGGGATTTGGCGGGACAACGCGGATCGCGACTGCGCCGCCCACTGAAACGCTTGAGGCTGAGATGCATGTCCGGTTCGACGCGAATGTCGCCGATACAGCGCTGCAGTTCCGGCCCCTCCAGACGACCCAGACCGTCCGTATTGGCCAGCACGGGCTCGCCTTCTATGAAGTCACCAATCCGACCGACAAGGAAATTCGGGTTATCGCCAGCTATAATGTGACGCCGCACATGGCTGGACCATATTTCAACAAGCTCGAATGCTTCTGCTTTGAGGAACGGATCATCGCCGCGGGCGAAACCCGCAAGCTCCCGGTCGTGTATTTCATTTCGCCCGCCGTTACCGAGGACCGTGTGGCCAGCAACCTCGAAACCATAACGCTGAGCTACACCTTTTATGACAGCACGTCCTACAAGGGCCCCGGCAGCCAGGCCGCTACGGGTGCGGCGAATTTGGCCAGCCCCGGCTGAACCGGTTGCATCGGTCCGGCGGAGCAGTCTAAACAGCGACAAAGAGTGACAGGCCAATAAGGAAGTTACGGGCAATGGCGGACGGCGAAGTCAAACACGATTACCACCTTGTCAATCCGTCGCCTTGGCCGTTGCTCGGTTCGCTGTCGGTTCTGGTGCTTGCGCTTGGCGCCGTGACCAACATGAAGGGCCTTTTCGGCATGCCCGAAGGCACGTGGTGGCTTCTCGCCCTCGGGTTCGGCATGGTCATCTGGGTGATGATCGGCTGGTGGTCGGAAGTCATCCGAGAGGGGCGGAAGGGCGATCATACACCTGTCGTCGAGATCGGCCTGCGCTATGGCATGATCCTCTTTATTGTCTCGGAGATCATGTTCTTTGCGGCCTGGTTCTGGGCCTTCTTCGAATTCTCGATCTTCGCTGATGCCCGTGTCGGCGCCACATGGGATGCAGCCAATCCGCTTTACACCGACAGCCTGTCGCGGTTTGCGCAATTCCCTCCGGAAGGGGTGACGACGTTTGATCCCTTCCACTTGCCGCTTATGAACACGCTCGTCCTGCTTTTGTCGGGCACAACCGTCACCTGGGCCCACCATGCGCTCCAGAAGGGCGATATGGGCGGCGCCAAGCTCGGCTTGTTCATCACCATCCTCCTTGGCCTCGCCTTCTCGGGGCTTCAGGCGCTCGAATACTCCCACGCTGGCTTCACCTATGACGGAACCCTGTATGGCTCGGCCTTCTTCATGGCCACCGGCTTCCACGGCGCCCACGTCATCATCGGCACCATCTTCCTGACGGTTTGCCTGCTTCGCCTGATGGCGGGCAACATGACCTCCAAGAAGCATCTCGGCTTTGAGTTTGCGGCCTGGTACTGGCATTTCGTGGACGTGGTCTGGCTTTTCCTTTTCGCTTTCGTCTACGTCACGCCTTACCTAGCCTACGAGGCTGGCAAATAGGCGCGCGCCGGAACCGGTCTACCTGAAGGCCCGCCGCGCAATTCGCCCGGCGGGCCTTTGTCATTTCGGAGTGTAGCCCCTGATGCAGTTTCGGCCCTATCCCCTGCTTACGCTGTTCAGCGCGGTCGCGGTCGTGATCCTTATGCTGTTCGGCAATTGGCAGTATGGCCGCTATCAGGACAAGCTCGCGCGCAAGAACCTCACGCCCAACTGGGAACAGCTTACCGGACAGATCCTGCCGGGCAGCACCCGCCTCGTCTATGCCTTCGATGATGGCAAGGCGGGCTGGCGCGAAGTCGTCGCCGTCGAAACCGGCGCGGCGGTCATCTACACGCCCGTGAAAGTGTACTTCCAGGTGGATCCCCCGGTGCTTGAGCCCGCCCTGCTCATCACCGCACCGCAGCCAATTTCGGTTCGCGGGACCTTTCACCCGCCGTATCGCCGCAACGCCTTCACGGCGGTGGATGATGCCAAGGCGGGCCTCTACTACACCTTCGATACTGCGGCGCTGTCTGCCGCGCTCAATCCTGAAGATGCAGCCCGCGTCCGCGCCGACGTGTTCGAGCCGGAAACCCTCGTCGCCGTCGAGAACGGCCGCACGCGCGCCTATACCAATCCCTTCGCGCGGCCAGAAGCGCTCGACAAACTGCCGCCCGAACGGCATTTCGGATATGCGCTCACCTGGTGGGGGCTCGCCATCGCGCTTGTTGGCGTTTATTTCGCGTTGCATCACCAGCGCGGGCGCCTGAGGCTGCGGCGCAAGGACGAGACATGAAGTACATTTCGACACGCGGGCAGGCGGCGCCAGTTGATTTTCTAGGCGCGTGCCTCGCCGGTCTCGCCCCTGATGGCGGGCTCTATGTGCCCGAAAGCTACCCGCAGGTTGCACCGCCCACGGCAGACGAGCCCTATACCTCCGTCGCTGCCCGTATCCTGTCGGCCTTTGCCGGTGATGCGATCCCGGCTGCCGATTTGCACGGCCTGTGCGAACGCGCCTATGCCAGCTTTGCCCACCAATCCGTCGCGCCGCTCACCCAGTACGGTCCGGGCCACTGGCTCATGGAATTGCACCACGGCCCGACGCTCGCCTTCAAGGATGTCGCGATGCAGGTCATTGCGCAGATCTATGATTATGCCCTGGCGAAAGCCGGAAAGCGCATGACGATCGTTTGTGCCACTTCCGGGGATACAGGCGGCGCTGCCGCGGCCGCGTTCGCGGGGGCCCGGCAAGCCCGCCTCGTCATCTTGCACCCGCATGGCCGGATTTCGCCGGTCCAGCGCCTGTTCATGACGACGACTGGGACACCGAATGTCACCAATCTCGCTGTCGATGGGGACTTCGATGATTGTCAGGCCATCGTGAAGGCGCTGTTCGGCGACCGCGCCTTTGCCGATGCCGTCAACCTTTCGGGGGTCAATTCGATCAACTGGGCGCGCATTGCGGCGCAATCTGTCTACTACGCGACAGCCGCCACCGCGCTGCGCCAGCCCGTGCGGTTCGTGGTGCCGAGCGGCAACATGGGCGATGCGCTCGCAGGTTATGTCGCCGCCCGGTGCGGCCTG
>JBGSVY010000117.1:0-3186 GCA_041752715.1 Hyphomonas sp.
CGTGACCGGGATGAACTTGTTGCCGTTGTGGACCTGGAAGTTCAGGCCAACGAATTGCGGCAGGATCGTCGAACGGCGCGACCAGGTCTTGATGACCGCGCGCTTCTCCGAATTGCGGGCTTCTTCGGCCTTCTTCAGGAGGTAGCCATCGACGAACGGGCCTTTCCAGACAGAACGGGACATGTCTCTTGGCTCCCTTAGCGTTTCGCGTTGCGGCGGCGGATGATGAGACGATCCGTTGCCTTGTTGGTGCGGGTTTTCGGACCGCGGGTTTTCTTGCCCCACGGCGAGACCGGATGACGGCCGCCCGAGCTCTTGCCTTCACCACCACCATGCGGGTGGTCGACCGGGTTCATGACGACGCCGCGAACCGTCGGGCGAACGCCGCGATGGCGGGTCCGGCCGGCTTTCGAGCTGACTTCGTTCATCTTGTCCGGGTTCGACACGGCGCCGATTGTTGCAAGGCACGTGTCGAGCACCATGCGCAGTTCGCCGGACGCCAGCTTGATCTGGGCATAGCCAGAGTCCCGTCCGACCAGCTGGGCATAGGTGCCTGCCGAGCGGACCATCTGGGCGCCCTTCTGGGGCTTCAGCTCGATATTGTGGATGATCGTACCGACCGGGATCGATTTCAGCGGCAGGGTGTTGCCCGGCTTGATGTCGGCGGTGGCGGAGGTGACGACCGTGTCGCCGACTTCAAGGCGCTGCGGCGCGATGATGTAGGCCAGCTGGCCGTCGGTATACTTGATCAGCGCGATGAACGCGGTGCGGTTCGGATCATATTCCAGCCGCTCGACGACGGCCGGCATGTCCCAGCGATTGCGCTTGAAATCGACCTTGCGATACAGCCGCTTCGCCCCGCCGCCCTGATGGCGAACAGTGATGCGGCCCTGGTTGTTGCGGCCGCCCTTCTTCGAAATGCCTTCCGTCAGCGCCTTGACGGGCGCGCCCTTGTGCAGGGCCGAGCGGTCGACCAGCACGAGCTGCCGGCGGCCGGGCGAGGTCGGGTTGAATGCCTTCAATGCCATTGTCTTGATCCTTCCCCTACAGGCCCGTCGAAATATCGACAGACTGGCCCTCGGCGAGCGTGACGATCGCCTTCTTGACGTCCGAGCGGCGGCCAAGGAAACCCTTGAAACGCTTGGTCTTGCCCTTTTGCGTCAGCGTGTTGACCTTGGTCACCTCGACTTTGAAAAGGGCCTCGACAGCTTCCTTGATCGCCTTCTTGTCGGCGCCCGGCGCCACTTCGAAGCCGATCTTGTTCTGCTCGGCCACGAGGGTCGATTTCTCGGTGATCAGTGGACGGCGGATCACATCATAGTGGTGTGGCTTGATATCAGCCATGATCAGTTCGCCTCCGCAGCTTGAGCGGCGCCGTCAAAACGGGCCTGGATGCCTTCGGCGGCTTCCTTGGTGATGACTAGCGTGCGGCGGCGCAGGATGTCGTAGACATTCAGGCCAGCGACCGGCAGCACGTCGATGTTCGGGATGTTCTGCGCGGCGCGGGCGAAGTTCTCGTCGACCGTCAGTCCCGAGATGATCAGCGCGTTCTCGATGCCGAGGCCCTTGAAGGCAGCGACCAGGTCCTTGGTCTTCGGCTGGGCGAGCACCGCCGTGTCGAGCACGAGGATCGCACTGTCCTTGGCCTTTGCCGAGAGCGCATGGGCGAGCGCCATCTTGCGGATCTTCTTCGGCAGGTCATGCGCGTGGCTGCGCACGCGGGGACCATGAGCGATACCACCGCCGACAAAGATCGGGGCGTTGCGCGAGCCGTGGCGAGCGCCGCCCGAGCCTTTTTGCTTGATCGACTTCTTCGTCGTGCGGTTCACTTCCGCGCGCGATTTGGCCTTGTGCGTCCCTGCCTGACGGCGGGCGAGCTGCCAGCGCACGGTGCGCTGCAGGATGTCGCCGCGGATTTCGTCAATGCCGAAAATCGCATCATCGAGCGTGATCTTGCCGGCGGCCTTGCCAGCCAGCGTCTTGACGGAGAGTTCCATTAGCCTTCACCCCCGGCGGTCAGTTTCTCGGGCGCCTTGAATGAGCCACCCTTCGGCGCGTCTTTCGGAAGCGCCTTCTTTACGGCATCGCGGATTTCGACGAATGCGCCGTCATGGCCGGGCACAGCGCCCTTCACGAGGATCAGGCCGCGCTCGACATCGGTGCGGACGACCGTGATGTTCTGCGTGGTAATGCGCTCGACGCCGAGATGGCCAGCCATTTTCTTGTTCTTGAAAACGCGGCCCGGATCCTGGCGCATGCCGGTCGAACCGTGCGAGCGGTGCGACAGCGAAACGCCGTGCGTGGCGCGCAAGCCGCTGAAGTTCCAGCGCTTCATGGCACCGGCAAAACCCTTGCCGGTCGACAGGGCCGAGACGTCAACGAACTGGCCTTCAACAAAGTGATCGGCCTGCACGGTGGCACCAATCTCTGGCAAGTCGCCCGAGACGCGGAACTCCTTGAGTTTGCGCTTCGGCTCGACGCCGGCTTTTGCAAACTGGCCGCGCAGCGCCTTGCTGGTGCGCTTAGCTTTCTTTTCGCCGGCACCGAGGATGACAGCCGTGTAGCCGTCGGTGCGGGCGACTTCGCCGCCCTTCTTGGTGGTGACCTTGCGGACCTCTTCGGTGCGCAGGCCAACGACCTGGCAGCCGTCAAGCGACAACACAGTTACCGGCACATGGCGGCCATCGGCGTCGAAAATACGCATCATGCCCATCTTGCGGGCGAGCACGCCGGTACGGGGGGCGGGCAGTGCCATTAGCGGCCTCCCTCGAGCTTGATCTCGATGCCGACGCCGGACGACAGGTCGAGCTTCATCAGCGCGTCCACGGTCTGCGGGGTCGGGTCAACGATATCGAGGATGCGCTTGTGCGTGCGGATTTCGAACTGCTCGCGCGACTTCTTGTCGATGTGCGGCGACCGGTTGACCGTGAAGCGCTCGATTCGGGTCGGCAGGGGGATCGGCCCACGCACTTCGGCGCCGGTGCGCTTAGCGGTGTTCACGATTTCCTTCGCCGAGATGTCGAGCGCGCGGTGATCGAAGGCTTTCAGCCTGATCCGGATATTTTGTTTTTCCATCGTCGTCCGTCCGCGCAAAACACTTAGGCCCTGGGCGCGACAGCTCGTCAGCTTCGAGCGGCCCGGGGGCTTCGGTAGGGTTAAATTGTCAGTTTCGAGGGAGCGTTCGCT
>JBGSVY010000118.1:0-8642 GCA_041752715.1 Hyphomonas sp.
CATCGGTCTGCGGGACTGGGCGCATGGATGACGATCAACGCAGGTTGGTATAAGCCGGATGGGAGCGAGGCGCCGCCGATCACGGGGCCGGACTACCAGTAGAGTAGAATATGATTGCAAGTCCTCGTGTATCCGGAGCCCGGCTCCCATCCGCAGGACCCACCCAGACTGCCGCCAAATCCGGAAGGGGAAGCCCTGTCCGGCCTTTCGTGCTGCGGCCAGACTCCCCCCTCCTCTTGCCTCGCTCGGGATAAGCTGCGGAAAACGGAGCAGGCGCGAGCCTCATGGGGAGCGACGTCGAACCTGATCGGGCGCGAGGACGTTAGGCGCACCCGCGCCGTAACTCAGTTCGCGAGGGCTGAGCGCAGGCCTTCGAGATAGGCAACTTGCTCCTCGAGCACGAAGGCCCTCGTGTCGCCCTTGTCGAGACCGACGATCTTGAGCCGCACGGCTTCGATCTCGGCATCAATGTCACTCGCCTTCAGGCCGTCGAGATTGCGGGCTTCCTCGGCAAGGATCGTCAACCCAGCCGGCGTGACGTCCGCAAAACCACCCCGCACGAAGATCCGCATCTTGACCGCATCACCGTCGAGGACGCGGACCACGCCATTCTTCAATGTCGTCATGAAGGGCGCATGATTGACGAGCACGCCGAACTCACCGTCCGTACCCGGAGCGATCACGTGATCAACTTCTCCAGAGAACAGTTCCCGGGCGGGCGAGACGAGCGAGAAGTGAAGTTTACCGGCCATGGCGATCGATCCTCAGGCTTGCAGCGATCAGGCTGCGTCAGCCATCATTTTTGCGGCTTTGGCTTTCGCCGTATCGATGTCGCCGACCATGTAGAAGGCCTGTTCAGGCAGATGGTCGAATTCGCCAGCGATCAGGCCCTTGAAGCCCTTGATCGTGTCCTCGAGTTTCACCTGCACGCCTGGCGAACCGGTGAACACTTCGGCGACGTCGAACGGCTGCGACAGGAAGCGCTCCACTTTGCGCGCGCGGGCCACGACCAGCTTGTCCTCTTCCGACAGTTCGTCCATCCCGAGGATCGCGATGATGTCCTGCAATTCCTTGTACTTCTGAAGGATCTGCTGGACGCCGCGGGCGACATTGTAATGGTCTTCGCCGACGATCATCGGGTCGAGGATGCGCGAAGTGGAGTCGAGCGGGTCCACAGCCGGGTAGATGCCTTTCTCGGAAATGGCGCGGTTGAGAACCGTCGTCGCATCGAGGTGGGCGAACGATGTTGCGGGCGCCGGGTCTGTCAGGTCGTCGGCGGGAACGTACACGGCCTGGACCGACGTGATTGAGCCCTTGTTGGTCGAAGTAATGCGTTCCTGCAGCTGGCCCATGTCGGTAGCAAGCGTCGGCTGGTAGCCCACGGCGGAGGGGATGCGGCCGAGCAGCGCCGACACTTCGGCGCCCGCCTGCGTGAAGCGGAAGATATTGTCGACGAAGAACAGCACGTCCTTGCCTTCTTCATCGCGGAAGTATTCTGCCTGGCAGAGGCCGGTGAGCGCGATGCGCGCGCGGGCACCCGGAGGCTCGTTCATCTGGCCATAGACGAGCGCAATGCGGCTCTCGCCTTCGAGGTTGATAACCTTGGATTCGATCATCTCGTGGTAAAGGTCGTTGCCTTCCCGCGTCCGCTCGCCAACGCCGGCGAACACCGAATAGCCGCCGAACAGTTTGGCGATGTTGTTGATCAGTTCCATGATCAGAACGGTCTTGCCGACGCCGGCGCCGCCGAACAGACCGATCTTGCCGCCCTTCACATAGGGGCAGAGCAGGTCGATCACCTTGATCCCGGTCACGAGCACTTGGGACTCGGTTGACTGGTCGGTAAAAAGGGGCGCATCGGCGTGAATCTTGCGGCGCTCGGTCGTATTGATCGGGCCGCGCTCGTCGATCGGCTCACCGATGACGTTCATGATACGCCCAAGGGTTGCCGGACCAACGGGAACCGTGATGGTCGATCCCGTATCGGCGACCTTTTGGCCGCGGACAAGGCCTTCCGTCGAGTCCATCGCGATCGTGCGAACGATGTTCTCGCCGAGGTGCTGGGCAACCTCAAGCACAAGACGATTGCCATTATTGTCGGTTTCGAGGGCGTTCAGGATCGGCGGCAGGGCGCCGTCGAATTCGACGTCAACCACGGCGCCGATCACCTGGGATACGCGGCCTTTGGCATTTGCGGGGGTTGTCATTGGGGTCGTTTCCTTTGGGGCGGATGCGGATTTGGAGGAAGGGGTCTTGGCCATGGATCAGAGCGCCTCCGCGCCGGAGATGATCTCGATGAGTTCCTTGGTGATCTGGGCCTGACGGGCGCGGTTATATTGTAGCGACAACCGTCCGATCATGTCGCCGGCATTGCGCGTGGCGTTGTCCATGGCAGTCATCCGGCTCGCCTGTTCGCCGGCGGCGCTTTCCAGGATCGCCGACAGGATCTGGGTGTTTATGTAGCGCGGCAATATCGTCTCGAGGATCGCATCTTCAGACGGCTCATAGCGATACGTCGCGCCGTCGAGATCGATTTTCGGTGCGTCATCCGGCGCTTTGGCAGGGATCAGTTGCTGGGCGGTTGGAACTTGGGTCAGCACGTTCTTGAATTGGGAATAGACAAGCGTCGCAACGTCGAACTCGCCGGCCTCAAAACTGCGCGTCAACATCTGACCGACGCCGATGGCCGCTCCCGTAAAGTCGCCGCCTTTCACATCCGAAAGGCTGACATGGCCGGTCATCAAGTCGGAATATTCCCGAAAGAGCTGTTCGCGCCCCTTCTTGCCGATCGTCAAGACCTTCACAGTCTTGCCCTGAGCCTTCAGCGCCAGGATTTTCTGCCGGGCCAGCTTGACGACATAGGCGTTGAAGCCGCCGGCAAGGCCCCGCTCCGCCGTCATCACGACGATCAGGTGTGTCTCGTCCTTGCCCGTCCCGCTGAGCAGCTTCGGACCACTCGTATCGGCCGAACCGGCGAGATTGGCGAGCACCGCAGCCATTCGCACGGCATAGGGGCGCGCAGCTGTCGCAGCATCCTGCGCACGCTTCAGCTTCGCGGCGGCCACCATCTGCATGGCCTTGGTGATCTTGCGCGTGGATTTCACGCTCGCGATCCGCGTCTTCAGGTCTTTCAAACTCGGCATCGGTCAGCCGGCCCTATGCTGCAAAAGGAAGATATTGATGACGCATCAGGCAAACTTCGCGAGGAAACCATCGAGCGTCGTCTTGATCTCGGCCTCGATTGTCTCCGTCAGCTTCTTCTCGTCGCGGATCTTACCCAGGAGATCCTGTTTCGACCCGCGCAAGTGAGAAAGCAGGTCCCGCTCAAAGCGTGTGACGTCCTTGAGGTCAATCTTGTCGAGATAGCCGCGCGTACCGGCATAGATCACGACGACCTGCTCTTCCATCAACAGCGGCGAGTATTGCGGCTGCTTCAGGAGTTCGGTGAGGCGGGCGCCGCGATTGAGCAGACGCTGGGTGGCGGCATCGAGATCCGAGCCGAACTTCGCGAAGGCGGCCATTTCGCGGTACTGGGCGAGTTCACCCTTCATCGAGCCGGCGACCTTCTTCATCGCGCCGGTCTGCGCCGCAGATCCCACGCGGGAGACCGACAGGCCCACGTTCACAGCTGGGCGGATACCGGAGTTGAACAGGTCGGTTTCGAGGAAGATCTGGCCGTCGGTGATCGAGATCACGTTGGTCGGGATGTAGGCCGACACGTCGTTCGCCTGCGTCTCGATGATCGGCAGCGCCGTCAACGAACCATTGCCCGCCGCGTCGCCGAGCTTGGCGGCGCGCTCCAGGAGGCGCGAGTGGAGGTAGAACACGTCGCCCGGATAGGCTTCGCGGCCCGGCGGGCGGCGCAGCAGCAGGGACATCTGGCGATAGGCAACCGCCTGCTTTGAGAGGTCATCATAGATGATCAAGGCGTGCATACCGTTGTCGCGGAACCACTCGCCCATGGCGCAGCCGGTGAACGGAGCAAGGTATTGCAGCGGTGCCGGTTCGGACGCGGTGGCAGAAACCACGATCGTGTAGTCGAGCGCGCCGCGCTCCTCGAGCGTCTTGACGACCTGCGCCACGGTCGAGCGCTTCTGGCCGATGGCGACGTAGACGCAGAACAGCTTGTCCTTATCCGACTTTGCCGCGGCGTTGGTGGCCTTCTGGTTGAGGATCGTGTCGATGCAGACGGCGGTCTTGCCGGTCTGACGGTCGCCGATGATCAGTTCGCGCTGGCCGCGGCCGACCGGGATCATCCCGTCGATGGCTTTGATGCCGGTCATCATCGGTTCGTGAACGGACTTGCGGGGGATAATGCCCGGCGCCTTGACATCCACGCGCGAACGCCCAGCCACATCCTTGAGCGGCCCCTTGCCATCAATCGGTTCCCCGAGCGGGTTCACGACGCGGCCGAGGAGGCCCTTGCCGACTGGCGCGGAGACGATCTCCGACGTCCGCTTGACCGTGTCGCCCTCTTTGATGCCCGAGTCCGAGCCGAAGATCACGACGCCGACATTGTCGCGCTCGAGGTTCAGGGCCATGCCCTTGATGCCGCCATCGAACTCGACGAGTTCGCCAGCCTGCACGCTGTCGAGGCCGTAAACGCGGGCGATACCGTCGCCGACGGACAGCACCTGGCCGACATCCGAAACTTCGGCTTCGACGCCGAAATTCTCGATCTGGGACTTAAGGATGCCTGTAATTTCTGCGGGTGAAATATCCATCGAGCGACTTATGCTCCCTTCATGGCGGTGTTCATGCGATCAAGTTTTGCAGCAATGCTGGCATCGACGAGCTGTGAGCCGATGCGCAGCTGGATGCCGCCGATCAGCGAGGCATCGACCTCGCTGGAGAGTTCAACTTCGCCGCCAACCAGCTTGGCGAGCAGCGCAGTCATGCGGCTGGATTCGGCCTCGCTCATGGGCTTGGCGGTACGGACGAGCGCGCGTTTGACGCCGCGCTGTGCCGCATAAAGTTCGTCGAAGGCTGATTCGGCACCGAGGATATCCCTGGAACGGCCATTGGCCGCCATGGCACCGAGAAACTTGCCGAAGAGTGGCGAAAAGCCTGCCTTCTTCGCGATTTCGCCAATCGCTGCAATCTTGTCGGCGCGGCTGAAGGCTGGGGAATCAAGAAGAACGCGGAGATCCTTCGAGCTTTTCACCATGACGGCGAATGCCTTGTATTCCTTCTGGATTGTCGCAAGCGACGCAGAATCCTGCGCCAGTTGGAACAGCGCATTGGCGTACCGTTTCGCCGCTTCACTCGCTCGGGTCACTGTTGTTGCAGCCAAGGGTGGGTTTTCCGTCGGACAAGAGACGCCGCATCAGGCGCCGGGAAGGGCGTTCGGAGACGCGCACGTGATGCACGCCCCAGCGAAACCCTGCGCCGCTTAGCACCCTAAAATCAGCCTGACAACATGGCGATCCCGTGACAGTCTGCGGCGAAGTGGCCGGACATTGGAGGGTGTGGCGGTTAAGGCCCTGGTCGTTTCGCGGCCGCTTTTGCAAAGGCTTCGATCAGCGGTGTTTCGTGCGGGTGCGGTAATCGATTCTGAAGGCCGCGCGCTTCCGTTACCCGGCCATCCGGCGTCAGGGTTAATGTCAACCTTGCTTCGACCGGGCCGCCACCCTCCCGGTCAAGCGACCAGATACTCAGGAGTCCACGCTCGCAATGACGCGCATAGGTCGCAACGCAATGCTTCAGGTCGCTCCCTTCCTGCGCCAGTTCCGCCGCCGTCAGCAATTGCCGCACGACCCACACCTCTCCTGCGCCCGTTGCCTCGGGCGACAGGATGATCATGCCCCCTGCAACACGCGCAAACGGCCTGGACGGCCGGACCGGCCCGAGGGACTGCTCGTACGCGTCGCGCAGCTCGGGCGGACGGGCGAGGTGCAACCCACGGTGCCACTCCTCCATGCCCCGCAGGACGCTTGCGACCGTTCGCCCCTTCAAACTGTAAGTGGCGTCTCGCCCCAATGGCGGCGTTCGGGACCTGAAGTAGTCGATAACGGGTCCGACTTGATGCGGCGGTATATCTGGATGGGCCACGAGAAATCGTAACGCCGACGACCAGAATTCATCGTGTCCGGTCATCTCGGCAAGCCGGGAAACAGCCACGTTCATTGCGAGGTCGTCGCTGCCGCCAAGCGCCTTGACCTGCGCCCAACGCAGCCCTTGCTGGGGTAAGAGCGTGACCGGAGCCTTCCGGAAAAAGTGACCGCCACGGCGCGTCAGGGGCGCTGGCAGCGCGCACTCGGATGGGCTTGCCCCTTTCCCCAGCCGAATGAACGCTTCCCGCCAAAGTCGCGGCTGGGCGCCGTCCATCCACCAGGCGCTATCGATGAGACAGGGCACGTCGTTATGTTCATCGAACACGAAGTGTATGAGGTCGCGGACCACGAACATCGCGTTTTCGCGTTTGGGCGGGCGCCAGTCTGCGGGATCGCGGATCCAATCCGTTCGGGAATGATGCACGCGCACAAGCGCTCGCGTGATCGACTTGGCGTGAACGTATGTGTCACCGATCACCACGCGATAGTGCGGGCGCGTCAGTCCGGACAGGAAGGCGGTGAATGTCCGTCTGGCAGGCAGGGAATCATCGCAGTTGAGGAATCCTTCTTCTAACCCCTCAGCCGCCGCCCGACATGTCGGGTCGGCAATGGCGCTGGAATCCATACGCCCCAAACTGACTTCTTCGAGCAGTGAGGCGGGGTCCGGATAAATCGAACGAATGAGGTTCCAGGTGGGCAGATGGACGTGACACCAGTCGAGCTCGACATTGCGCTCGGCCGGGGTTTTGTCGCTGCCAACCCTGAAGCCCCATTTCCGGCACCAGAGCCGGTAGGCTGGCGAGGGACCCATCCCCAAGGCGTGTTCATGGTCGCCCATATTGTCTCCCTTGCGCGCACGCGGGGCCCGAAGTCCGGCCAAGGTGTCGGCTTCATGGACTTAAGCGCGATCGGCAGTCGCCCAAGGGGCGCCTTACAGAAAGGAATAAGGATCGATATCAATCGAGAGACGGGCCTGCGCCGGTAGTTTGACGCGCCCGGCCCACGCCGCCATGTAGGCCGACAGATCGACGCTTCGCGGACTTTTTATCAGAAACCGGCGTCTGTGGCGCCCGCGCAAAACGCTGAGCGGCGCTGGAGCCGGCCCGAAAATGTCCACTCCCTCGGCATTTGGTGCAAGCGCCGAAACCGTGCGGGCGATGTCGTCCACCGCTTCGGCCGAAAGCGCCGAGAGAACCAGCGCCGCAAGCCGTCCAAAGGGCGGCAGGCCGAGCTCTGCACGCACATCCCGTTCGACCTGTAGAAAGCCATCCCGGTCATAGGCCGCAAGGGCAAGCATGGCGGGGTTGTCCGGGGCATAAGTTTGCACGAGCGCCCGGCCCGGGCGTTCGGCGCGGCCAGCCCGGCCTGCAACCTGGCTGAGCAGCTGGTAAGTGCGCTCCCCGGCCCGCAGGTCGCCGCCTTTCAAGCCGCTATCGGCATCGACCACACCGACAAGCGTGAGATTCGGGAAATTGTGCCCCTTCGCGACGATCTGCGTGCCGACGAGGATGTCGATCAGTCCGTCTTCCATCCGCTGGACGAGACTGCGCGTTGCTTCGCCGCCTTGCGTCGTGTCCGACGAGAATATTTCAATCCGCGCCTTCGGAAAAAGGACACGCACCTCTTCGGCCACACGTTCGACCCCCGGTCCGACACCGATGAGCGAGTCAGCTGCGCCGCAATGCGGACAGGTGGCTGGTTTCGGGATCGAATAGCCGGTCACGTGACACACAAGCCGCCCGGTATAGCGATGCTCGGTCAGCCAATTCTCCGTGCCGGGCGTCTTGAGGCGTTCACCGCAGGCCTTGCAAATGACGAGCGGGGCATAGCCACGGCGATTCAGGAAAAGGAGGGTCTGCTCGCCTCCGGCGAGCGTCTCATTGATGGCGTGGACGAGGTATGGGCTGAGCCAGCGTCCGCTCTCCGGCGGCGCCCGGCGAAGGTCGACCAGTTCGATCCCCGGTAGGCGCGCCGCACCCGGACGCGCTGAAAGTTTGAGCCAGACGTAACGGCCCGCTTCCGCATTCACCATGGTTTCAAGTGCCGGGGTTGCCGAAGCGAGGATGACGGTGCCCTCCTCCAGCTTGGCGCGCATCACTGCGAGGTCGCGGGCATGGTAGCTGACCCCGTCCTCCTGCTTGAAACTCGTGTCATGTTCCTCATCGACGATGATCAGTTTCAGCCTGCGGAATGGCAGGAACAGGGCTGACCGGGCCCCGATGACGATGCGGGCGCGGCCATGCACGACCTCGCGCCAGGCCCGGCGGCGTTCTTTCTGGCTGAGGCCGGAATGCCAGCCTGCGGGGGCGGCGCCGAAGCGGGTCTCGAAGCGGGCGAGGATCGCCTGTGTCAGCGCGATTTCGGGCAACAGGACGAGCACCTGGGCATCGGGGTCTGCCCTGAGGGCTTCCGCGATCGCCTCGAAATAGACTTCGGTCTTGCCGGACCCGGTCACGCCGTCCAGCAGGTAGGCGCCGAAGCCACGCGCCTTGATTCCCGCGCGCAGCGTGCCGGCGGCGGCGGCCTGTTCTTCAGTCAGGACGGCGCCGGGCAGATCGGGGTCCGGGGCCGGGAATGGCGGGTCGGCAT